>NZ_JBHXUW010000024.1:0-14720 GCF_042672475.1 Streptomyces sp. NPDC127177
GCTGTGACGGGGGCGCGTCCGCTCCGGTGGCTGTGACGGGGTCGCGTCCGCTCCGGTGGCTGTGACGGGGTCGCGTCCGCTCCGGTGGCTGTGACGGGGTCGCGTCCGCTCCGGTGGCTGTGACCGGGGCTCGCCCGCTCCGGTGGCTGTGACCGGGGCTCGCCCGCCCCGGTGGCTGCGGTCGGTCGCACCCGCCGCATTGGCTGCGACGGGTCGCGTCGCACCCGCCCCGGTGGCCGTGACCGGACCCGGTCGCCGTCAACCGCGGTGGCTGTGCCCGGTCGCCGTCAGCCGCGCACCACGGTCACCGGGCACGGCGAGTGCTGGGTGACGTGCAGGCTCACCGAGCCGAGCAGGGTGGCCTTGAAGCCGCTGAACCCGCGCGCGCCCACGACCAGCAGATTCGCGCCCTCGGCCCGGTCCAGCAGGGACTGTGCCGGGTTGCCGATCACCACGACCTTGCTGACCGCGGCGGCACCCTCGGCGCCCAGCGCCTCCTCCAGGGTCTCGGTGAGGGAGACGGTGGCCAGGGCCTGCGGGTCGAAGTCCTCCGGCAGGCCCGGCATCATCGACGCCCAGCTGGTCGCGGGGTACTCCCAGCTGTTGACCGCCTCGACCGTGTCACCGGTCAGCTCCCCCTGGCGTACGGCCCAGTGCAGTGCCTTGATAGACGACTCGGAGCCGTCCACGCCCACCACGATCCTGCCCATCTCTGCCTCCAGCTCGGTTCGGCTCGGTGCACGGGTGCGCCCTGCGGGTTCCCGGCGGCGCACCCTCCCGAACAACTCTAGTCAAATCGGGCGAAACCACAGCGCCTGGGCCGGTCAGGACTGCCGGAGACCGGCCAGCTGCTGTTCGAACGGCACCACGTCGTCGTCCAGGCCGAGGGTCTTGGACGCCCCGGAGACCGCCCGGCCGCCGGTGACCGCGCTCGCCAGCTCGCCGCCCGCCCGCCCGATCCTGGCCGGCAGGCCGTCGGCGTACGAGTCGCCCGGAGCGCCCCAGTCCTCCGACGCCGCGTACACCGAGGTCGGCAGTGTGACGGCCCGCAGATAGGCGAAGAGCGGGCGCATCGCGTGCTCCAGCACCAGGGAGTGCCGGGCGGTACCGCCGGTCGCCGCGACGACGACGGGCTTCCCGGTCAGCGCGGTGTTCTCGACGAGGTCGAAGAACGACTTGAACAGCCCGCTGTAGGAGGCGGTGAAGACCGGGCTGACGGCGATCAACCCGTCCGCCGCCGTCACCGCGCCGATCGCTTCCTCCAGCGTGGCCGAGGGGAATCCGGTCACCAGGTGGTTGGCGATGTCGACGGCCAGGTCACGCAGCTCGATCAGCCGGACGTCGACCGGCCGGTCCTGCTCGGTCTCCAGCCGCTCCCGGGCGGCCCCGGCCAGCCGCTCGGCCAGCAGCCGGGTCGAGGACGGGCTGCTCAGCCCGGCCGAGACGGCGACGATCCTCAGTGGTTCGGTGGCGAACACGGTGTCAGCTCTCCTTCGCGGTGGCAGGGGCGGTGGCGGCGGTGACGGCCGGGTGCAGCGGCGCGGACTCCGGCACCCCGGCCGGCCGCAGGGCGGCGAACTCCTTGCGCAGCACGGGGACGACCTCCTCGCCGAGGATGTCGAGCTGCTCCAGGACCGTCTTCAGCGGCAGCCCCGCGTGGTCCATCAGGAACAGCTGGCGCTGGTAGTCGCCGACGGCGTCCCGGAAGGACAGCGTCCGCTCGGTGACCTCCTGCGGGGAGCCGACGGTCAGCGGCGTCTGCTGGGTGAAGTCCTCCATGGAGGGCCCGTGCCCGTAGACCGGCGCGTTGTCGAAGTACGGACGGAACTCCCGCACGGCGTCCTGCGAGTTCTTCCGCATGAACACCTGGCCGCCGAGTCCGACGATGGCCTGCTCGGCGGTGCCGTGCCCGTAGTGGGCGTAGCGCTGCCGGTAGAGGCGCACCATCTTCTCCGTGTGCTGGATGGGCCAGAAGATGTTGTTGTGGAAGAAGCCGTCGCCGTAGTACGCGGCCTGCTCGGCGATCTCCGGGGAGCGGATGGAGCCGTGCCAGACGAACGGCGGGACGCCGTCGAGCGGGCGCGGGGTCGCGGTGAAGGACTGCAGCGGCGTACGGAACTTCCCCTCCCAGTCGACGACCTCCTCGCGCCACAGCTTGTGCAGCAGGGCGTAGTTCTCGACGGCGAGCGGCATGCCCTGGCGGATGTCCTTGCCGAACCACGGATAGACCGGTCCGGTGTTGCCGCGGCCCATCATCAGGTCGACGCGGCCGTCGGCGAGGTGCTGGAGCGTGGCGTAGTCCTCGGCGATCTTCACCGGGTCGTTGGTGGTGATCAGGGTGGTCGAGGTGGACAGGATGATGCGTTCGGTGCGGGCGGCGATGTAGCCGAGGGTGGTGGTCGGCGAGGACGGGACGAACGGCGGGTTGTGGTGCTCGCCGGTCGCGAAGACGTCGAGGCCGACCTCCTCGGCCTTCCGCGCGATGGCGACGGTGGCCTTGATCCGCTCGTGCTCGCTCGGCGTCGTACCGGTGGTCGGGTCGGTGGTGACGTCCCCGACGGTGAAGATCCCGAACTGCATGGCGCCCGCCTCCAGTATTGGTTGAACGTTGAACTATCTGAACACACCCTACAACGAGGCACCCCCCTTCCCTATTCCACGGCGCCGCCCGGCCCAGGCCCTGGGTACGCTGAACGGGTACGGAGGCCGCCCGAGCCCCGGGCCGACGGAGGCAGACATGAGCGGGACCGGCCCCGTGAGCGACGACGCACCACGTCCCGAGCGGACGGAGGACCGCGACTACGGCGGCGGCAGTGAGGCCTGGAAGGAACGCGGGGTCGCGCTGCGCGTCTTCATCTACATCTTCGCCACGCACCTGTTCGCGGGCTTCGTCTGGATCCTCTTCTACGTGGGTGACCACGCCCACAAGTGAGCCCGGGGCGGTGGATCAGGACGGGCCGGCGCCGCCTTCGGCGTGCGGCGCTTCCCCGCCGAGCAGGACCGGAGTGTGGGCCACGCGGACGCCTGCCGCGATGGCCCGCGGGGAGCCGGGCCCGCGAGCACAGGGCCCCCGCGGGCCATCGGCCGCTGACGAGCGCGGACCGCCGCCCGGCCGCTAAGCTCACCCCATGACCTCCGTACCGTGCCGGAACTGGTGGCGCTCCTCCTAGGAGCGGCCACCTCTTCTGCGCGGGACCAGGGCCGTTCGACAGGACGGCCCTTTTTCTCTGCCCTCTTCCGGTACGGGTTCCCTGCCCGGCGGGCCGTCCTCCACGCACACATCGACGCGAGGAGAGACCACTCATGACCATGACCGCATACGCGGACGCCGGCCCGGCCGCCACCCTGGAGGACCGGATCCGGCAGGACCCCGCCCGGTTCCGGGTGCTGACCGGTGACCGGCCCACCGGCGCGCTCCATCTCGGGCACTACTTCGGGACGCTCCACAACCGGGTACGGCTCCAGGACCTCGGGGTGGAGATGTTCGTCCTGATCGCCGACTACCAGGTGCTGACCGACCGGGACGTCGCCGAGCGGCTGACCGCGACGACGGAGGGGCTGCTGCTGGACTATCTGGCCGCCGGCATCGACCCGGAGCGCTCGGTGATCTTCAACCACAGCGCCGTCCCCGCGCTCAACCAGCTGCTGCTGCCCTTCCTCAGCCTCGTCACCGTCGCCGAGCTGGGCCGCAACCCCACGGTCAAGGACGAGATCGCGCACTCCCGGCAGTCCTCCGTCAGCGGGCTGATGTACACCTACCCGGTCCACCAGGCGGCCGACATCCTGTTCTGCAAGGGCAACCTGGTACCCGTCGGCCGGGACCAGCTGCCCCACCTCGAACTGACCCGGACCGTCGCGAGGCGGTTCAACGAGCGGTACGGGCAGGTCTTCCCGGAGCCCGAGGCACTGCTCTCCGCCGCACCGCTGCTGCTCGGCACGGACGGCACCAAGATGAGCAAGAGCCGGGCCAACTCCATCGCGCTGAGCGCCGACGCGGACGAGACCGCGCGGCTGGTCAAGGGCGCGAGAACGGATGCCGACCGGCACATCACCTACGACCCCGAGGGGCGGCCCGGCGTGTCCGGCCTCGTGCTGCTGGCCGCGCTCTGCCTCGGCCGCGACCCGTACGAGGTGGCCGAGGAGATCGGCGGCGGGGGTGCGGCTGCCCTGAAGCGGACCGTGACCGAGGCCGTCAACACCCGGCTCGCCCCGATGCGGGCGCGGCGGGCCGAGTACGCCCAGGACATGGGGTACGTGCGGTCGGTGCTGCGGGCCGGGAACGAACGCGCCAACGCCGTCGCCGACGCGACGCTGGCGCAGGTGCGGGAGGCGATGGGAGCGATCGGCTAGCTGTGCGGCAGCGGCCGGCCGTCGCGGATCCCGGCCCGCCCACGGCCGAGCACCGGGCCGGTGCTCGGCCGCCGGCGGTGGGCGGAGGAGGCGCCGGGGTCAGCGACGGGTCAACGAGGAACGGGTGCGCAGTAGTTCGGCCAGGCCGCGGCGGGTGGCGGCGATGACGACGCGGTCGGTGGGCTGGAGTACGTAGCCGGGGTGCAGGTTCCACACGAGGCCGCCGGGGCTCTCCGTGCCCGTTCCGGGTGTCTGCTGGGGCGGGACGGGCGCCGTCAGGTCCGGGCGCCGGTCGGCGGGCGGGGCGACGTCCAGGGCGAGGACCCGCCAGGCGCCGGAGCGGAACGCCTGCTCCACCGTCCGGCCCTCCAGCTGCGGATGCCCGGCCACCTCGATCGCGGCGAACAGCATCACCTTCCGCTCGACCGGCACCGCGCCCAGGATCTGCCGGCCCATCATGGCCACCGCGAACGAGGGCGCGGCCAGGTGGGAGACCGAGCGGGAGCGGGTCAGCGCCTGCGGGTGGGCGGTGCGCAGGGTGCGGTAGACGGCCGTGGCGAACTCGTCGTCGAACAGCCGCAGCGTCACCCGCAGGTTCGGCTTGACCGAGCGTGCGTACAGCGCGGCCTCCAGGTTGGTGGTGTCGATGCTGGTCAGGGCGAGCAGCGCGCGGGAGCGCCGGATCTTCGCGGCCTCCAGCACGCCCTCCTGCGTGACGTCCCCGATGACCACCGGTACGTGCAGCCGCCGGGCCACCGGGATACCGCGGGCGTCCGGGTCGTCCTCCACGCACACCACGGGGATGCCGAGTTCGCGCAGCTGGACCAGGACCCGGGTACCGATCTTGCCGAGGCCCAGCAGGACCACGTGCCCGGAGAGGCCGCGCGGCGGCCGGCGCAGCGACGAGGCGGTGCGGAGCGAGCCGAAGGCCTCCAGGACACCGGCCACCAGCAGGGGGAGCAGCATCAGCCCGGCCACGCCGGACAGGATCTGGATGATCTGCCGGGCGGCCGGGTCGCCGATGGCGGGGTCGCCCATCGCGAACAGGTCGAGCAGGGTCAGATACGTGGCGTGCAGCGGCTTGTCGCCGGTGGTGAACGTGGACGCGACCGCCAGGCCAAGGACGGCCAGGCCGACGCCCAGTGCCGACCAGCGCAGCCGGCGTGAGAAGAACTGGCTCAGCGGTGCGCTGCGGCCGCCCATCCGGGGCGTCGGGGAGGCCGCGCCGCTCTGGCTGACGGCCTCCAGGACGACCGTTCCGCGTCCGGTCGCGGCGGCCACCTCGGCCTGGTCGGGCAGCAGCCTGGGGCCCTCGTCGCCGCTGCTGTCGGAGCCCTCGGTGCCTGCCGGGTCATGAGTGGTGGAGGAGAGCAGGGCCAGTGTGCACAGGCCGGGGTCGGCGACCTGGCCGCCCCGGGGCGGGGTGCGTTCCGCGGCCCGCAGGAGCAGGCCCTCCGCCTGGATCACCTTGCTGGATCCGGCGAGCGCGGTCGCCGCGAGGGCGGGGGCGGCGGTGTCGGAGTCGGACAGGACCGTGGTGGAGGCGTCCAGCGCGGTCTGGTCGATCCCCGGCGACGCGACGGCGGCCGCCTGGTCGAGCAGTGTCTCCAGATGCTGGCCGAGCTTGCGGTTGTAGAGCCGGATCACCAGCCGGAGGCGGGGGTTGAGCCGGCGGGCGGTCAGCGCGGCGCGGATGTTGCGCTCGTCGTCGTCGTAGACGAGGGCGAGGGCGGCCGCCGTGTCGACACCGGCCTCCTCGAACGCCTCGTCGGAGGGCTCGGCCGCCTGGATGATGCGTACCGCCTCCACCCCGGCGTTGGTGTCGCCGTCGCCGTTCCCGCCGTTGCGGTTCATCGCCGAGGACATCCGCCCGAACAGGGCGGCCGCCCGTCCGCGCCCCGTCAGCGGCAGTTCCGGCCGGCCCGCGCCCGGCCCGGGTGGCAGCACGAGGGTGACCCGCTCCCCGTAGACGTAGCGCAGTTCGACGGCGAGCCGTTGGGCGAGCGCGTCGTCACCGCAGACGACCATATGGCCGGAGTACGGGGAGCGTTGGGGCTGTTGCGGAAGAGGAGACACATGACCCAGCATGCCTTGCTCCCGTCTCTGGTCGCTGCTCGTCGCCGCTGTCAGTGGTCCCCGGGTGTCGCGGACGGCGGCCCGGCGATGAGGTGCCGTGGGTCCGCCGCCCTGCTGATCGCCGACTCGACCGCCGCGATCCGGTCCGCGAGCAGGCCGAGCGCCGCCACCGCACGGGTGACCGGGTCGCCGTCCGGGCCGCCGAGTGCCTGGGTCCGGACGTACGAGGCGGTGACGGCGGACCAGCGGGCGGCCTGCTCCGGGCTCAGCGTCCCGCGCAGCGCGCCGAGTTTCAGCAGGGCGGCCTCCGCGCCGTTGGTGAGTGTCTGGGCCTCGCCCGCGTAGTGGTCCTCGACGACGTCCGACAGTTCGGCGTCGTTCATCACGGGCACGATCCGCTCGGCGATCCGGTTCATGTTGCGGTACGAACCCTGGAGCCGGAACGGCGGTTCGGTGCGGGTCGCGTCCGTCTGCGCGGCCGATGCGATGTACGCGGCGTTGACCGCGAGTACGGTGTCGCGGGCCTTGAGCAGATGCCGCAGCACGGCGACGATGCGGTCCACATCGGCGGGCGCGTAAGGGTGTTCGAGACCGGCCGCACCGGAGGCGGGTGCCGTGCCCGCGGCGAGCCGCAGCAGCAGCGTGAGGTCGTCGCGGGAGCGCCCGGCGAGCGGGGCCAGCACCGGGTTGGCGGTCAGGGCGTTCTCCACGAAGCTCAGCGCGAAGACGTCCTCCCGGCCGCTCAGCACCTCGCCGAGGTTCCAGACGTCGGCCCGGTTGGCGAGCATGTCGGGGATGCGGAACCGCTCCCCGGACTCGGTGTACGGGTTGCCCGCCATGCACACCGCGAAGCGCTTGCCCCGCAGGTCGTAGCTGCGCGGCTCGCCGTCCCGCACCCCCTCGATCCGCCGGGTGGCGTCGCACAGCGGGATGAACTTCTGGAGCAGCTCCGGGGAGGTGTGCTGGATGTCGTCGAGGTAGAGCAGGGTGTTGTTGCCCGCCTCCAACGCGAAGTTGATCTTCTCGATCTCCTGGCGTGCGGTCGCGCCGCGCGCCTGCGCCGGGTCCAGCGAGGTCACGTCGTGGCCCAGGTTCGGACCGCTGATCTTCACGAGCACCAGGCCGAGCCGGTCGGCGACGTACTCCATGAGCGTCGTCTTGCCGTAGCCGGGCGGCGACACGAGCAGCAGGAGGCCCTGCGAGTCGGTGCGCCGGTCGGCGTCGGCGGTGCCGAGCTGCTTGGCGAGGCTGTCGCCGATCAGCGGCAGATAGACCTCGTCGAGCAGCCGGTTGCGGACGAACGCCGACATCACGCGCGGCCGGTGGTCGTCCAGCCGCAGTCTGCCGCGCTCGGCGTCGGCCAGTGCGGTGCGCTGCCGCTGGTAGGCGCGGAAGCCGGGCACCGTGACGGTGCGGAACTCCTCGGTACGGGGCAGGAGTTCGTCGATCCGCAGGGCCAGCCGGCCCCGGTCGATGCGGGGATGGACGCCGAGGAGGCCGTCCACGGTCGCGGTGAGCGGGGCGTCGCCCTCGTACCGGGCGACGGCGGGCTCCGGGCACAGCTCCACCGCGACGGCCTCCGCCAGATCGCCCGCGTCCAGCTCCGAACCGCTCGCGCCGGAGTACGAGGTGAGCCACCCCTCGACGAGCTGGCGGCGGGCCGGCAGATCGTCCCGGAGGGCGGCGAGGTCCTCGTCGTAGGCGGAAGTGCCCGTCGTACGACGGAACTTGTCGAGGAAGGTGCGGACCGTGGCGCTGGTGACGAACCCCTCGGGCCCGGTCGTCAGCTCATCGAAGAGGTATGCGGCGACGGCGCGGGAGTCCTCGCTGCCGATGGCCCCCGCCCACTCCTCCTGGAGCGCGGCGACGGCCGGGGCGAGCCCGAAGGTGTCGCGGGCGCGGGCCAGCGAGCGGGCCCGGCGCGTCCAGGACGTCCGTCGGGCCTCGTCCGCCGCGTGCGCCCAGAACAGCTGGGCGGCGGCGCGGACGGCGGGCGGGCAGCGCAGGAGCCCGGCCCCGGCGTGCAGTCGCAGCAGGGCGGTCAGGATCGCGGTGGCGTCCTCGTCGTGGACGCCGCGCTGGTACCCCTCGTCGTACGCGTCGGCGGCTGACCTGCCCACGAGGGAGGCGAGTCCGGCCGGCTCCAGGGCGGACAGCCGGTCCGCTCCGTGCTCGGCCAGGAGCCGGGCGGCCAGGTGCTCGCCGCGGTAGACGGCCGGGGACTCGGACGGCAGTTGCTGGTCCCAGTAGGGGCGGGTGCGCGCGAAGGCCGGGTCGGTGACCGGCATCCGGTAGTCGGTCCCGGTGACGGCGAACGCGAGCCCGTCGCCCTGCGGGACCAGCGTCAGGTCGAACGGCTGGGTGTTCACCGCGAAGCGGTGGCGGCCCAGACGGATGGTGGCCCCGCCGTCCGCGTACAGCTCGCTGCGGTCGCGCAGCGCCCGTCCGGCCTCCTGGCGGGCCGCGAGCAGCTGCCCGTCCAGCTCCTCCGCCCTGACCGTGTCGCCGAGTTCGCGCAGCTCATCGGCGGTGCGGCGGATCTTGGCGACCATCGGGTCGGAGGCGAAGTAGGTGTGGACGGCGTCCGTGTCGGGCAGCGCGACGCTGCGTCGGGAGACCGTCTCCAGCACCCGGGCGGCGGACTGGGCGAGGCGTTCGGTCCGGCGGGCGAGGGCGTCCTGAAGGGTCTGTCTGCGGGCGGAGAACGCCTCGTACACCTCTGTCCGGCGCTCACCCAGCTGGGTCAGGAAGTCGTCGAACTCGGCGAACCGGGCCTCGAGGTTCTCCAGTTGGAGGAGCAGCCGCGCCAACTGCTCGTCGCAGGCGTCGGGGGTGGAGGCGGCGGCCAGCGCACCCGTCACCGCCTGCCCCAGCAGTGCGAACTCGGCGGCGAACTCGGCCCGGCCCTCGTGGTCGAGGAGTTCTCGGCGGCGGGCGTCGAGGGTGGCACGGGCCCGGTTCACCCCGCCGAGCACCTCGGCGATCCGCTCCAGGATCGACGTACGGACCACCCCGTCACCGATGTCGAGCCCGGCGACGACGTCGGTCACCGTGCTCAGCCCGTCCGTCATCCCCGCCAGCCGGTCGCCGAGCGCGGCGGCGTCGGAGACCGTCGCGAGCGCGGACGCCTCCTCGGTGAGGCGGTCGATGTCCTCGTGGTAGCCGGCGAACGCGTCGTCCCTGGCCAGGAACGCGACCGCGCGGCGGCCGGCCGCCGCGAGGTCGTCGGCGGTGGCGGCGGTGAGCTCGGCGATCCGCTCGGTGTCCGCGTACCGCATCTCGCCGAGGGTCGCCAGATGGCCGTGCGCGCCCCGGAGTTCGGTCAGCCGGTCCACCCAGCCGGCGGCGGACCGCGGGGCCTCGCCGCGGACCCGGCGCACCAGTGCGGTGATCCTCTCCGTGCTCTCGGCGAGTGCGTCGGCGGCCCGCCGGGTCAGCTCCTGGACGCCGTCGAACTCGGCCAGCACCTGCTGCGCGGTGTCGCGCAGGTCGGTCAACGGCCCTGCCAGGCATTCGAGTTCGTCGTCGCCCAGCCAGTGGTAGCGGTCGGTGGCGCGACCGCAGTCGGCCACCAGCTGCGCGTAGCCGGCGCCTGTCGGGCCGGTCTCCGCCGCGCTGTGCGCGAGCGCGAGGCAGTCGGAGATGCCGCGCACCAGGTCGGCGTTGCCGATCCGGGCGAGCGGGCCGGTACCGGCGGGGCGGGAGGCGGCGTAGGTGTCGGAGACGTACGGCGTCTGCCAGCGCTGGAGCGCGTGCACCCGGGCCGGCCCGCCGTCCTGTCCCTCCACCGGGTCCCGCAGGAGTACGAGCGTGCCGTCGTCGAGCAGCGCGTGGCCGCGGCCCTGGAGCGGGGTGGCGACCTCCTGACGGATCACGTTGTACGGGAGGAGCAGGCCCCGGCCGTCCTCGCGGGAGCGGAAGGCGTAGAGCACGTCCTCGCCGTTGGGGGAGCGGACGGCGCCTTCGAAGGCGGGATCGGCGAGCGGCTGTGCGATGTCGAAGGTCTTGGCGGTGCCGGTGGTCAGGTAGTAGCCGCCGGGGAAGATGATCCCCTGGTCCTCGGGGAGCCGGTGGCAGGCGGGACCGATGCCGTCCAGCCGCAGCACGGTGCCCAGCAGCGCGTTGTGGACGAGGTGACGGGCGGTCTCCTCCTTGTACGGGCGGATGCGGAGCAGGGTCAGCGGGCCGAGTTCCGCGTACTCCACCTCGGCGTCGGCCAGCGACTGGAGGGGTTCGGTGACCGGCTCCCGGTAGACCCCGTCCGGGGTGTCCGTGTCGTTGACGGTCTTGACGGTGAGGGTGCCGTCGAGGGTATCGACGAACAGCCGTGCGCCGTCTCCGTCGCCCGTTCCCCCGACGGCGATGTGCGGGTGCCGGCCGGGGATGTGGGACTCGCGTCCTGCGACGGTCCAGGTGAAGTCGTGCGACGGCGGGAAGACGTGGTCGCGGTCGCCGCGGGCGTCGAGGAACTCGCCGGGCGATCCGTCGGCGGCGAGGGCCCAGCGCAGGACCCGGATGTCCTCGGCGTTCTCGCCGGTCCGGAACACGGCGAGGAGCCGGCCCTCGGTACGGCGCAGGCGCAGCAGGCGGGCGTCGCGGTAGTAGCGGTGCAGGCCGTTGAACTCGCGTACGAAGGCCTCGTCCGTGAGGAGGCCGCCGGTGCCGGGGGCGAGGTCGGCGGCGTACAGGGCGAGTACGTCGTCGACGGCGGGCTCGTCGGTGCGGCCGGGGCCGCGCTCGAAGCCGAACAGCAGGTGGCCGCCGATCGCGACGAGGTCGCGGGGGGTGGCGGGCTGCTCGGTACGGATCTGCTCGTTGCCGCCGAGCAGGCGCAGGGCGGTGGAGCCGAACTCCTCGGTGCGGCGGGAGTTGAGCGCCTCGGCCCGGCGGGTGAGCTCGGCGGCCTGTGCGGCGAGCCGCCTGCGCAGCACGTCGTAGGCCCCGGCCTCCACGGGGCCGCCCGGGGGCGGCGGGGTTCCGGTGTCCATGCGGGGCGGCTCCTTACGGTGGGCGGATCTGTGGCCTGCGGCCGGTGTGGGTCGTCAATCGCCGGACGGGGCCGAGTCGACCGGTGTGTGTCCTCGACCGCCGGACGGGGCCGAGTCGACCGGTGTGTCGTCAACTGCCGGACGGGGCCGAGTGGACCGGCGTGTGTCCTCGATCGCCGGACGGGTCTGAGCTGACCGGCGATCGAGGACGGGCCTTGCTCCGGGGAGCGCGGCCCGCGGGAGCTAGGCCACCGGTGTCCCGTTGTGCGACGGGGCTGCGACCCCGTTCAGCGGGGCGTCCGCGAGGCCCAGGGCGCGCGCGTGCTCCAGAAGCTCGCGGACCTGGTCCGCACCCGCGCCCCCCGACCCCATCATCCGCATCAGCAGCGCCGAAACCGTCAGGTTCTGCACGTCACCCGTCGACACCGACCCCAGCACCCGGGTCAGGTCGTCCGTGAACGACGACGTGCCGTTCAGCCACGGCCCGGCAAGGGCCTTCGCCGTGTCCGAGTTCTCGACGAAACCGTCGACGCTCTTGCCCATCGAGATGGACGAGACCAGCCGGTCGAAGAAGACGGACTCGCCGCCGACGATGTCGATGTCCGCGTTCTCCAGACCCGCGGACACGATCGTCGCCTGCGCCTCCGCCACCTGCCGCTGCACATCGAGACCGGCGAGCCGGATCTCCTTCTCCGCCTCGAGACGCAGCCGGTACTCCTCGTGGCCGCGCGAGGCGTCGTCCAGCGCCGCCATCGCGGCAGCCTTGTCCGTGAGCCCCGCGGCCTCGGCCTTCAGCTTCTCGCCGATCACCGCCGCGTCGGCGGCCGCCTGGGCCTGCGTGCCCTCC
Organism: Streptomyces sp. NPDC127177; assembly: GCF_042672475.1. Classification (NCBI taxonomy): domain Bacteria; kingdom Bacillati; phylum Actinomycetota; class Actinomycetes; order Kitasatosporales; family Streptomycetaceae; genus Streptomyces; species Streptomyces sp. NPDC127177. Next base: position 12,262 of record NZ_JBHXUW010000024.1, read on the forward strand.
GCGGTCGCCAGCGCCTTGAGCCTGGCGCCCTCCGCCTCGGCCCTGAGCCTGGCGGACGTCGCCTCGGCCTCGGCCAGGCCCGTCTTCTCGATGACCTCCGCCGCCGCGTCCCGTACCTGGACGTCCGCGAGACCCGGTGCGGCCGACTCCGCCTGGACGCCCTCGGCCAGCCGCAGCTTCGCGCGGGCGTCCAGGTCCGCGGTCTTCAGCCGGGCCTCGGCGAGGGTCAGCTGCTCGGCCGCCCGGTGAGTGGCCGACGCCTCGGCGGCCTCCGCGGCCTTGATGTCCTTGACCAGCTGCTCCTGGGCCTCAGCCTCGGCTGCGATGATCACGGACTTGCGGGTGCGCTCGGACTCCTCGACCGACCGCAGCGTCTTGATGGACTCCTCCTGCTCGGCGACCGTACGGTCCACCGCGATCCGCTCACGGATCACATCGGCGACCTCGCGGCGCTCGGCCTCGACCTCCTTCGTCGCGGCGATCCGGTTCAGCTCGGTCTGCCGCTCGCGCCCGATGACCTCGATCATCCGGTCCTTCTCGATGCGCTCGCTCTCCACCGCGATGACGCGCTCGCGGTTCTTCTGCGCGACGGCGATCTCCCGCGCCTGGTTCTCCCGCTGGATGCCGAGCTGCTCCTCGGTCTTGATGAACGCCGCCTGTGCGCCCAGGCGTTCCTCCTCCTGGACCCGTGCGGTCGCCGCCTCCTCGCGGGCCCGCAGGCTCTCCACCTCGCGGCGCTGCTTGATCTCGGCCTCGGCCTGCCGGCGTTCGAGCTCCAGGATGGTCTCCCGGGCGTCGACGTCCTGCCGGGTGATCTCCTTCTGCTCGGTGCGCTGGAACTCGTTGGTGCGCACGTGCTCGATCGCGGTCAGCTCGGTGATCTTGCGAATGCCCTGTGCGTCGAGGATGTTGGCGCCGTCGAGCTGGACCATCGGGGTCTGCTCGAGGAAGTCGATCGCGGCGTCGTCCAGGTGGTAGCCGTTGAGGTCGGTGCCGATGACGCGGATGATCCGGTCCCGGAACTCCTCGCGCTTGGTGTACAGATCGACGAAGTCCAGCTGCTTGCCGACGGTCTTCAGCGCCTCGGAGAACTTCGCGGCGAAGAACTCCTGGATGGCGGTCTTGTCGCTTGCGCGCTCCGTCCCGATGGCCTGGGCGACCTTGATGACGTCCTCGACGGTCTTGTTGACCCGTACGAAGAACGTGATGTGGATGTCGGCTCGGATGTTGTCCTGGCAGATCAGGCCCTCGCGCCCGGTGCGCCGGATCTCGATGGTCTTCACCGAGATGTCCATGGACTCGGCCTTGTGCAGCACCGGCAGGACGACGGCACCGGTGAAGGTCACGTCGACCTTCTTGGTCTTGGAGATGATCAGGGCCTTGCCCTGCTCCACCTTGCGGAAGAGCCGGGTGACGATCAGCAGCAGGGCGATCGCGATGAGCAGGACCACGGCGATGAGCAGGCCGAGGCCCAAGGAGATGGCTTCCATGACAGTCCTTGGCGGCTGGTGGTGCGGAGAATGAGAGGTGGAAGGGCGCGCGGCTCGGCGCCCCGGCGAGCGGGGCGGGCAGCACGGGCTGGCGGCACGGACCGGCGGCACGGACGGGCCGCGCCGCGCGGTTCGGAGCGCGGGTGGAGTCAGGCGGTGTGGCCGGGTGCCGCACGCCGCTGCGTCTTCAGCGTCTGCGGCGGACCCGGATCGAGCGCCTTGTCGTACGGCGAGACCCAGAAGAACTCGCCCGCGTCGTCGTACGCGTAGAGCAGTCCCGAACTCCCCGCGGTCAGCTCCGCGTCGTCCGGACTCAACTGCCGTACCTGGACGATCGCGGTGGACCCGTCGGCCGCGGCGACCTCGGCCTGGCCGAAGTCCGGACCGACCGAGCCGGTGCGGACCGTGCAGACCCGGCCCAGGAAGTCCTGGCGGGATGGTGGAGGCTGGTCCGGGAAGAAGCGGCGGAAGTGGTGCACGAGCACCCGCACCACGGCCCAGGAGATCAGCAGCGCGCCGACGAGGATGCCGAAGGCGAGCGCGGCGCGGGCGGTGCCGGTGACGGCGGTGCGGTGCAGCAGCACCGAACCGGTCAGCGAGGTGAACCAGGCGACGGTCACCATCACGGACACCGACACGGTGACCGGCACACCGCCGACCCCGGCCATGTCGGCGTCGAGATCCGCGTCGAAGGAGTGGTGGTCGGCGGCGCCGACCAGGACGAGCAGCCAGAACGCGATCACGACGACGAGTGCGGCGGCGAAGAGAACGGCCGGGAAGGACAACGTCGCTGTCAGGAACTCCCGCATCTGTTCCACCCCCTGGCGTCCCGCCGACAGCACTGCCGGCGTCTGCGCGCGGTCCGGTGGTGACCCCGGCGCCGGGGGGGCGCCCGCAGCGGCCACCCCACCCCCCCGCGCTCCCCCCCCCCCCCCAGAACCCACCCCAGTAGGCCCACGGAGCCCCCAG
>NZ_JBHXUW010000024.1:14730-110128 GCF_042672475.1 Streptomyces sp. NPDC127177
ACCGCCGCTTAATGCACCTCCCCCATCTGCCCCCCCCGGGGGCGCCCCGCCCACCCCCGGGCGGGGGGGGGCGCGCGGGGGGGGGGGCCCCGCGGCGCGGGGGGGCCCCCGTCCGGCCCACCCCAGCGACCGGGCCTTCCCCCGTCCCCCGTTGCACCCCCGTGTTTCCCCCGTGGTCCCCCGGTTGGTGCTGACAGGATCGTGTCATTCGGCTCCGGTCCATCGCATTGCCGGAGTACGGCAATCTTTCTCGGTGCTCGATGCCGGGCACCGGCACCGGGCCGTATGCGTTGGGTAAATGTCAGCAACGAATCGGAAGTGGAGGCGTACGCGTGCCGGAGCCGGAGATCCCCGACAGCTATCTGGAGGGCTACGCCCAGATTCTGGGCGAGGCCGCCGTCACCGGCCGTCGGCTCACCCGGGAGGAGTTGGAGATCCGCCGCGGCCTGGGCAGGCAGGCCGCCGAGGCCGGGCACCAGTTGCGCGCCCTGGTCCGGATGCATCTCGCCGAGACGCGCAGCGCCTGGCCGGCGCCGGCCCCCGGCGCCACGACCGCGGCCACGGCCGCGGCCACCGAGTCCGTGCTGTCCGCGGTGGAGCAGGCGGTCGACGCGTTCGCCGAGGGTTTCGAGCGGGCGCAGCGCCTCACCGTGCGGCGGGAGGAGGCGGCGCGCCGGGAGTTCATCGACGACCTGCTGTACGGGCGCAGCGATCTGGGCCGGCTGGCCGAGCGCGCCACCCGGTTCGGGCTGCGGCTTTCCCGCGCCCACGCGGTGGCGGTGGCGTCGGGGCCCGAGGCGTACACCGAGACGGACGCCGTGCCGCGTCAGGTGGAGTCGGCGCTGCTGGCCCGGTTCAGCGGCCGCAAGATCCTGATCACGACGAAGGACGGACGGCTGATCTGCATCGCGCCGGGCAGTCAGCCCGATGTCCTGCGGTACTTCGCCAAGCAGGCGCACGCGGCGACGGACGGCGGCCGGGTCGCCGTGGGCCGTGCGCACCGGGGCCCCGGTGGTGTGGTCCAGTCGTACGACGAGGCGCTCGACGCGCTGGATCTGGCCGACCGGATGGATCTGGACGATCCGGTGCTGTACTCCGCCGATCTGCTGGTCTACCCCGTGCTGACCCGGGACCGGCAGGCGATGGCCGATCTGGTGCGCAGCGAGCTGGGCCCGCTCCAGGAGGCCAGGGGTGGTGCGGAGCCGCTACTCAAGACGCTCTCGGTGTACTTCGAGTCGGGTTGTGTCGCGGCCGAGACGGCCCGGCGGCTGACGCTGAGCGTGCGTGCCCTCACCTACCGGCTGGAGCGGATCCACCAGCTGACCGGGTCCGATCCCTCCGACCCGATGCACCGCTACACCTTGCAGACCGCGGTGATCGGTGCCCGGCTGCTGGACTGGCCCGCGAAGGAGGTGTGAGCCGCGGGCCGCTCGCGCTCCCCGAATGCGGGGAGGCCGACCTCCGCCTAGCGTGATCACTCGGGGGATTTCGGCGGTGTGCGCAGCGAGGGAGAACCGCACCATGGCCCGACATTCGCGTCAGCCACGGGAATCGGCCGAGGACGGGCAGGGGCGCGGTCCGTCCCACCGGTGGTGGGTGCTGGGGGTGATCGGGCTCGCCCAGCTGATGGTGGTGCTCGACGCGACCATCGTGAACATCGCACTGCCCTCCGCCCAGCAGGACCTCCACTTCAGCGACGGAAACCGGCAGTGGATCGTGACGGCGTACGCCCTCGCCTTCGGCTCACTGCTGCTGCTGGGCGGCCGCATCGCCGACCTGGTGGGCCGCCGGGTGGTGTTCCTGATCGGGCTGGTCGGCTTCGCGGTGGCCTCGGCGATCGGGGGCGCGGCCCCGAGCTTCGAGGTACTGGTCCTGGCCCGCGCCCTCCAGGGCCTGTTCGGCGCCCTGCTGGCACCGGCCGCGCTCTCCCTGCTCACCACGACGTTCACCGTCCCGAAGGAGCGGGCGAAGGCCTTCGGTATCTACGGGGCCATCGCGGGGGCGGGCGGCGCCGTGGGTCTGCTGCTCGGCGGAGTGCTCACCGAGTACCTCGACTGGCGCTGGTGCCTGTACGTGAACCTGCTGTTCGCGTTCGTCGCGTTCACCGGCGGCTGGCGGTTGCTCACCGCGGGCCGGCCGGCCGACCGTCCGAAGCTCGACATCCCGGGGACCTTGCTGGTCTCGTCCGGTCTCTTCTGCATCGTGTACGGATTCTCCAAGGCCGAGACACATCCGTGGAGTTCGCCCGAGACCTGGGGGTTCCTGGTGGCGGGGGCGGTGCTCCTGGCGGCGTTCGCCGGGTGGCAGACCAGGGCCGCGCATCCGCTGCTGCCGTTGCGGGTGGTGCTGGACCGGGACCGCGCGGCGTCGTTCCTCGCGATGTTCATCTCCGGCGGCGGCATGTTCGGCGTCTTCCTGTTCCTCACGTACTACCTGCAGAAGAGCCTGTTCTACTCACCTGTCTCCACCGGTCTCGCCTTCCTGCCGATGGTCGCCCTCATGATCGTGACGTCGGTGACGACGACCAACGTGCTGGTGCCGAGGTTCGGTGCCAAACCGATCGTGCCCCTCGGCATGGGCATCGCGGCCGCCGCCATGATGTGGCTGACCACGCTGGACATGGACAGCACCTACTTCGCCCATGTGCTGCCCCCGCTGATCTGCCTGGGGCTCGGGCTCGGCATGGTCTTCGCCACGGCGATGAACCTGGCCACCGCCGGGGTCGGTCCCCGGGACGCCGGGGTGGCGTCCGCGATGGTCAACACCAGCCAGCAGGTCGGTGGTTCCATCGGCACGGCGCTGCTGAACACCCTCGCCACCAGCGCGGCCACCAGCTACCTGGCCGGCCGCCGGCCGACTCCGTCCGCCGTCGCCCAGGCCCAGCTGGAGAGCTACTCCACGGCGTACTGGTGGTCCGCGGGGTTCTTCGCCGTCGGGCTGCTGGTCACGGTGATCCTCTACCGCCGGGGCGCGCCGCACCCTCACCCGGTGGATGAGGAAGTCGAACCCGTACGGGCCTGACCACCGCGCCTGAGCTCGGCCCCGGTGTCCGGGGCGCCTTCCGTCAGCCGGACGAAGGGGATGGACCCGCCCGCGGAGCGGTAGCCCTCCGCGCCGCCTGCGACCGTGAACCCCAGGTACGCGAAGAGCCGTCGCGCGCCCCTAGGACGGCGGGGGGCGTACCGCGCCATCAGTTCGCCGCCCTCCTCGGCCGGCAGGTCGGCCGCCGTCACCGCGTGGAACCGGCGGCCCACCTGAACGGTGGCCTGGGGCGTACGTTTCAGATTGCGGTACCAGTCGGCGGCGGGCCCGCGTCCGGGCGCCACCGTCCAGCTCCGCCGGCCGTCCACCGTCGCGGACTCGACGACCTCGACGGCGGTCCGGCGGGGCTGCCCCGAGGTACGTCCGGTGTGCACGAGGAGCAGCAGGCGTCCCCGGAACAGCGGTCCGAGCCCGGCCCGGAACATATGGACGGGCAGCCGGACGACGGTACGCCGCCAGCCGGCCGGTGAGGGCGGGCGCAGGGGTTCGGGCGAAGCCGCGGATTGATGCGTCACTGTGCAAATTTTGCACAATCCAAAGGTGCGCGCCACCACCGCGCGCCGCCGATCGGCCGCCGGGCCCGACACCGTCGTGGTTCCGGGCCCGCCCGGATTCGAGTACCGGCGTCCGGCACGGTACAAAGGGGCATGGCCGCGCACGAACAGGCATCTGAGGAACGACCGTCCGCCCCGGGCAGGGACGACGTCGACGCGGTGACGCGGGCGGTGCTGACGGCGTCGAGACTTCTGGTGGCCGTGTCCGCGCGTTCGCTGGCGGCCGTCGAGGACCGGGTGACGTTGCCGCAGTTCCGGCTGCTCGTGGTGCTGGCCACACACGGGGACGCCAAGCTCGTCTCGCTCGCCGAGCGGCTGGGCGTCAACCCGTCGACCGCGATGCGCATGCTGGACCGGCTGATCGTCGCCGGTCTGGCCGAACGGCAGGTCAATCCGGCCAACCGGCGGGAGACGGCACTGCGGGTGACCCCGGAGGGGCTCCAACTGGTCGAGGACGTCACGGCCGGCCGCCGCCGGGAGGTCGCCGCGATCGTCGAACGCCTCGCCCCGGAGCAGCGGTCCGCCCTCATCGAGGCGCTGACGGCCTTCACCGCCGCGGGCGGTGAGCCGGACGTGCCGGGGGGCGGCTCGGACGCGTACCCGCTGGGCTGGACGCCCGAACTGCCCGCCCCCCACGACGTCTGAGGGGCCGCGGGGGCCGGGCCGGGGTCAGCCGACGGAACCGAGCTCTTCCTGCGCGGTGGGGACCTTCGACGCGGGCACCTCGGCGGTGGGAAGCCTGCCGCCTCCGGCGGACGGCCCGCCCGGCTTGCCGCGCCACTCCTGGATCTTCTCGACGGCCGGCTGGGTCCAGCGCGCGGTGAGCGGGCCGACGATGACCAGGATCAGGACGTAGGCGGTCGCGATCGGACCGATGCGGGGTTCGGTCGCCACGGCCAGACCGGCGATGACGATGGAGAACTCGCCGCGGGCCACGAGCGTGCCGCCCGCCCGCCAGCGTCCGCGCGATCCGATGCCGGCCCGCCGGGCGGCGTACCAGCCGGTGGCGATCTTGGTGAAGACCGTGACGACGGCCAGCAGCGCGGCCGGGAGCAGCACCGGCGGGATCTCCGCGGGATTGGTGGAGAGCCCGAAGAACACGAAGAAGACGGCGGCGAAGAGGTCCCGCAGCGGGGTCAGCAGCTTGCGCGCCCCCTCCGCCACCTCGCCGGAGAGCGCGATGCCGACGAGGAACGCGCCGACGGCCGCCGAGACCTGGAGCTGCTGGGCGACCCCGGCGACCAGCACGGTCAGCCCGAGGACGACGAGCAGCAGCAGCTCGGGATTGTCGGAGGACACGGCCCGGCTGATCAGCCGGCCGTGCCGCAGCGCGAGGTAGAGCACGAAGCCGACGGTGCCGAGCGCGACGAGCAGCGCGATGCTGCCTCCGGCGAAGCCCACGCCCGCGAGCATCGCGGTGAGCAGCGGCAGATAGACGGCCATCGACAGGTCCTCGATGACGAGCACCCCGAGGATGACGGGTGTTTCCCGGTTACCGAGCCGGCCCAGGTCGGCGAGGACCTTGGCGATCACCCCGGACGACGAGATCCAGGTGACACCGGCCAGCGCGACGGCCCCGACCGGACCCCAGCCGAGCAGCAGCGCCGCGACGGCCCCCGGCGTCGCGTTGAGCACGAAGTCCACGGCGCCGGACGGGTACTGGGTCTTGAGGCTGGTGACGAGTTCGGACGCGCTGTACTCGAGCCCCAGCAGGAGCAGCAGCAGGATGACGCCGATCTCGGCGCCGACGGCGGTGAACTCCTCACTGGCGCCGAGCGGCAGCAGCCCGCCGTCGCCGAAGGCGAGTCCGGCCAGCAGATAGAGGGGGATCGAGGAGAGGCCTATTCGGCCGGCGAACCGGCCGATGATGCCGAGCCCCAGAATGACGGAGCCGAACTCCACCAGCAGTGCGGTCGTGTCGTGCACGGTCAGCCCTCCGCAATGATCTCGGAGAGCGTGTCGACGCCCTCTCGCGTACCGACGGCGACGAGTGTGTCCCCGATGGCCAGCCGGAAGTCCGGCCCCGGTGACGGATGCGCGCTGTGCGTGCGCAGCACCGCCACGATGGATGCTCCGGTCCGGGTCCGCGCCCGGGTGTCCCCGAGCAGCCGGCCGCCGTACGGGGAGCGGGATCCGAGCGGTATGTGCTCGGTGACCAGGTCGATCCCCTCGGTGCGCACGGCGTCGATCGGCGCGGCGTCGATGAGGTGGGCGAGCCCGGTGGCCTCCTGTGGGGTCAGGGGTACGGAGAGCCGGCACGAATCGGGATCGTCCTGGTCGTAGAAGCCGATGAACCGGCGTCCGTCGTGGTGCACGACGACGGAGATGTGCTGGCCCGACTCGGTGGTGTAGTCGTACTGCACTCCGACTCCGGGCAGCGTGGTGCGGTGGGTTCCCATGACTTCCTCCCGAGGGGCGCGGTATGCACTTCGATGCTCTTGGTGATCTCTTTAGACCCGCATTACCTTATCCGGACTTTCCGCCGCCCCCTCGGGAACGGACTGAGGGATGGCACACGCCCTAAGCTCACGGCGACAGCCGTCGATGGCCGCCCGCATACCGGTAACGGTCGAAAGGGGTCATGTATGCCGCGCTTTCGGGAGTTCAGGTTCAGGGCGGTCACCTCGCTCCAGCGGCACGTCGTCAACCCGCTGTCCCGGCGGATGCCGGCCCAGATCCTGCTGGAGACGACGGGCCGCACCTCCGGTCTCCCGCGCCGCACCCCGGTCGGCGGCCGCCGCAGCGGCCAGGAGTTCTGGCTCGTCTCGGAGTTCGGCGAGCGTTCCCAGTACGTCCGCAACATCCGGGCCGACGCCCGGGTCCGGGTCCGGATCAAGGGCCGCTGGCACCGGGGCACCGCCCACCCGCTGCCGGACGACGACGCCCGCGCCCGGCTCGGCACCCTGCCCGGCTACAACAGCGCGGTGGTACGGGCGGTGGGCACGGACCTGCTGTCGGTGCGGGTGGATCTCACCGACTGAGCGGGGCCGGGCCCGCACGTGCCCGGACACACACGTGCCCGGACGGTGCGGAACCGGCCGGGCACGTGGGGATCTTGCAACGGCGCCGGACGATCAGTCCGTGACCTCGATCCTGCCGTTCGGGGCGGCGGCCGGTGCGGCCTCGGTGCCCTGCGCGGGCAGATCGGACGGACCGGTCTTCACACCCGCGCCCTTGAGGTTCTTCAGCAGGGCGGCGAGGTCGACGCCCGTGGTGGAGCTGAGGAGCTCCATGCCCTGGGCGACGTTGTCCGCGACGGTGCGCGAAAGCTGGCTCGCGCCGTCCGTCGAGATCACCGTCATCTTGTCGATGGCGCTCATCGGCTCGGCCGCCTTGGCGACGACCTGCGGAAGCACCTCGACGAGCATCTGGAGGACGGCCGCGTCGCCGTACTGGGCGAAGGCGTCCGCCTTCTTCTGCATGGCCTCGGCCTCGGCGGAACCGCGCGCGGCGATGGCGGCGCCCTCGGCCTCACCCTCGATCCGTACGGCGTCGGCGAGCGCGGAGCGGTGCAGCTTCTCACCCTGACCGGTCAGCCTGGAACGCTCGGCGTCCGCCTCGGCCTCCTTGACCTGGGCGATACGGCGGGCCTCCGCCTCCTGCTCGGCCTGGTAACGGGCGGCGTCGGCGGGCTTACGGACCTTCGTGTCGAGCTCGCGGTCGGTCAGCGCGGCCTGGCGCTCGGCGACCTTCTCCTGCTCCTGGAGGACCTCCTGCTGGCGGGCTGCCTCGGCGAGCGGGCCCGCGGCGTTCGCCTTGGCGGCGGCGGCTTCCGTCTCGGCCTTGATCTCGGCCTGCTTGAGGTAGAAGGTCCGCTCGGCGATGGCGATCTCCTCGGCGGCCTTCAGCCGGGCCTGCTCCGACGCACGGCGGGCGATCGCCTCGGCGATGTCCGCCTCCTGCTTGGCGCGGGCGGCCTCGGGACGGCCGAGGTCCTCCAGGTAGGAGCCCTCGGTGGTGATGTCCTGGATCTGGAAGGCGTCCAGGATCAGGCCCTGGCCGGACAGGCTGGCCTCGGCCTCCTCCGCCACCTGACCGGCGAACGCGGCCCGGTCGCGGATGATGTCCTCGACCGACATCCGCCCCACGATGGCGCGCAGCGCGCCGGAGAGCACTTCCTGCGTGAAGCCGACGATGCCGTTCTGCTGCTGCAGGAAACGCTGGGCGGCCGCCCGGATGGCGTCCTCGCTGCCGCCGACCTTGACGATCGCGACACCTTCGAGGTGCGACTTGACCCCGCGCAGGGTGACGGCACCGCGCACGGCGACCGGGATGTGCCTGCTGGAGAGGTCCAGGGTGAACTTCTGCTGGACGAACGGCACGACGAAGACCCCGCCGCCGACGACGACCTTCTGGCCGCTGTTGTCGATGCTCGTCTGCCCGGTCACCGGGTCGGTGGACTTCTTGCCGCGGCGGCCGGTGATGATGAACGCCTCGCTGGGCCCGGCGACCTTGTAACGGGTGATCACCACGAGGGCGAGGAGTACGGCGAGTACGACGACTCCGATGACTGCGATCAGGACTGGACTCATAAGGGTGTCCCCCTCTGCCTCCCGACGGGGACGGCAGTTCTGTTGCGATCGGTGATGGGCCGGCCGGCGTACCGGCTCAGCGTTCGACGGGGCGGACCGAGACCGAGGTGGTCGAGAGCGTGGCCTCGACCCAGATCTCGGTGCCGCGTTCGACCGGCACCGGGCTCTTGGCCGACAACTTCACCACATGACCGCCCAGCCGCAGCAGGACCTCGCCGTATCCGTCGGCCGGGATGGCCGTGACCACGGACCCGGCAGAGCCGATGAGATCCTCGTCCCGCGGCGTGCTGCTGGTCTGGTCCCGCATCAGGGCCTGGCTGAACTTCCAGGTCAGCCCGGCCGCGACCAGCCCGGCCAGCACCCCGGCACCGACGGCCGCGACCGTACCGGCACCGGTCGTGCCGAGCACGATGGCACCGCCGAAACCGAGCATCGAGACGAAGCCGGCGATCACCGGAAGGGAGAGCAGCCCGTCGAACAGACCGTCCAGCACGCCCCCGAAGAGGCCTTCGAGTATTCCGTCGAAGACCAGGGACAGTGCGAGCAGCACGACCCCCGCAATACCGAGACCGAGAAACAAGGTCACGTGATCACCCCTCCCGATCTGCGGAATCCCCCGAACATTTCCGTCGAACTGGCTGGATGGTCCCATACGCACCCGCTCGGTGACACTGCCGGGTTCCGGCAGTGTTCTATGCGTTCTGGATGCCGGAGAGGTGGCCCGCCAGGGTGTCCAGGGACTGGAACGTGGCACCGAGCAGCGCCACGTGCTTCCAGCGCAGCACCCCCTCGGCGTCGATCAGGAACACCGCCCTGCGCACCCCGATACCGGGCGCGGCGACCCCGAACGCGCGGGCGATCTCCCGGCCGGTGTCGGCCAGCAGCGGCATGCGCAGGCCGTGGGTGCGGGCGAAGGACTCGTGACTGTCCACGTCCTGGGGACTGATCCCCCAGACCTCCGCGTCGAGCCCGTCGAAGGTCTCCATGCCCGAGGAGTACGAGCAGAGCTGCTTGGTGCACACGGCCGTGTTGTCGCCGGGGTAGAAGGCGAGTACGACGGCCCGGCCGCGGGCGGCGGAGAGCGTGTAGTCGCGGCGTTCGAACGAGTCACCGTCGAGTGCGCCTCCCGCGAGGGTGAAGTCCTGGACGGTGCTGCCGAGTTGTGGTGACGATCCCATGGAGTGTCCTTTGCTTTCCGGCGCTGCGGCGACCTGCCGCCCGTGCTGCGTACAGCATGCTCGTCAGTGCTTCGCCCATTCGCACCGGAGGTACGCATGACACGACGACGACCGCCCGAGGCGGCCGTACTCCTGCTGCACGGGGGGCGGGAGACCGGGACCGGCGCACCGCCGCCCGGACCTCTCAACCTGCCCGGGGTACGGATGCGGCCGTTCGCGCACGCGCTGGGGCGGGCCCTGCCCGGGGACGTCCTGGTGCGTGCCGTCCGGTACGGGCACCGCGGCTGGAACGGGAGCCGGGCGGACCCGCTCCACGACACCGTGCGCGCTCTGGACGCGCTGCGGGAAGGGATGGGGGAGATCCCGGTGGTGCTGCTGGGCCACTCGATGGGCGGCCGCGCCGCACTGCAGGCCGCCGGGCATCCGCTGGTACGGGCCGTGGTCGGCCTCGCCCCGTGGTGCCCGGACGGCGATCCGGTCGGGCAGCTCGCGGACCGGGACGTCGTCCTGGTCCACAGCACCACCGACCGTGTCACCAGCCCGGCGGCCTCCCGCACGCTCACCGCACGGGCCCGCGCCGCCGGGGCCCGCAGCTGCCTGGTCACCGTGCAAGGCAGCGATCACGCGATGCTCCGCCGCGCCCCCGCCTGGCACCGGCTGAGCACCGCACTGGTCACCGGGCTGCTGGGCCGGGCCCCGCTCCCCGGGCCCGTCGCCGACGCCCTGCGGCTGCCGCCCGGGGCCCCGGCCGATGACGGGACGGTGGATCTGGATCTCCTGCTCCCCGGCGCGACGGCGAGCGGGGCGGCCACCGGGGGCAGCCACAGCTGACCGGCGGCCTCTGGGATGCGGGGCCGGTGCGGGCAGCCGACGATGAAGGGTGGGGTGAGTCGGGCGGCCCGCGCCCCGCCCAGGAGGTTGCCTTGCAGGCCGATGAGCACGCCGACAGTCCGCCGCCGTTCGACACGGCCGCGCTCGCTGCCGTGGTCGGCGGGACCACGGCAGCGGTGGGCATCTTCGACACCGAGTTGCGCTACCTCTACGTCAACCCTGCCCTCGAACGGATCAACGGCATCCCGGCAGCCGAGCACCTGGGCCGCACGGCCGCCGAGGTGCTCCCGGAGATCGACGCCCGCGAGGACCTGATGCTGGCGGTGCTCGCCGACGGCCGGCCGCGCGAGATCGCGTCGAGCGGCCAGACGCCCGCCGCGTCCGGCGAGCTGTTGCGCTACTGGCACGGCGCGTACCACCGGGTGGAGGTGGCCGGCCGGGTGGTGGGCGTCGCCGGCGTCCTGATGGAGGTCATGGCCTCCGACGAGGACCAGCGCCGGCTGGCCCAGGCCCGGCGCCACCTGAGCCTCCTGGACACCGCGAACACCCGCGTCGGCACCACGCTCGACATGGACACCACCTGCACGGAGCTCGCCGACCTCGTCGTCCCGGGCCTCGCCGACGTCGCCACGGTCGAGGTCTTCCCGCGCGACGTCGCCCCGCCGGTGCGCCCGGCGCCGCCCGGGGTGACCCGGCTGCGGCGGGCGGCGATGGCGGCGGTGCCGGAGCTGCGTGAGGGGCTCACCCGGTTCGGGGTGGCCGGCGACTACGTCGACCACCAGGAGGACGGGGCGGTACCGCGCTGTCTGGCCACCAATCTGCCGGTCGTCGAGAACCTCACCGGCGACGAGCAGCTCGGCCGTTCCGCGCCCACCCCCGAGCGGGTCGCCGCCTACCGGGCCCTGAACATGCACTCGGCCGTCATCGTGCCCGTCTCGGTGCGCGGCGGTCCGATCGGTGTGCTCGGCCTGGTCAGGGCCGGGGACTCGCCGGCCTTCACGGACGAGGACGTGGTGGTGGCCCGGGAGCTCGCCGGACGTGCCGCGGTCGACCTCGACCACGCGCGCCGCTTCACCCATGAGCACACCATCGCCCTGGAGCTCCAGCGTTCCCTGCTCTCCGAACCGCGCCCGCCGCACCCGCACATCGAGGTCGCCACCCGCTACCTTCCGGCGGACAGCAGCGTGCTGGTCGGCGGCGACTGGTTCGACATCATCCCGCTGCCCGACGGACGCCATCTCAAGGCGATGGGCGACGTCATGGGGCACGGCGTGGAGGCCGCCGTCGCGATGAGCCACTACCGGTCGCTGCTGCGGCTGCTCGCCGACGAGAAACTGCCGCCGCACCGCATCCTGGAACAGCTCGACCGGATGGTGGAGCGGTCCGGTCTGGACCGGGCGGCGACCTGTCTGCTCGCCGTGGTCGACCGGAGCGGCGGAACGTGCCAGGTGTCGAGCGCCGGCCATCTGCCGCCGGTCTTCATCGACCCCGGAGCGGGGGGCGCCTGGATCGGCGACGTACCTTCGGGGCCGCCGCTCGGCACCGGCTTCGGCGGCTACCGCACCACGCGGGTGCGGTGCTCCCCGGGGACGGTGCTGTTCATGTACACCGACGGTCTGGTGGAGCGGCGGGGCGAGGACATCGACGAGTCCGTCGGGCGGCTCCGGGAGCTGAGGCTGCCGGTGAGCGGCAGTCTGGAGGACCTGCTGGACGGGGTGCTCGACCGGTTCGGGCCGGGCGCCGAGGACGACATCGCGGTCATGGCCTCCCGCTCCCGGCAGGCCCCCGAAGGCGGGTGCGAGACGGAGTGACCGGCCGTCGCGGCCGTCACCCCAGTTCGAGGCTGGTGATGCCGAACAGCCCGCGGTGATCGACGTCCGGCACCGGCCCGGTGTACATGCGGGCCGTCTCGAACGACGGGCTGAGCCCGAGCTGTTCGGCGACCCGCACCGCGTCCGGATTGACGTCGGGCACGTCCACGGCGACCGGGGCGGACGGGTCGGTCGCCGCGAGCGCGCTCACCAGCGCCGCGGCCGTCTCCGGCGTGGCCGCGTACAGCGGGCCGATGCGCGAGGACGTACGACAGGCGCGCAGCACGGCGAGCCCCCGCACCTCGCCCCCGCACAGCGCGACCAGCGCGGTGCGGCCCGGCGTGGTGGTCCAGGCCGCCAGGAAGCCGTCGCGCTCGGCGGGGAAGAACCGGCGGTCGTAGGCGGTGACCCGGCCGAAGGGCAGGGTGCGGGCGTCGACCAGGGTCACCCCGGGCGGCGGTGCGATGTCCACCGGCACCAGGCCCTCGTACCGCATGTTCGTCCAGGCCGGGCGGAAGCCGGACCTGCGGTAGTTGGCCTGCTGTGCCACCACCCCGTCGAGTCCGGTGTTGCGCCCCTCCAGCCGGGCCGTTCCGGTGGCCCAGACACGGCTCCCGTAGCCCTGGCCGCGCAGCTCCGGGCGGGTGAGGTAGAAGCCGAGGAACCCGAAGCCGGAGCCGTATCGGATCACGGAGACGCAGGAGACGGGCGCCCCGTCGAGCCTGCCGATCAGGAAGCCGCACGGGTCGGCGGCGAAGAAGGCCTGGCCATCGGTCAGTCCAGGGTTCCAGCCCTCGGCATGGGCCCAGTCCGCCATCATCCTGATGTCGTCCGCGCTTGCTGTGGTGATCTCGAATGTCGGCACGGAACAACCATTACCCGGAGCGGGCCCGCCTCAAGGGCACTTCGCCCCGTCACCACCCGGTCCAGAGCAGGTGGTTGACGAGCAGGGCGACGACGGCCTGGGCGGCCAGCCAGCCGCGACGGCCACGGGCGGGCAGCAGCGCGGCGGCGGGCAGCAGCCAGAGCATGAAGGGCTGCCAGATCCGTTCCGTCTCCGCCTTGCTCATCCCGGACAGATCGGCGGCCAGCAGCGCGACGAGGGCGGCGAGCACCAGCGGGACGAGCCGCCGGCCGGCGTCCGCCGTCCCGGTCCGCAGGGCGCGTGCCGCCCCGGGCGCGGCCACCGCCGTCCGGCGCAGACCCGCGACCGTCGCCGGCCCGACGGCGATAGCGGTGCAGGCGAGGTTGGCCCAGACCCAGTACCAGTACGGACGGATTCCGCCCGCCGCCTGGTAGTAGCGCTCGACCAGCAGGTGGTACGCCTCCCACCAGTCGAAGCCCGCCAGTGTGAAGACGACCGGGGCGACCAGGGCGCCCGCCACGAGGTACGGGAGCGGCCGGAGGGTCCGGGCGAGCAGGAGGACGGTCAGGAGCAGCAGCGCGACGAGGGCCAGACCGTAACTGAGGTAGCAGGTCAGCCCGTACAGCAGCCCCGAGCCGAGCGCGGCGGCCACGGGGCTGCGGACCTTCCCGGTCGCGGCCAGGGCGAGGAGGGCCACGGACCAGGCGGCGACGGAGGCGAAGTAGCCGTCCGCCGAGGTGCCGGCCCAGACCGCGACCGGTGCGAGGACGAGGAAGGGCGCGGCGCGGCGGGCGGTGCGCTCGTTGGTCAGGGCGCGGACGGCGACCAGGGCGGCCACCGCGGCGGTGCTGCCGGTCACGATGCACCAGACGCCGGCCCAGGCCCCGCCGCCGAGCCCGGCACGGTCCAGCAGGACGAAGGTGAGGGTGGCGCCCGGCGGGTGCCCGGCCACATGGGCGGGCCAGTTGCCCGGCGGACCGATCAGGATGTGGTCGTTGAAGCCGCGCAGGGCGGCGCCGATGTCGTCGAAGCGGCCGATGACCCTCAGGTACTCGTGTTTCGTGGTGAGCCGCTCGGCGATGCCCCGGCCCCAGCCGTCGATCAGGGCCAGCGAGAACACCCAGCCGAGCGAGGCGGCCCAGCAGCTCAGCAGCAGCACGCGCCAGCGCAGCCTACGGGCGAGGAGCGGGCCGTACACGACGACGGCCACGGCAACGGCCGGCGCGGCCGCCGTGCCGGGGCCGACGTGCGGGTACCAGGACGCCAGCAGCGGCGGCCAGTGGACGTACAGGACGCGGGCGTAGTCGTCGACGGACCTGCCGACGAGCGCGGCGACGGCGACCAGCAGCACCGCCGCTCCCGCGGCGGCCAGGTCGGGGCGGTGGCCGGTGCGGCGGTGGCCGGTGTCCGGTTCGGTGCGCTGCTCCGTGCGGTCCTCGGTCTTCACCCAGGCACGGTATGCACCCGCGGGCGGTGCGGACGCGCTCCGGCGGGGCGCGTCACCGAACCGTCAGATTCGCCGCAGGGGAATGACGTCAGCGTTTCGTCAGGAGTCGTACGCGCTCCGACCCGGCACCCCGGGCTTAGCGTCGGTCCCATGGGCGACAGACGTCGGCACAGCCGATTCAGCAGGCCCGGCGCCCCCTTCGGCCGGGCCCGGGCACTCCTCGAACGGACCCCCTCCGCACCCGGCTTCTGGCGCAGCCCGGTGCGCGGGGTCCGGTTCACCGCCGTGCTGGGACTCGTCCTGCTCGGCGGGCTCACCGTGCTGTTCGTGACGGGCCTGCTGTCGTACGCCGCCTACAACCCGGATCTGAACCCGGTCAACGACAAGACCCCGGACAAGGGGCTGCTGGGCTTCTACCTCTTCGCCTGGCCGACCGGACCGCACTGGCTGTACCGGCTGACGCAGGGGCTCCACGTCACGCTCGGCATCGTGCTCGTCCCCGTCCTGCTGGCCAAGCTCTGGTCGGTGGTGCCGAAGCTGTTCGCACTGCCGCCGGCCCGGTCGGTGGGGCACGCGCTGGAGCGGCTTTCGCTGCTGCTCCTGGTGGGCGGGGCGCTGTTCGAGTTCATCACCGGACTGCTCAACATCCAGCTGGACTACCTGTTCCCCGGCTCCTTCTACCCGCTGCACTTCTACGGGGCGTGGGTGTTCTTCGCCGCGTTCCTCGCCCATGCCGGGCTGCGGGCGCCGCAGGCCGTACGGGTGCTGCGCTCGGGCGCGCTCAGCGGCGACGTGCCGGGCGACGCGCTCGCCTCCCCCGATCCGGCCCCGCCGACGCTCTCCCGACGCGGGGCACTGGCGATGGTGGGCGCCGGTTCGCTCGTCCTGCTGATCACCTCGGCCGGGCGGAGCTTCGACGGGCCGCTGCGGCGCATCGCGGCGCTCACCCCGCACGGCGGCGCCGAACCGGGTTCGGGCCCGGGCGGCTTCCAGATCAACAAGACGGCCGCCGCCGTCGGCGTCACCGCGGCCGAGACGGGGGAGGGCTGGTGGCTCACCGTCAGCGGCCCCGCCGGGGACCTGCGGTTCACCCGGGACCAGCTGCTGGCCATGGACCAGTACAGCGCGGCGCTCCCGATCGCCTGCGTGGAGGGCTGGTCCACCTCCGACCAGTGGTGGCGGGGCGTACGGCTGATGGATCTCGCGGCGCTCGCCGGATACCCGCGCCGCCCGCCCGGGGTGCTGGTGGAATCCGTCCAGCGCAGCGGGCCGTTCCGGCGGGCGGCGCTCCGCGACAACCAGGTCCGCGACCCCCGCTCGCTGCTCGCGTTGCAGGTCAACGGCGAGGACCTGACGCCCGACCACGGATACCCGGCACGGATCATCGTCCCGGCCGCTCCCGGTGTGCTCAACACCAAATGGGTGGCCCGGCTTACCTTCGGAGAGCTGTGAACAGGCCGCTGAACCCCCGTGCCCTCGTGCGGCGCCGGTACGGGGAGGGCCCGCTGCACCTCCTCCTGATGGCCGCGTCCTTCGCACTGGCCTGCTATGCGGGGGTGCGGCTGCTTTCCGGTGACACGGCCGGAATCGTCCTCTGGTTCGTCGGCGCGGCCTTCGTGCACGACCTGGTGCTGGTGCCGGTGTACACGTCGGCGGACCTGCTGCTGCGCCGCTCGCCGGCCGGACGCCGCCCCGCGCTCGTCAACCACGTCCGGGTGCCGGCCTTCCTCTCCGGTCTGCTCCTGCTGATGTGGTTCCCGCTGATCACCCGTCGCTCGACGCGCTACGAGTCGGCGAGCGGGCTCTCCGTGGATGTGTTCCTGGGGAACTGGCTGCTGATCACGGCCGCGCTGTTCGCGCTCTCGGCGCTCTGGCTGGTCGTCAGGACGCTCCGGCCGCGCCGCAGGGAGACGAAGAAGCGGCCGTCCGCGTCCCACTGATCGACGGGGTGCCAGCCGAGCGGCAGGGCGTGCCGCAGCAACGCCGGTGTGCCGAGCCTGGCCCAGGGGAACGGCGCGTCGTCCGCCGGCCCCGGGCCGGGAGCACGCCCGTCGTCCAGCCGGACCCGGACCCGCTCGTCGATGTCCTGCGGGGCTGTCTCGGCGATGAGCAGGCCGCCGGCGGCGAGCACGGCCGCCGTGCGGTGCAGGAGCCGGCCCGGATCACCGCCGATGCCGATATTGCCGTCGACGAGCAGGACGGTCCCCCAACGGCCCTCGCCCGGCAGGGGGTCGAAGACCGAACGGTGCAGCGCGGAGCCGCCGAGCCGCTGGGTGCGGGCGACCGCCGCCTCGCTCACGTCGATGCCGAGCGCCCGGTGGCCGCGCGCCGCCAGCGCCGCGACCAGCCGCCCCGGCCCGCACCCGATGTCCAGGACGGGGCCCTCGCAGCGGTGCAGCGCCGACTGGTCGGCGGCGTCCGCGCGCGCACACCAGCGCTCCACGTCCAGCGGCAGCAGCCAGCCGTCCGTACGGCGGAGGAAGAGCGGCCCGTGGCCGTTGCGCAGTGCGTTGGCGTACGGGTCGGTGCTCCACGAGGCGGTGTCCGGGTGCGGCGGGCGGACCGCGTCGCGCCGGGGGACCGTGCGGCTCATCGGGCCGCCGCCGGGGTCAGTGCGGAGAGCACGGCGGCGAACCTGCCGCGCGGTGCGAGGGCGGCGACGTCCACGGCGTCGGCCACCGTGTCCACGTCCCGCAGGGCCCGCAGATCGCCTACCGCGAGACCGGCGTCGACCAGCCGCCGGCGCTGCACCGCACCGGTCTCCGGCACGGACATCGGCACCCCGCGCAGCAGCTCCGGATCGGGCTCGGCCAGGCCCAGCGCCCAGAAGCCACCGTCCTCGGCCGGGCCGAACCAGGCGTCGCAGCCTTCCCAGGAACCGGGACGGAGCGCGGGCGCCAGATCGGCGGCGGTGATCTGCGGGGTGTCCATACCGATCAGGAGCGTCGGTCCCGAGCAGGCGCCGAACGCGGCGGCGAGCCGTTCGTCGAGACCGCCCGCGCCCTGCCGCACCACCTCGATGCCCGGTGGCAGCCAGGGGCCGGGCGACCCGTCGAGGACGAGCACCCGCCGGGCGGCGGGCAGCGCGAGGACGGTGTGCAGGGTGTCGGTGAGCGAGGCCTCGGCGATCCGGGCGGCCTCCTCGGGGGTGAAGGGCGGCGTCAGCCGGGTCTTGACCCGGCCGGGCAGCGGCTCCTTCGCGATGACCAGCAGGTTCGTCGAGCCGGCGGCCGCCGTCGCGGCGCCGGTACACGCGGCCGGGTTCACCGGGACACCCCCGCCGCCACCGGCGGTTCACCGAGCACGGCCCGCATGTCGCGCACCGCGTGCCAGGTGCCCCGCCAGGTGCCGGTGACCTTGGACTTCCCGGTGCGCGAGAGGTACGGGACATCCGTCTCGGCGACCCGCAGACCGGCGTCGGCCGCCCGCACCACCATCTGCAACGGGTAGCCGCTGCGCCGGTCGGTGAGACCGAGCGCCAGCAGGTCCGTCCGGCGGCCCGCCCGCATCGGCCCGAGGTCGTGCAGCCGGAGCCCGGTCCGTCTGCGCAGCAGCCGGGACAGCGCCAGATTGCCCGCACGGGCGTGCAGGGGCCACGCGCCGATCCGGTCGGGGCGCCGGCGCCCGAGCAGCAGATCGCTCTCACCTGCCGCGATCCGGCGGACGAAACCGGGGAGCAGCCCCGGGTCCAGCGAACCGTCGCAGTCGCAGAAGCAGACGAACTCCGCCTCGGCGGCGAGCAGCCCGGCGTGGCAGGCGGAGCCGAAGCCGCGCCGCGGCTCGTGCACCACCGTCGCGCCGAGCGAACGGGCCAGCTCGGCCGAGCCGTCACTTGAGCCGTTGTCGACGACGATCGCACGCCAGCCGCGCGGGATCGAGCCGAGCACACCGGGCAGGGCCGCCGCCTCGTCCAGGCAGGGCAGCACGATGTCGGCGCGGAGGTCGGGGTTATCGGAGGGATCGGTCACGCGGCTCACCCTACGGAGAGGAAACCGACAATTCGGGTCACAGATTCTTACGAAACGTGGACGTCGACCGAGTGGCGGCGTCCGGCCTCCGCCGGCCCGGGGAGCGGGTGCCATGGTGGGGCCATGCACCCCGCGATTCCCGACCGTCCGGCGACCGAGGGCCGAGGGCCCGGGGGCGAGGTTCCCGCCCCCGTCCCCGCCCCCGCGTCCGAGCCCGCCCCGGGCCACGTTCTCGTCGTGGACGACGACCCGACCGTCTCCGAGGTCGTCACCGGATACCTGACCGGCGCCGGCTACGACGTGGACCGCGCGGCGGACGGCCCGGCCGCGCTGGAGTGCTTCGCCCGCCGCAGACCCGACCTGGTGGTCCTGGACCTGATGCTGCCCGGCATGGACGGCTTCGAGGTCTGCCGCCGGATGCGGGCGCACGGCCGGGTGCCCGTCATCATGCTGACCGCGCGCGGTGACGAGGACGACCGGATCCTCGGCCTGGAGACGGGCGCCGACGACTACGTCACCAAGCCGTTCAGCCCCCGCGAACTGGTCCTGCGCGTCGACTCCGTGCTGCGCCGCGCCCATGCGCCGGCCGCACCCGGCGGGCGCCCGGCGCTGCTCGAGGGCGCGGGCCTCGTCCTCGACCCGGTGGCCCGGAGCGCGACCCGGGACGGCCGGGTGCTGGCCCTCACCCTGCGCGAGTTCGACCTGCTCGCCTTCCTCCTGCGCCACCCGGGCCGGGTCTTCACCCGGGAGGAACTGATGAGCGAGGTGTGGGGCTGGGACTTCGGCGATCTGTCGACGGTCACGGTCCATGTGCGCAGGCTGCGCGGAAAGGCCGAACAGGACCCGGCCCGCCCGGAGCTGATCCGCACCGTCTGGGGGGTGGGCTACCGGCTGGACCTGCCGCCCGGCCCGCCGGAGGATGCCCCCACCACCCAGGGAGCGCCGTCGTGACCGACATACTCCTCATCGCGCTCTTCGCGTTCCTGGGTGCGGCGACGGCCGGACTCCTCGGCGCGCTCGTGCTGCGCCTCTTCCGGCACCGCTCGCTCGTCGTGTCGCTGACCGTGGTCGCCGCGGTCGCCGTGACCGCGATGCTCGCCGGGACGCTGGCCGTCGCCTGGGCGATGTTCCTGTCGCCGCACGACCTGTCGGTGGTCACGACCGTCGTCGCCATGGCCGCCGTCGTATCGCTCGTCACCGCGATGCTGCTCGGCCGCTGGGTGGCGGCGCGCAGCCGCGATCTGACGCTCGCCGCCCGGTCCTTCGGCGACGGCGGCACCTTCGCCGCGCCCGCGGCCCCGGCCACCGCCGAGCTCGCCGCCCTCACCCGCGAACTGGCCGCCACCAGCGCCAAGCTCGACACCTCCCGGGAACGCGAACGCGCCCTGGAGACCTCGCGGCGTGAGCTCGTCGCCTGGATCTCGCACGATCTGCGCACCCCGCTCGCCGGGCTGCGGGCCATGTCGGAGGCGCTGGAGGACGGCATGGCCGTCGACTCGCGGCGCTATCTGCGGCAGATACGGACCGAGGTGGAGCGGATGAACGACATGGTCGGCGACCTCTTCGAACTCTCCCGCATCCACGCCGGATCGCTCACTCTGAGCCCCACCCGGATCTCGGTGTACGACCTGGTGGGCGACGCGCTCGCCGGCGCCGATCCGCTGGCCCGCGAGCACGGCGTACGGCTGGTCGGGGACCGGATCGAGCCGGTACCGGTGGAGGTCGACGGCAAGGAGATGAGCCGGGTGCTGGGCAACCTGCTGATCAACGCGATCCGCCGCACCCCCACCGACGGGACCGTGGCGGTGGCCGCGCACCGCACGGGCGGCGGTGTGGTCCTGTCGGTGACCGACGGCTGCGGCGGCATCCCGGAGGAGGACCTGGCCAGGGTCTTCGACACCGGATGGCGCGGCAGCCACGCCCGGACGCCGCCGGCCGGGGCGGGCCTCGGCCTCGCGATCGTGCGCGGGATCGTGGAGGCGCACGCCGGCCGGGCCGAGGTCCGCAACGTCAGCGGCGGCTGCTGCTTCGAGGTCACACTGCCGGTGGTGTGAACGCCGGGGCGGGGGCCGGCCAGGGGAGTGGGCGTCGGTGCGGGGCCGACCGGTGGTGCGGGCGTCTGAGGGCCGCCGTGGTCGGCTGCGGCGCGGACGTCTGAGCGCCGGGCTCGGCCGGTGGCGCGGTGCGGGGCCGGCCGGTGGTGCGGGCGTCTGAGGGCCGCCGTGGTCGGCTGCGGCGCGGACGGCTGAGTGCCGGGCTCGGCCGGTGGGGCGGGCCGGTGATGCGGGCGTCAGAGCGCCGGGCTCGTGGACATCTCGCGCAGTGGGGCCGTCGCGAACTCCGCCATCCCCTCGTCGAAGCCCACCACGGGCTTCCAGCCCAGCTCCTCGCGCAACCGCCGGGAGTCCGCCGTGACATGGCGTACGTCCCCGAGCCGGTACTCGCCGGTGACGGCCGGGTCCGGGCCGCCGTGCGCCGACGCCAGGGCCGAGGCCATCTCGCCGATGGTGTGCGGCTCCCCGCTCCCGGTGTTGTACGCGGCGAAGCTTCCCGGCCGGCGCCCGGCGACGGCCTCCAGGGCCACCGTGTTGGCGGCGGCCACGTCCCGCACGTGGACGAAGTCGCGCCGCTGGGCACCGTCCTCGAAGACCTGCGGCGACTCGGCCCGGGCCAGGGACGAGCGGAAGAAGGAGGCGACCCCGGCGTACGGGGTGTCGCGCGGCATCCCCGGCCCGTACACGTTGTGGTAGCGCAGCGACAGCGCCCGCCCGCCCGTGGCGCGTGCCCACGAAGCGGCGAGGTGTTCCTGGGCGAGCTTGGTCGTCGCGTACACGTTGCGCGGGTCCACGGGCGCGTCCTCGCCGACGAGCCCCGGTGCCAGTTCCGTACCGCAGGACGGGCAGAGCGGTTCGAAGCGGCCCGCCGCCAGGTCGGCCTCCGCCCGCGGGCCCGGCCGGACCGGGCCGTGGCTCCCGCAGTCGTAGCGGCCCTCCCCGTAGACCACCATCGAACCGGCGAGCACCAGGCTCCGCACCCCGGCGTCGGCCGCGGCGGCGAGCAGCACGGCGGTCCCGAGGTCGTTGCAGCCGACGTAGAGCGGGGCGTCCGCGAAGTCCTTGCCCAGGCCGACCATCGCCGCCTGGTGGCACACGGCGTCGACACCGCGCAGCGCACCGTCCACCGCCTCGCGGTCGCGCACGTCCGCCACGATCAGCCGGCTGCCGGCCGGGCGGTCCGTCCCCCCGCCGCGCGCCGACCCACCGCCGTGGGCCGAGGGGAGCAGGGCGTCGAGCACCACCGCCTCGTGCCCGGCCGATGTGAGGGCCCGGACGATCTCCGACCCGATGAACCCGGCTCCGCCGGTGACCAGTACGCGCATGACGGCCACGCTAGGGCGCCGGGACCGGCGTGCACGGTTGCCCGCTCGGCACGTCACGGGACCGTAAGAACCGACCCGTTCGGCGGGCGGTGCGGGAAAGGGGCGGCCGGTCCTCAGCCGATGAGGAACGCGCACGCCGTGGCCGCGCCCAGCGCGGTCCCGGCGGTCACCTGGCCGACGGTGTGGTAGCCGAGCGCGACCCGCGACCAGCTCACGGCGAGCGCCATCAGGTAGCCGAACAGCCACCACGGCGAGTGCACCACGGCGAGCAGGGCGACGACGGCCGATGCGACCGAGGCGTCCACCGAGATCTTCCAGACCGTGTTGACGGCCAGCAGGACGACGGTCATCACCCAGAGCCCGAGCATCGCGGTGAGGATGCCCGAGGGGGCGCCGCCCAGCACCATGACCGCCGAACCGGCCCCGATGGAGCCGAGGATGACCAGGAAGATCGGGGCCCGCTTGGTGCGGTCGACGACATGGCGGTCGCCCCAGGTGCCGCGCCCGCGCTCCCACTCGATGTACCCCGCGGGGACGATCCCGGCACAGAGCGCGCCGAGCAGTCCCCAGAGCAGCCCGGTCCACTCGCCCGCCGCCGCGAAACCGATCGCGAGCATGCCGGCCAGCAGGACGTTACGTGGCTGGAAGACATCGGTCACCGTACGGGCGGTCGAGGTGGTGCGGGAGGTCTCCGCGGTGTCGGTGGCGCTCATGCTGACTGCTCCTTGGCTGCTGCTGATGACTCCAGGACCTGGCGGGCCCGGTCCGTCGTGACGGTCCGGTACGCGGCGGCGACCCGGACCAGCCAGGCGACCTCGCCGTCCTGGTCGGTCGCGTGCCGGTCGCCGACTGCCGCCGCCTCCCCGGGGACCGCGCCGTCGCCGTGGGCCGCCAGGGCGGCCTTGATCCAGTACGCCTCGGCGAGCGGTCCCGTCCGCTCCGGACCGGTCGCGCCGGCGGCGGCGGCGGTCCTGGCGGACTCGAGCAGGGTGTCGGGGGCGTAGTGGCGCAGCTTCTCCACCGCGTCGGCGATGTCCGCCGCCCAGCGGTCGATCCGCAGGTCGGCCGGTGTGCCGAACCGGGTCAGTTCGCGGACCAGGGAGGCCGGGGGGTCGAAGGGCTGGTCGGGGAAGGCCGCCATCAGCTCGTACCAGAGCGCGTGCAGCCGGACCTGGGCCCGCCAGAGCTTCGCCCGGCGGCGGACGTTGCTCAGGGCGGGGATGGAGGCGCCGACCGCGAAGAAGGCGAACAGCACCACCTGCGCGGCCTCGGTGATCTCGTCGAAGTCCAGCGCGAAGGCTTCGCTCGGCCGGTCGATCACGCTCACCCACAGGAACAGGGTGCGGCTGACGGTGTAGGCGACCCCGATGAACATCGCGAAGGTCATCATGCCGAGGCCGATGCGCAGCCGTCGCAGCCGGGCGCTCGCGGTGGCCAGCGCCCACTGGTAGGCGCAGACGGCTGACGCGGTGCCGAGGTAGAGGTAGAACACGCTCATGTAGAGCGTCGCGCCCCACTGCCCCGCGTGGTCCGCGACGAAGCGGTCCGAGGGGGTGGAGCGGTCCACGACGGTGAAGAAGAGCACGGTCAGCAGCACCAGCGTGGCGACGGACGCCTTGGTGGCCACCTGCTGGATCAGCCGGGCGAACCGTACGTGCCGGGGGATGTCGCCCGCGTCGGCGTACTGGCCGTAGATGGCGACGATGTAGCTGAGGATGGCGAGGATCGCGATCGTCGCCGTGTAGTGCTTGATCAGCACCGAGAGGTCGGTGACGGAGCTGTCGTTGAGACCGATGCGCACGACGCGGGTCTTGGTCCACAGCGCGGCGGCGAAACCCGCGTAGCAGCCCCACAGGGCCCGTCGGCGTCTGTCCTCCTCGTCGCCCCGGAGGGCGGCCGGCATGCGCCACAGGGCGACGGCTGTCATCAGGCCGGCTATCAGGTAGCCGGCGAGGTCGAGCGGGGTCACGGCGGAAGTCCTCGGTGGTGGGGGGAAGGGATGGGCGGGGCTCTCGGAACAGGACCGAGGGCCTAGGGCCTTCGGAACAGGCCGCGGCGGCTGGTGCCCGGGCGGGAGAGCGAGTTGGCGAGCCGCCCCACCATGTCATCGCTCGTCACGTCCCTGGCCATCCGGGGAATGAGCGAGGCACCGAATTCGGCCATGCGTTCGTCGTGGGTGTCGTACTGCGCGCGGGCCTGTACGGCGTCCGGGGACCGGAGTGCGTCGGGGCCGACGACCCGGGAGATCAGCGAGGTGTCGAAGACGGGCAGCAGCCGCTGGAGCTGCTCCGCGTCCAGCGAGGTGCCGTGGTCGAACCACTCGTGGCACAGCTCGTGCAGGATGACGTGCTGGGTCTGGTACGCGGTGGGGCGCCGCCGGTAGAGCACGAAGCTGGTCCCGCCGGCCTTCAGCCGGAGCCCGCAGGCGGCGTTGACGCGGGCCAGCCGGTCCGGCATCTCGTGCAGCACGATGGTGCGGCCGCCGGCCTCCTCCATGTTCGCCACCAGCGCGGCGATCGAGAAGGGGGCGGGCAGTGGGAGCCCGGCGAGTCCGGCCTCGCACTCTTTCCGCAGTTCGCGCAGGGACATGGGGGCCCTAACTCCGTGGTCCGCCGTCGTCGGGCCGCTGCCGGTCCTTCGCGTCCTCCAGCAGGGCGAGCGCGAACTGCAGCAGCTCCGGCGGCAGTCCGTCCTCGTCCACTCCCCGGCCGGCCAGCCCGTTGATGTCACCGGTCCGGCGCTTGGCCAGGAACTGCAGGCCGGCGACGACGTCGTCGACGACCTCGGACTCCTCCTTGAAGAAGCGCCAGTCCACGCCGAAGCCGAGACCGAGCGCCTTGAGGATGTCCTCGGAGGGCTGGGTGACCTTGCCGGCCAGGATGTTGGAGAAGTAGCTGTGCGAGAGCGACCCGCCGCGCTCCTTGACCAGGTCCGCGAAGACCCGGCCCGAGATCTTCCGGCCGGGGAAGGTCTTCTCGACCATGTACTCGACCTTCTGCCGCAACGTCCGCAGCTCCGGCGCGCGCTCTTCGCCGCTGTCCATCCGCTCCCCCACGTATCCGTCCACCGCCCGGTGTCTGTCCGGCTCCGCGCGGTGGTCCGATTCGGTCAACGGGCTCGTACTGTAACCAACCCCGGTCCCTCCTCCCCAGTGCGGGGAGCGCGGAGGGCCGGCCGAACGGGGACGTAGTGGAACATCCTGCTCCGGTGTACGGGAACAGGGTTGCGCACATACTCAACGTCACTGTTAACTCGAAAAAACACGGGCAGGGGACCACGAGGGGAGTCCCTTGCCCGTGAAGACATGCCGGCGGCGGCGGGAGCCGGGGGCGCGTAACGGGGCAAGGCGCGCATGCCCGCGCATATGGGTGTAGCCCTTCACGACGGGGGATGCGTGAAGGGCTACACCTGCATTATGACCCCAGGTCAGGCAGTCATCAACTGACCGGCGGGTCAGTGTTCTTGGCGGAGCCGGTGCCGGGGCCCGGCGGTACGCCCATGGGAAGGCGTCCGCGGGAGGGCGCTCGCGGGCCGGGCCGAGGGCCCCACGAGCGGCCCGGTCAGATAACTTCCCCCGTCCGGCCAGGGAAATCTGTCGCGGCTATGATAGAGACGATGGCTCGCACAACGAGAGTTTCTCCCCCGGTCAACGTTTCCCCTCCGGTCAACGAAGTCGGCGACACGCGGCAGGTGCCCATGCCCCCCGATTCCCCTCCGCACGCCGCCGACCGCCTGGACGACGACGACTACCCCGCCTACACCATGGGCCGCGCCGCCGAGATGATCGGCGCCACGCCGGGATTCCTCCGTGCCATCGGCGAGGCCAGGCTGATCACCCCCCTGCGGTCCGAGGGCGGCCACCGCCGCTACTCCCGCTACCAGCTGCGCATCGCCGCCCGCGCCCGGGAGCTCGTCGACGGGGGCACCCCGATCGAGGCCGCCTGCCGCATCGTGATCCTGGAGGACCAGCTCGAAGAAGCCCTCCGGCTCAACGAGGAGCTGCGCAGGCCCACTCCGGGCCGCGACGCCCACTGAGGGGCACGCCCTACCCTCCGGCCGCCGTCCCCGTGCTGCCCCGTTCGATCAGGGTGGGCAGCGGCACCTGGACGGTGTGCGCCGCGCCGCCGTCGAGCAGCGCGGTCAGTTCGCCCGCCGCGAGCCGTCCGAAGGCGACCGTGTCCCTGGAGAGCGCGGTCAGCCACGGGGCGGTCAGCCGGCACAGCGCGGAGTCCTCCCACGACACCACCGACACGTCGTCCGGGACCCGTAGCCCCAGCCCCGCCGTGACCGCCACCCCGGCCGCGGCCATCACGTCGTTGTCGTAGACGATCGCGGTCGGCGGGTCGTCCTGCTCCAGCACCCGTCGGGTCACGGCCGCCCCCTCGGTGTCCGAGTAGTCCGTGGTCAGCGAGCGGACCTCGGTCAGACCGCGTCGGTCGGCCTCGATGCGCAGGGACCGGATGCGCCGGTCGGTGTGCGCGAGCGAGGGCAGTCCGGCGATGTGCACGATGCGCCGGTGGCCCAGCTCGTACAGCCTGCCCACGATGGCCGCCATCGCTCCCGCGTCGTCGGCGCGGACCTGGGAGAGCCCCGGGTGGGGGCCGGTGTCGCTGCCCGGGAGGGCGCCGATGACCACGCCGGGCAGCCCCAGTTCGTCCAGCAGCCGGGCGCGCGGGTCATCGGTGCGCGGGTCCACGACGAGCACGCCGTCGACCCGGCGCTCGGCCCACCAGCGGCGGTAGACCGCGCATTCGGCCGTCACGTCCTCCACCACCTGGAAGAGCAGACCGAGCCTGCGTTCGGCCAGCACCTCCTGGATGCCGGAGATCAGCTGGAGGAAGAACGAGTCCACGCCCAGGTTCGCCGCCGGACGGGCCACCACCAGACCCACCGTGGCCGATCCCTCGCCCGACAGGGCGCGGGCGGCGGTGCTCGGATGCCAGCCCAACTGCTCGGCCACGCGCCGGATCCGGTCCCGGGTGATGGCCGAGACGCCCGGACGGTCGTTGAGCGCGAAGGAGACGGCGCTCTCCGACACCCCGGCCCGCTGGGCGATGTCCTTCATGGTCGGCCGTCGTGCGGGCGTGCGTCTGGCCGGTGAAGTGTCCCCGGCCGGCGGCCGCTTCGGTGTCACGCGGTGCCTCTCTCCTGCGTTCCCTGTGGCTCTCATGGGTCGTCGGGTTCGCTCACCCCGGGGCATCGTATGGCTTTCCGGCCCATTGGTCGAGCGAAGCGTCCAGGCAACTAATGCGCTTGAGCTGTGACAGCCTAAAGCGCATTAGTCATTGATCTTGAATGTGCTCACAAACCGCTCTGACCTGGGAGTATGTCGAAACATTCGGTTCTTTCCCAACGAATGTATTGACTTTGGACCACCCGCATTGCAGGGTCTGCTGGGCGAACGCATCCGGCCGGTCAGCAGCCCCCGGTCCGCCGTCCGCACGCCTGGTCCGAGCAAAGGAGCCGTTCACCGTGCGCATCTCTCGCAGAGCAGTCGCCACTGCCGCCGTCCTCGCCACTGTCCTGCCGCTGAGTGCCTGTGGGGGCGGGTCCGGATCGGGCTCCTCCGACGCCTCGGGCAAGGTCGAGGGCAAGATCACCTTCCAGACCTGGAACCTTCAGGCGAACTTCAAGGACTACTTCAACGGCGTGATCGCGGACTTCGAGAAGAAGTACCCGGGAACGGACGTCAAGTGGGTCGACCGGCCCGGCGAGGGCTACGCGGACAAGATCAGCGCGGACGCGGCCGGCGGCACCCTGCCGGACGTCGTCAACGTGTCGCCCGACCTGGTGGCCCCGCTGGCGAAGGCGGGCATCGCGCTGGACCTCGACAAGGCGGCCCCGCAGTACCGCAAGGAGTACCTGGACGGCGCCTGGAAGAGCCATCAGATACCGGGCACGGAAGGGACGTTCGCCTTCCCCTGGTACCTCAACACCGGCCCGATGTTCTACAACAAGCGCCTCCTCGAGGAGGCCGGACTCGACCCGCAGAAGCCGCCGTCCACCTACGACGAGGTCTTCGCGGACGGCCTGAAGCTGGCCGGGAAGAGCAAGGGCAAGGTCGCCACCCTCGCGAACGTGCCCACCATCGAGGACTTCGGCCGTTACGGCGGACAGCTGATGAACAAGGAAGGCACCGGCTTCGCCTTCAACGACGCCAAGGGCATCGAACTCCTCACCCACTACAAGGAGTTGTACGACGCCAAGGCGCTCGACGCTCAGGCGCTGACGGCCACCCCGGAGTCGTCGGGCCACAAGTTCCTCACCGAGTCCGTGGCGATGAACCCGGGCAGCGCGCTGGACCTGGCCAACTTCAAGAAGCAGGCCCCGAGCCTCTACAAGAACATCGGCATCACCGACCAGGTCAGCAGCACCGGCAAGGCCAACATGTACGTCATGGGCGTCATGGTGAACGCGCAGACCAAGCAGAAGCCCGCCGCCGTGGCCTTCGCGCACTACGTGACCGACGCGACCCGGCAGATGGAGTTCGCCAAGAAGGTCGCCATCTTCCCGAGCACCGCCGGATCGCTCGACGACCCGTACTTCACGAAGGAGGACGGCACGGACGAGACCCGGGTCCGGGTCGCCGCCGCCAAGTCCCTGAAGACGGCGGTCAATTACACACCGGTGCTGTTCAGCGAGCAGATGAAGACCGAGCTGCGCAACCAGATCGCCAAGGCCCTGCAGGGAAAGCAGAGCCCCAAGGAAGCCCTTGATAACGCTGTCAAGGCCTGTGACCGGCTGCTCCAGCAGAGCTGATCCCTCTCGTGACTACCTCCGCCCCCGCCCCCGCCCGTTCCCCCGTCCGCCGGATCAGCCGCCATCTGCCGCTCAGCCCCTGGCTGTTCGCGGCACCCGGGCTGATCGTGGTCGGCGCCTTCAGCCTCTTCCCGTTCTTCAGCACACTGGTCAACGCCTTCACCGACCGGCGGACCCTGGTCCCGGGGAAGTTCGTGGGCCTCGCGAACTTCCGGGAACTGCTCCACGACGAGATGTTCTGGACCGGGCTGCGCAACAGCGTGCTCTACGTACTCGGTGTCGTCCCGGCGCTCGTCATCCTGCCGCTGCTGCTGGCGATGCTCGTCCAGCGGCACATCCCAGGCATCTCGTTCTTCCGCTCGGCCTTCTACACCCCGGTCGTCGCCTCCATCGTCGTCGTCGGCCTGATCTGGGTGTGGATGCTCGACGACCGGGGGCTGATCAACTCGCTCCTGGAGGCGGTGGGGATCGGCAAGGTCGGATTCCTCAGCGACCAGTGGCTGCTGCTGGGCAGCGCGATGACGGTCACGGTCTGGAAGGGCCTCGGCTACTACATGATCATTTACCTGGCCGCGCTGGCGAACGTGCCGCGTGAGCTGCACGAGGCCGCGTCCGTGGACGGTGCGGGGGTGGTGCGCCGCTTCTTCACCGTCACCGTTCCCGCCATCCGCTCCACCATGGTGCTGGTCGCCGCGCTCTCATCGGTCTCCGCCTTCAAGGTCTTCTCCGAGGTCTACCTGATGGCCGGCCCCTCGGGCGGACCGGCGGGCGAGGACACCACCCTGGTGATGCTCGTCCAGCGGGTCGGCACCGGACTGACCGGGCGGGTCGGCTACGCCTCCGCCATCTCGGTCGTCATCTTCGTCGTCACCGTCGGCCTGATGCTCCTGGTGCTGCGCGCCGACCGCAAGGAGGACGCGTGAGCTTCCTGAAGACCACCGACGCCGAGGGCCGGCGCGTCCCGCCCTGGCAGCTCGTCCTGCGGTACGTGCTGCTGCTCGCCGTACTGGTGCTGACCGTGGGGCCGTTCCTGTGGCAGCTCTCGACCTCGCTGAAGGGCCCGAACGAGGACATCTTCAGCTCCCCGCCGAAGTTCTTCCCCAGCGACCCGACCCTGGACAACTACAGCAGGGTCGCGGACACCATCCCGGTGTGGGAGTACGCGTTCAACTCCCTCAAGGTCGCCACCGCCAACGTGGTCACCAACTGCGTCGGCGCCGCACTGGCGGGCTACGCGCTCGCCCGGCTGCGCTACCGGGGCCGCAGGGCCGCGACGCTGGCGTTCATCCTCGCCATGCTCGTACCGGTGGAGGGCATCATCATCGCCCAGTTCACCACCATGCGTGACCTGGGCCTGAACAACACCCTGCTGGGGGTGCTGCTGCCGGGGTCCATCGGGGCGATGAACGTCCTGCTGATGCGCAACGCCTTCCTGAACCTCCCGCAGGAGGTGGAGGAGGCGGCCTTCGTGGACGGTGCCAATGTCTGGCAGCGCTTCCTGCGGATCGCGCTCCCCTCGGTCAAGGGCACCCTCGCGGTCGTCGCGATCTTCGCCTTCATGGGCTCGTGGGACGACTTCCTGTGGCCGCTGATCGTCCTCAGCGACCCGGAGAACTTCACCCTGACCATCGGACTGAACTACCTGCACGGCACGTTCGCCATCGACGAACGGCTCGTCGCCGCGGGCACGATCATCGCCGTGCTCCCGCTGATCGTGCTCTTCGCCGGTCTCCAGCGCTTCTTCTTCCGGGGTGTCGGCGAAGGAGCCGTCAAGGGCTGACCGACCGCCGGCCGACCGCCGCCGAACGCCGCCACCCGCACCACAGAACCAGGACCCCTGTTCCGTATGAGCACCTCCCCGCCGCGCTTCGGCGCCAACTACACGCCCAGCCAGGGCTGGTTCCACCACTGGCTCGACTTCGACCTCGACGCCGTGCGGGCCGACCTGGACTCGATCGCCGGTCTCGGCCTCGACCACATCCGGGTCTTCCCGCTCTGGCCGCTCTTCCAGCCCAACCGGACCCTGATCCGCCCGCGCGCCGTCGAGCAGCTCGTCGAACTGGCCGACGCCGCCGCCGAACGCGGCCTCGACGTCAGCGTGGACGGGCTCCAGGGCCATCTGTCGAGCTTCGACTTCCTGCCCGCCTGGACCGGCACCTGGCACCGGCGCAACCTCTTCACCGACCCCGATGTGCTCTCCGGACAGGCCGAGTACCTGCGCACGCTCGCGGCCGCCCTCGCCGACCGGCCGCACTTCATCGGGATGACCCTCGGAAACGAGATCAACCAGTTCTCCGGCGACCCGCACCCCGACCCGGACCGCATCACCCCCGAGCAGGCCGGCAGCTGGCTGACCCGGATGCTGGAGGCCTGCGAGGAGGGGGCGCCCGGCAAGCTCCACCTGCACGCCGAGTACGACGCCGCCTGGTACCAGGACGACCACGCCTTCACCCCCGCGCACGCCGCGCGGATCGGGGCCGCCACCGCCGTCCACTCCTGGGTCTTCAACGGCACCGCCCAGCGGCACGGCCGCACCGGCACCGCCACCGAACACCACGCCGCCTATCTGATCGAGCTCTCCAAGGCCTGGGCGCTCGACGCGCACCGGCCGGTGTGGCTCCAGGAGGTCGGCGCCCCCGCCCCCCTGATCCCCGCCGAGCACGCCGCCGCGTTCACCGAGGCGACCGTCGAGAACGCGCTGGACTGCGAGGACGTCTGGGGGGTCACCTGGTGGTGCTCGCACGACGTGTCCCGCTCGCTGGCCGACTTCCCCGAACTCGAATACGGCCTCGGCCTGCTGACCAACGACCGGCAGGTCAAACCGGCCGGCCGGGCCATCGCCCGGATCGTCGAGGAACAGCGTGCCAGGGCCCACCGGCCCGCGCCGCGGACCACGGCCGTCGTCGTCGACACCGGCGACGACACGACCGCGCCCCGACGCTCCACCTGCGCCCCGGGCGGCGAGGTCTTCGAGGCCTTCGCCCGGCTCACCGCCGACGGGGCCCGCCCCACCACCGTCCTCGCGAGCAGGGCCGGGGACGCACGGCATCTGGCCGCGCGGGGTATCACCGAAGTCGTCACACCCGGCCGGGCCGGCTGACCTCGGCCGGGCCCGTCACCACCACCCACCCCCGACTCACAACGGAGCCACCCTCATGCACGACGACCGCAGCCTGGTCGAAGCCCGTCTGAAGCGCGTCCTCGACGAGCGCATCCGGCCGGCCGTATACCCGGAATCCGTCCCGCTGGACGTCGCCGTCTGGAACGCACCGGGTGAGCCCGTCCCGGTCGCCGAGGGCCTGGCCGGTGCCACCGGACCGATCGCGGTCGGCGACCGGTGGGGAGCCCCCTGGGGCACCAGCTGGTTCCGGGTGTCCGGGACGGTCCCCGAGGCATGGGCAGGCCGGACCGTCGAGGCGCTCCTCGACCTCGGCTTCGACGAGAACATGCCGGGATTCCAGTGCGAGGGCCTCGTCTACCGCCCCGACGGCACCCCGGTGAAGGGCCTCAACCCGCGCAACCAGTGGGTGCGCGTCGCCGCCCCCGCCGAGGGCGGCGAGGAGGTGCTGCTGCACATCGAGGCCGCGTCCAACCCGGTCATCCTCGACTACCACCCCTTCCTGCCGACGCAGCTGGGCGAAAAGGAGACCGCGGGCGACGAACCGCAGTACGTTCTCGCCCGGATGGATCTCGCGGTCTTCGACGAGGACGTGTGGAACCTCGTCCAGGACCTGGAGGTGCTGGGTGAGCTGATGCAGGAACTGCCGGTCGACGGCGCCCGCCGCTGGGACATCCTGCGCGCGGTCGGCAGGTCGCTCGACGCGGTCGACCTCCAGGACGTCAACGGCACCGCGGCAGCCGCCCGCGAGCAGCTCGCCGGTGTCCTCGCGACGCCCGCGCAGCCCTCCGCGCACCGGATCAGCGCCGTCGGCCACGCGCACATCGACTCCGCCTGGCTGTGGCCGCTGCGCGAGACGGTCCGCAAGGTCGCCCGTACGACGTCCAACATGACGGCTCTCCTGGAGGACGAGCCCGACTTCGTCTTCGCGATGTCGCAGGCCCAGCAGTTCGCCTGGATCAAGGAACACCGCCCCGAGGTCTACGCCAAGGTCAAGAAGGCCGTGGCCGAGGGGCGGTTCGTGCCGTCCGGCGGCATGTGGGTCGAGTCCGACACGAACATGCCGGGCTCCGAGGCGATGGCCCGCCAGTTCGTGCACGGAAAGCGGTTCTTCCTCGACGAGTTCGGCATCGAGAACGACGAGGCGTGGCTGCCCGACACCTTCGGCTTCGCGGCCGGGCTGCCGCAGATCATCAAGGCCGCGGGTTCCAAGTGGCTGCTCACGCAGAAGATCTCGTGGAGCCAGACCAACAAGTTCCCGCACCACACCTTCCAGTGGGAGGGCATCGACGGCACCCGGATCTTCACGCACTTCCCGCCCGTCGACACCTACAACTGCTCGATGAAGGGCAGCGAGATCGCCCACGCGGCGAAGAACTTCAAGGACAAGGGCGTCGCCCGGCACTCCCTGGCGCCGACCGGCTGGGGCGACGGGGGCGGTGGCACCACCCGCGAGATGATCGCCAAGGCCGCCAGGATGCGCAGTCTCGAAGGCTCCGCGACGGTGGAGTGGGAGACGCCCACCGACTTTTTCACCAAGGCGGAGGCGGAGTACCCGAACGCACCGGTGTGGGTCGGCGAGCTCTACCTGGAGCTGCACCGCGCCACCCTGACCAGCCAGGCGAAGACCAAGCAGGGCAACCGCCGCAGCGAACACCTGCTCCGCGAGGCCGAGCTGTGGGCCGCCACCGCCGCCGTGCGGACCGGGGCCGACTACCCGTACGAACAGCTGGACCGGATCTGGAAGACGGTGCTGCTGCACCAGTTCCACGACATCCTGCCCGGCTCGTCGATCGCCTGGGTGCACCGCGAGGCGGAGAAGACCTACGCCGCCGTCGCCGAGGAGCTGAACGGCATCGTAGACGCGGCACAGCGCGCGCTGGCCGGTGACGCCACGACGGGCCGGACCCTGCTCTTCAACTCCGCCCCGCACGCCCGCGGCGGAGTCCCGGCCGGTGCGGCGGCGGCCGTCACGTCCGGCGGGAGCGGCCGGATCGCACCGCGCGAGGGCGGCGGGTTCGTCCTGGACAACGATCTGCTCCGGGTGGAGATCGACGCCCGCGGCCTGGTCGTCTCGGCCTACGACATCGCCGCCGGCCGCGAAACGGTGGCTCCGGGGCAGGCCGCGAACCTGCTCCAGATCCACCCCGACTTCCCGAACATGTGGGACGCCTGGGACGTGGACGAGTTCTACCGCAACACCGTCACCGACCTGACGGACCTCGACGAGCTCACCCCCGCCGAGGACGGCGGCACCGTCTCGGTGCGGATCGTCCGCAGCTTCGGCGACTCGAAGGTCACCCAGCTGCTGAGCCTCGCGCCGGGCGTCAAGCGGCTCGACATCGACACCGAGGCCGACTGGCACGAGACGGAGAAGTTCCTCAAGGCGGCGTTCCCGCTGGACATCCACGCCGAGCGGTACGCCTCCGAGACGCAGTTCGGGCACTTCTACCGGGCCACCCACACCAACACCAGCTGGGAGGCGGCCAAGTTCGAGGCCTGCAACCACCGCTTCGTCCACCTGGAGGAGCCGGGCTGGGGCGTGGCGCTGGTCAACGACTCGACGTACGGGCACGACGTGACCCGTACCGTCCGCGACTCGGACGCGGGCACGACCACCACCGTGCGGGTCTCGCTGCTGCGCGCCCCGCGCTTCCCCGACCCGGAGACCGACCAGGGCGTGCACCGCTTCCGGCACGCGCTCGCGCCCGGGGCCGCGATCGGTGACGCGGTCCGCGAGGGCTTCCGGATCAACCTGCCGGAGCGCCGGGTCACGGGCGGGCGCGAGGTGGCGCCGCTGGTGAGCGTCGACAACGACGCGGTGGTGGTCAGCGCGGTCAAGCTGGCCGACGACGCGAGCGGCGACCTCGTCGTACGGCTCTACGAGTCGACGGGCGGCCGCGCCGGGGTCCGTGTCGGTACCGGCTTCGACGCAGCGGGTGTCGCGGTGACCGATCTGCTGGAGCGGCCGCTGGCCGACGCGACGGCGCCGGAGCTCGGCGACGCCGGGATCCAGCTGTCGCTGCGCCCGTTCGAGCTGATCACGCTGAGGTTCGCCCGCGCCTGAGGTGCCGGCGATCTCCCCCCTGGTCCCCGGATCAGGGGGGAGGCTGCTGCCGCGGGGCGGAAGCACTGTCCCGCGGGGCGGCGAATATCTACGGCGACAAGCACAGAATTTTACGCAATGTGCGGTGAGGGTTTATGACACGCCGGGCGGAGTGTAATTACTTGCCGCGCCCGCCCGCATTCATTGTGCTACTGTAGATCTCAGTTGCAGTTGTGGTTCCCAAAGACTCCAAGTGCTCTCCTCGGCTAAATGGGCCGGTGGGTGCGCTTTTGTATTTTCCGGTTCATTATCCGGATGGGGTAATCATCGCGGCGACGCGGGACTGGCACAGTGCGAGTCCCCGGGCTCTGCCCCAGAAGGAGATAAAACATGGCTACTGGCACCGTCAAGTGGTTCAACGCGGAAAAGGGCTTCGGCTTCATCGAGCAGGACGGCGGCGGCGCTGACGTCTTCGCCCACTACTCGAACATCGCCGCCAGCGGCTTCCGTGAGCTGCAGGAGGGCCAGAAGGTGAACTTCGACGTCACGCAGGGCCAGAAGGGCCCGCAGGCGGAGAACATCACCCCCGCGTGAACCTGATTGCTCCGGCGCTCACGCGCTGAGATGCTTTCGCGCAGCTGGGGCCCGCACCTTGGGGTGCGGGCCCCAGCTCGTTGCTTTTACGGGCCCGCCCCTGGCGACGCCGTGCCGGTACCCCCGCCACGAGCTGCCGGGCAGGCGCCCGAACCAAGATCTTCACCGTGCGGCGGACGATCCGCCATGGCTCCCGGACCGGAAAACCGGCCCGCCGGAGCCCCGTGACGTGACTGCGTCCCGCTCAGCGGGCCCGTTCGTCCCGTCATTGCGAAGCGCCGGACCCGGTTCCACCGGGTCCGTATCGGCTCAAGACCGGCCGCCGGGCTTCGTTCACGTATGCCAACGGCCCGTTCTTGCGATTCTTGTGCCGCTCGTCGCCGCAATGAATTCCTCGATACGCGCCATATCGAGGAAGGGTTCCGTATGAACCGCGACCGCACATCTCGCTCCAATGACCGCTTTTCCCGCACCCCCCGCAGTGGCGGCCCCGCCGCATCCGGGGGTTCCCGTTCGGGTGGCGGCTTCCGCTCGCAGGCCCCCGGCCGCCAGGGCGGTCAGGGCCGCTTCGCCGCCCCGGCCCAGCGCTCCGGCGGCTACGGCCGCCGGCCGGCCGCCAAGCAGGGCGAATTCGCACTGCCGAAGACCATCACGCCGGCGCTGCCCGCCGTGGAGGCCTTCGCCGATCTGGACATGCCCGCGGAACTGCTGGCGGCACTCGCCGGCCAGGGCGTCACCGTGCCGTTCCCGATCCAGGCGGCCACGCTGCCGAACTCGCTGGCCGGCCGTGACGTACTGGGCCGCGGCCGTACCGGATCCGGCAAGACGCTCGCCTTCGGTCTGGCCCTGCTGGCCCGTATCGAGGGTCGGCGCGCCGAGGCCCGCCGCCCGCTCGCCCTGGTCCTGGTCCCCACCCGGGAACTGGCCCAGCAGGTCACCGACGCGCTCACCCCGTACGCCCGCTCGCTCAAGCTGCGCCTGGCCACGGTCGTCGGCGGTATGTCGATCGGCCGGCAGTCCGCGGCGCTGCGCGGCGGCTCCGAGGTCGTCGTCGCCACGCCGGGCCGGCTGAAGGACCTGATCGAGCGCGGTGACTGCTTCCTGGACCGGGTGTCGATCACCGTCCTGGACGAGGCCGACCAGATGGCCGACATGGGCTTCATGCCGCAGGTCACCGAGCTGCTGGACCAGGTGCAGCCGGAGGGCCAGCGGATGCTGTTCTCGGCCACCCTGGACCGCAACGTCGACCTGCTGGTCCGCCGCTACCTGCACGACCCGGTCGTCCACTCCGTCGACCCGGCCGCCGGTGCGGTCACGACGATGGAGCACCACGTGCTCTACGTCCGGGGCGCCGACAAGTACGCCACCACGACGGAGATCGCCGCCCGCGACGGCCGCGTGATCATGTTCCTGGACACCAAGCACGCCGTGGACAAGCTCACCGACCACCTGCTGAGCAGCGGGGTCAGGGCGGCCGCGCTGCACGGCGGGAAGTCCCAGCCGCAGCGCACCCGCACCCTGACCCGGTTCAAGACCGGGCACGTCACGGTGCTCGTCGCCACCAACGTCGCGGCCCGCGGCATCCACGTCGACAACCTCGACCTGGTCGTCAACGTCGACCCGCCGAGCGACCACAAGGACTACCTGCACCGCGGCGGCCGTACCGCCCGCGCCGGGGAGTCCGGCAGTGTCGTCACGCTGGTGCTGCCCAACCAGCGCCGCGAGATGACGCGCCTGATGTCCGACGCCGGGATCACCCCGCAGATCGCCGAGGTCCGCTCCGGCGAGGCCGAGCTGAGCCGGATCACCGGTGCCCAGGCGCCCTCGGGCGTGCCCGTCACCATCACCTCGCCGCCGTCCGAGCGTCCCAAGGGCGGCTCCTCGTCCCGTGGCCGGCGCAGCCGTCCGGCCCAGGCCCGGCGCACCTCGTCGTCGGCGTCGTCCGCGCCCGCCTCCGGCGGGCAGCGCCGGCCCTCCGGCAACCGTGCCGCCTGACCGAATTCCGCGTCCCCGTCCGGCTCCGCTCCCCGACCCCGTTGAGGCACTATGCGCTGCGTCATCGCCCGCTTCCCGTTCGACCTTTTCAAGCACGAGGTCGAGGAATCGATGAAGGGCATCAAGCCCGAACCCGTCACCGGGGAATCGGTGATCATCAGCCGTCGTGTCTACCCGGTCAAGCAAGTGGGTGAAGTGATCACCCGGCAGGACCGCCGCGACTTCACGGCCGCCGAGGTGACCAGGGCGCTCGGGCGCCTCGGCTTCACCTGCCGGTCCGTACCGGCGCCCGCCGCTCCGGTGGTGCTCAGCCCCATGGAGGCGGCTTCGGCCGCGCTGGGGACACCCGGACAGGACGCCTGAACCACCGCACCACACGCCGGGGCCCGGCTTCCCTTCGGGGGAGCCGGGCCCCGGCGCGTGTCCGGGGTCAGCCCCAGAGCGCCTCGGCGAGCGTGACACCGACGTACACCGCGCCCAGACCCGCCGCCACGCTCCCGACGACGTTGGCCGCCGCGTAGAACCGCGCACCGTCCTCGGCCAGCCGCAGCGTCTCGTAGCTGAAGGTCGAGTACGTGGTCAGCGCCCCGCAGAGGCCCGTGCCGAGCAGCAGCTGGACGTGCGAGGACGCGGCGCCCGCCGTGACCGCGCCGGTCAGCAGCCCCAGGATCAGGCAGCCGCTCACATTCACCGTGAACGTCCCCCACGGGAAGACGGTGTCGTGCCGGGACTGCACCGCCCGGTCGGTGAGGTAGCGCATCGGGGCGCCGACCGCCGCGCCGACGATCACCAGCAGCCAGTTCACCGCTGCTCCCCGTCCCCTGCGCGCCGGACGATCTCGCAGGCGTCCAGGACGATCGGGCTGTCTCCGGCCGGTTCCGCGATGAGCGGCAGGAAGGCGCGCACCTTCTCCTCGGTGTCCACGATCACCACCGCCACCGGCAGGTCCTCGCTCAGCGAGAGCAGCCGCTGGGTGTGGATCATCGAGGAGGCGCCGAACCCCTCGATGCCCCGGAACACGCTGGCGCCCGCGAGCCCGGCCTCGTGCGCCCGGTGCACGATCTCGGTGTAGACGGGCCTGTGGTGCCAGACGTCGGACTCCCCGACCAGGACGGTCAGCCGAAGGGCACGTTCGGTCGCCGGTGTCGTCATGACTGCCTCCACGCCAGTACGCGGCGTGTCAGCCACACCGCACTCCACACCGCCGCGAGGGCCGCGAGCAGTGTCAGTCCCAGATATGCCAGTCCGCTGCGGGCCCGGCCGCCGTCGACGAGGCGCTCGATGTCCACGGCGTAGGTGGAGAAGGTGGTGAACCCGCCCAGCACCCCCGTACCGAAGAACGGCCGCACCAGCCGGTGGGCGGGCCACACCTCGGTGATCACGACCATGAACACGCCGATCACCGCGCAGCCGATGACGTTGACCACGAGAGTCGTCCACGGGAAACCGCCCGTCGCCGTGGGCCACAGGAGCGACGCCCCGTAGCGGGCGCTCGCGCCCACGGCACCGCCGAGGGCGACCACCGCGACGACCGCGGTCTGCGCGTTCAGGGGTTTCGAGGACACACGTCTCCTACCTGCCGGGGCGCCCGCCGGACGCGGGCGCGCTCGTTCGCAAGTAGGGACCGTTGGCGGCCGGTCCGGCCGCGGTTCGGGTACGGCGGGCCCCACCGCCGCGCAGCGGTCGTCGCCGACCGTGCTCCTTCCAGATTATCGCCCGCGCCGTCCGGGTGCGTGCCGGGGGGCCGAGCCGGGGCGTGCCCCGTGGAAACCGCCGCTCGGGCTCAATACCCGCAGGTGGGACGGGGTGCGTTCACCCGATTGGCCACCCCGTCTGCGGCTCGGGCGCCGAGGCCGCAGGGTGGTTGCATGTGGCCCCGTCGAATATGGCTGGGCGCCGCGGTCCTCCCGCTCACCCTCCTGGTACTGCGGGACGCCCCGGTGCCCCTGGTACTGCCCACGCCCGCCGCCCCCGTCCACGAGCGGGGGCACGCGGTGCCCCAGCCGGCGATCGTCGGCCGGGCGGCGTGGCACGCGGACGAGAACATGGTCAAGGAGCCGGCGGTCTACACGGGTCCGGCACGGGCGGTCTTCATCCATCACACGGGGGAGACGAACGACTACGACTGCGCGGAGGTGCCCGGCCTGCTGCGGGCGGTCGAGGAGTCCCACATCAAGGGCAACGGCTGGGACGACATCGGCTACAACTTCCTCGTCGACCGGTGCGGCACGATCTACGAGGGCCGGGCGGGCGGCGTCACACGGTCGGTGCGCGGTGCGCACACGACGGGCTTCAACGCCGACAGCGTGGGCATCGCCGTACTGGGCGACTACGGGGCCGGCACCGAGGTACCGGCGGCCGTGGTGCGGGCGCTCGCCGAGGTGGCCGCGTGGAAGCTCCGGCCGGGCGTCGACCCGCGCGGCACGGTGCGGCTGGTCTCGACGAACGGCGCGAGCAGGTATCCCAAGGGCAGGGCCGCCGTCCTGAACGTCATATCGGGGCACCGCGACGCCTATCAGACCGACTGTCCGGGCGATGCGCTGTACGGCGAACTGCCCGCGATCCGCGCCGCGGCGGCGGCCCTGCGTGGGGGGCGGACGGACACGGAGGACGCCGGTACACCGCACCGTGGTTCGCACTAGTACATAAATCTGTTGTGCCTAGTTCGAAATGGGTTAGGGTTCCGGCATGCCTGCGACGACCCCGCTTCCCGTGACCCTGACCGGCGGCCATGTCCGTCTCGAACC
The DNA here is from genome assembly GCF_042672475.1 of Streptomyces sp. NPDC127177. Taxonomy (NCBI): domain Bacteria; kingdom Bacillati; phylum Actinomycetota; class Actinomycetes; order Kitasatosporales; family Streptomycetaceae; genus Streptomyces; species Streptomyces sp. NPDC127177. The sequence goes on from NZ_JBHXUW010000024.1 coordinate 54,597, forward strand.
CCTGGCCCCCGGCCACCTCGACGACCTCTTCGCCGCCGGAGGCGACGACGACGAGGTCTGGCGCTGGCTGGGCGTGCCGACACCCAGGACCAGGCAGGAGCTCGGCGAGAAGCTGACGGAGCTGCTCACGGCCGTGCGGCAGGGCGTGTACGTCCCGTTCGCCGTCGTCCACCGCGCGAGCGGTCGGGCGATCGGCTGGACCACGTACCTGGACATCGACGTGACCCACGAACGCCTGGAGATCGGCTCGACCTGGTACGGCCGCGCGTACTGGCGGTCGGCCGTCAACACCGAGACCAAGCTGCTCCTGCTCACCCACGCCTTCGAGGAACTGGGCATGGGACGGGTGCAGTTGAAGACCGACCATCTCAACGAGCGCTCACAGGCGGCGATCGCCCGGCTCGGCGCCCGGCGCGAAGGGGTGCTGCGCAGGCACCGCCGCCGCCCCGACGGCAGCTGGCGCGACACGGTCTACTTCTCCCTGCTCGCCGACGAATGGCCCGAGGTGAAGGCCCGGCTCGGCGCCCGGCTCTGACCCGTACGGGGGCAGGCCCCCGGGCCGGTGTCCACCGACCGGTGGACCACCGGTTCCACCGGCCGGGGCTGCCGGGCGAATGCCCTGACGGACCAGCATTCAGGGCATGAGAATACGACCCGAACGCATGGCCCGCTGGAGCGCGCGGCACCCGTGGAAGGCGATCGTCGGCTGGTTCCTCTTCGTGCTGCTGTGCCTCGGCGCGGGCATCACCGCCGGCAACAACCCGGCCACGACGAAGGACTTCTGGGTCGGCGAGGCCGGCCACGCCGAGTCGATGGCCACCGACGGCGGCCTCCAGCGCCGGCCCGTCGAGCACATCCTGATCCGGGCCGCGTCCGGGCCGCTGGACGCCGCCGGGGCCACCGAGGCGGCCCGTGACCTCACCACCCGGATGAGCGGCCTGTCCGAGGTGGCGGAGGTGGCGCCCCCGGTCCGCTCGAAGGACGGCACCGTCCTGCGGGTGAGCGTGGTCATGAAGGGCGCCGAACTGGACTCCAGGAAGAACGTCGTCCCGCTCCTCGACACCACGGCGGAGGTGGCGGCCGGCCATCCGGACCTGATCGTCGAGGAGACGGGCGCGCCGGCCATCAGCAAGGGCGTGAACGACCAGCGCGGTGACGACCTCGCGCTCTCCGAGCGCCTCTCCCTGCCGGTCACCCTCGTCATCCTGTTCATCGTCTTCGGCTCCGTGGTCATGGCCGGGGTGCCGCTGCTGCTGGCGCTCTCCTCGATCGCCGCGACGATGGGCCTGGCCATGCTGGCCTCGCACCTGATGCCCGACCCGGGCGTGGGTACGAACATGATCCTGCTCATGGGGCTCGCGGTCGGCGTCGACTACACGCTCTTCTACCTCAAGCGCGAACGCGAGGAGCGGGCCCGCGCCGCCGGCCGGCTCAGCCCCGAGGCGCTGGTGGAACTCGCGGCGGCGACGGCGGGCCGGGCCGTCGTGGTCTCCGGCCTCGCAGTGATCGTCTGCACCGCCACCCTCTACCTCGCCACCGACGTCATCTTCTCCTCGCTGGCGACCGGTACCGTCCTCGTGGTCGCCGTGGCCGTGCTCAGCTCGCTCACCGTGCTTCCCGCCCTGCTGGTGAAGCTCGGCCACCGCGCCGGACGCCGCGCCGCGAAGAAGGCGGCCCGGCGGGCCGAGCGGGGCGCGCGGCCCGTCAGCAAGCCCGGCAGGCCGGAGAACGGCCGGATGTTCACCGCCCTCATGCGCCCCGCGCAGCGCCACCCCGCCATCACCCTGTGCGTGTCCGTCCTGGTCATGCTCGCCGTGGCGGCGCCCGCCCTGGGCCTCAAGCTCATCGACCCGGGCAAGGACACCTTCTCCCGCTCCATCCCGGCCATGCAGGTCTACGACCGGCTGACCGACGCGTACCCCGAACTCCTGGTCAAGCACGAGGTCGTGACCCGTACGAGCGCCGACCGGGCGCCCGAGGTCCGGCAGGCACTGACCGAGCTCGGCCGGCGGGCCCAGAGCGACCCGCTCTTCGCCAGGAACGCCGAACCCGTCGTGAGGACCTCAGCCGACGGCCGGATCAGCGTGCTGGAACTGGCCGTGCCGCACCCCGCGCCGTCCGACGAGGCGATCGCCTCCCTCGACCACCTGCGCGACCGCTACATCCCGGCCACCGTGGGCCGGTTGCCGGACGCCGACACGGCGGTGAGCGGTGACGTGGCCCGCGGCCAGGACTACGTGCACCACGAGCGGAGCAAGCTCCCGCTGGTGATCGGCTTCCTCCTGCTGCTCACCTTCGTCACGACAGCGGTGGCCTTCCGCTCGGTCGTCGTCGGACTGCTCGGAGTCGTACTGAACCTGCTCTCGGCCGCCGCCGCGCTCGGCGCACTCGTCCTGGTCTTCCAGGGCACCTGGGCCGAGGAGCTGCTGGACTTCGACTCCCTCGGCGCCATCGCCTCCCGGGTGCCGCTCTTCCTCTTCGTGCTTCTGTTCGGCCTTTCGATGGACTACCAGGTCTTCGTCGTCAGCCGGATCAAGGAGGCCATGGAACACGGCATGACGGCCCGCGAGGCGGTGCTCGACGGCATCGCCCGCTCGGCGAAGGTGGTGACAAGCGCGGCACTGGTGATGGTCACGATCTTCGCGGCCTTCGTCTTCCTGCACCTCACCGAGATGAAGCAGATGGGCTTCTGCCTGGCGGTGGCCGTCCTGCTGGACGCGGTGATCATCCGGATGATGATCCTGCCCTCGGCGCTGCTGCTCCTCGGCGACCGCGCATGGCGGCCACTGCGCCCGGCACGGCGTACGGCGGGCAGCACACCGCCCGCCCCCTCGCTCCCGCACGTAATCTGACGGGCATGCTTCAACGGCCGCAGCGCGGCGACCCGGTCTGGATCTGGGTACTCCACGGGTGGGAGGCCCTGTCCTGGGCGCTGATCGCCCTGGTCACCCTGATCACGATGCTGGGCGGCACACCCCCGGGGCGCAAGCTCGGGCTGCTCGCGCTGATGGCCGTGCTCGCCCTCTGCTACACACTGGTGCGCCGGCGCCCCGACAACCCGGTGCTCAGTCCGTACGGGTATCTCTGCGTGCTCGTCGTGGTGCTGGGCGGCGTCTCGTACCTGGGGGACGGCTTCGGGGTGTTCTACACCGTGACGCTCACCCAGTTCATCGTCTTCGCCGACAGCCCGCGGGGCGCCATCCTCCTCACCGGTCTCGGCGCCCTGGCGATCACGCTCGGCGGCGGCCTGCGGGAGGGAGGCCGAGCGGATGTGTTCCTCCACAACACCATCTCCTCCCTCGGCGTCTGGGTGGTGGCCGTCGTGATGGCACTGCTGACCCCCAGGGCGCTGGCCCAGCGCGACGAACGGGCGGCGTTGCGGGCCGAGTTGAAGAGCGCCCGGCTGGAACTGGCCGAGGTCCACCAACGGCAGGGCGCCGCGGAGGAACGCGAGCGCCTCGCCCGGGAGATCCACGACACCCTCGCCCAGGGCTTCGCCTCCATCATCGTGCTGGCGGAGGCGGCCAGGTCCCAGCTGGCCGTGGACACCGACCGCAGCGCCCAGCAGCTCCGGTCCATCGAGCAGACGGCCCGGGAGAACCTCGCCGAGGCCAGGGTGCTGGTGGGCGCCGCGCCCAGCAGCGGGGTGGCGGCCGGATCGCTCGCCGCGACGCTCCGCCGGACCCTGGACCGTTTCACCGAGGACACCGGTCTCACGGTCACGGCGGAGCTGGCGGACGTCGAGTGCGACCAGCCGACCCGGATCGCACTCCTGCGGTGCACCCAGGAGTCGCTGGCCAACGTCCGTAAGCACGCCGCCGCCTCCACCGTCGGCGTCGTCCTCGCACCGCAGCCGGGAGCCGTGGAGCTGGAGGTCACCGACGACGGCCGCGGGTTCGTCGTCGAGGACTCCCACGGCTTCGGACTGGACGGCATGCGCCGGCGCCTCGCGGAGTTCGGCGGCGGTCTCACCGTCACCAGCTCGCCCGGGGACGGCACCCGCGTCCTCGCCACGATCCCTCTGAACGACGGGCCCCAGGTGTGACATGACATCCGACCCCGCGGCAGCAGCCGCTCCGCTGCGCATCATCCTGGCCGACGACCACACGGTGATGCGCGCAGGTCTGGTCGCGCTGCTGGGCTCCGAACCCAGCGTCGACATCGTCGGGGAGGCGGGCGACGGCAGGGAGGCCGTCCGCCTCGTCGAACGGCTCCGGCCGGACGTGGCCCTGCTCGACCTGCGCATGCCGGTCCTGGACGGGGTGGGCGCGACCACGGAGATCGTCGCGGGCCCCACGGGTACCCGCGTCCTCATCCTGACCACGTACGAGACCGACGCGGACATCGAACGCGGGGTGGAGGCGGGCGCCACCGGCTATCTGCTCAAGGACGCCACCCGTGAACAGCTCGTCGACGCCATCCACGCCGCCTCCCGCGGCGAGACGGTACTGGCCCCCCGGGTCGCCCAGCGGCTGGTGGCCAAGATGCGCGGCCCGGTGCCGGCCGCACTGACCGCCCGGGAGGCCCAGGTGCTGGAGGCGGTCGCCGACGGCCTGTCCAACGCGGAGATCGGCCGGCGGCTGTTCATCGGTGAGGCGACGGTGAAGACCCATCTCCTGCGGATCTTCGCCAAGCTCGACGTCAACGACCGCACGCGCGCGGTGGTCGTGGCGATGAACAGCGGGCTGCTGCAACGGCGTTAGGCCGGGTCCGGTGCGGCCTTCGCCGTACCGGGGCGGTGCGGTACGACGACGCCTGTGACGGCCTTCACGCAGTGGGCTTCCGGTCCTTCGGGAGCGGCGCCGGCCGGGCCGCCGTCTGCACGGCGCCATGCCCCAGAGCGCCGTGGTCGTAGGCGCTCTCGGCGTGCAGCGTCTGGTCGAGGCCGGTCAACTCCTCGTCCGCGGAGGCCCGCAGCCCCATCAGCCGGTCGACGGCCTTGCCGATCCCGTACGTCATGAGGAAGGTGTACGCGGCCACGGCGAGCACGGCGACGGCCTGCCGGCCGAGCTGCGCCGCCCCGCCCCCGTACAAGAGCCCCTCCGTGCCGCCGGTCATCGTGGCGGTCGCGAACAGGCCGATGAGGAGGGTGCCGACGATGCCGCCGACGAAGTGGACACCGACGACGTCCAGCGAGTCGTCGTAGTCGAAGCGGAACTTCCACGCGACCGCGTAGGAGCAGACGACGCCCGCCGTGAGCCCGACGGCGGCGCCGCCCACGATGCCGACCGTTCCGCAGGCGGGGGTGATCGCGACCAGTCCGGCGACCGCGCCGGACGCGGCGCCGAAGGTGGTGGGGTGGCCGTCGCGCTTCTGCTCGACGAAGAGCCAGCCGAGCAGGCCGGTGCAGCCGGCGACGAGCGTGTTCAGCATCGAGGCCGCCGCCAGTCCGTTGGCCCCCAGGGCCGAGCCGCCGTTGAAGCCGAGCCAGCCGAACCAGAGCAGTCCGGCGCCGAGCATCACCATGGGCAGGTTGTGCGGGCGCATCGCGTCCTTCTTGAACCCGATGCGCGGCCCCACCACCAGGGCGAGCGCGAGACCGGACGCCCCGGACGCGATCTCCACCACCAGACCGCCGGCGAAGTCCAGCGCGCCCAGCGAGTCCTTGATCCAGCCGCCCGGACCCCACACCCAGTGGGCGACGGGAGCGTATACGAGCAGGGTCCACACCGGCACGAACACCAGCCAGGCCGCGAACCTCGTACGGTCCGCGATCGCGCCGCTGATCAGTGCCGCCGTGACGATCGCGAACGTCAGCTGGAACGTGGTGAACAGCAGGGTCGGGACGGAGCCGGTGAGGGTGTCGGGGCCGATGCCCGCCATGCCCAGGTGGCCGGGACCGCCCAGGAGCCCGCCGAACGCGTCGTCGCCGAAGGCCAGCGAGTAGCCCGCGAGCAGCCAGACGACGGTGACCAGCGCGATCGACACGAAGCTCATCATCAGCATGTTGAGGACGCTCTTCGTGCGGACCATGCCGCCGTAGAACAGGGCGAGCCCCGGAGTCATCAGCAGGACGAGTGCGGTGGCGGCCAGCAGCCAGGCGGTGTCGCCTGTGTCGAGGCCTGCCGCGGCCACGGTCACGGGGGTCACGGGGGAGTCCTCCTCGGAGCGGCGTGCGGTGCGGGCGACTGAGAGCGTGACCGGCGCGCGTTTCGTAATGAGGACCCGGGTGTTTCCGCTGTATTTCGTTGCACGGGGGTTGCCGAAGTCTCACCGGCGGGCACGGGCCCCGCGCCCGCCGTTCCTCAGCAGTGGCCGGCGGCGCGGGGCAGACCGTAGGCCGAGTCCAGCCGGTAGGTGCCACCGCTCGGCACGGTGAGCTCCGTCCACTCACCGTCCTTGCGCAGACACCCGCCACCGCCGTGCCGGCCGACCGGGCGCGCCCGCAGCCACGGCGAGTACGCGACCCGTACCGTCACCGAGCCGGCGTTCGGGACCCGGACCACCAGATCCGCCTCGTCGGTGCTCACGACCGTGGCCGGGGCCGGTACGAGCGGCACCGAGTTCCGCACCCGGTAGACGGTCCAGCCGTCGTCCTGCCAGACCTTCCGCAGCCACGGCAGCCCGCGCCGCACCAGCGCGGCCTCGGCCTCGGCCGGTCCGTCGGGCCGGCCGTGGTGGAGAACGACATAGCCCACGGCCCAGCGGTCCAGCCAGGCGCGGTAGGTGGCCGGGGACAGCGTCCCGTCGTAGAAGAGCCGGCCACGCTCCACGTCGAGCTGGCGGTTCCAGCCGCGCGCCAGGTTCACATGGCGGGCCAGGAGGGTCGCCTCCCGGTGGTTGCGGGCGGGCACGACCTCCACGCGGGTGCGGCCTGCCCCCAGACGGTGCAGTTCGCCGACCACACCGCCCGTGTGGGAGGCCCAGGACGGCACGTCGTCGGAGACCCGCAGATCGTCGATGGTCTTGTCGGCCAGCCAGTTGGCGGACAGCACGAGGGTCACGGCGATCACGGCGGTGCGTGTCCACGACCTCTCCCGGACGAGCACCAGGAGCGCCGCGAACAGCACGGGGACGGCGACGAGGCCGAGGAGCCGCTCGACGTTCGTACCGATCGGGGAGGCCACGAAGAAGGTGAGCAGGACCCCGACGGCGTACACCACGGCGCCGTAGCGCGGGACACGCCACTGCTGTCCCGGCGGCGCCGCGGCGGCCAGCGCGGCACAGACGAGGAGCGGCATCCACAGCCTGCCGCTGTGCATGGGCTGTTCGCCGCTGCCCGGGAAGAGCAGGGCGACGGCGCCCACGACGACGAAGAACGGCACGCTCAGGACGGCGCCCTTCCGCCACTGCCGGTCCAGGAGGTAAGCCGCCCCCGCCACCACGAGGAACAGCCCCGCCACCGGACTGGCCATCGTCGCCAGCGCCCCGGCCACGACGGGCGCCACGGTGCGGTGGGCGTACAGGCAGGCGACCAGCCCGATCGCGACGCCGAGGGCGAAGGTCGTGCGCCCCGACGCGACGTTGCACCACAGGGCGAGCGAGGCGAGCACCGACGGCACGACCGGATGACGCGTTCCGGCGCGGACGAAGAGCAGGGCCATGAGCCACGAACCGGCGATACCGGCGGCCACCGACACCGTCCGGACACCGAGGAAGGCCATCAGGTAGGAGGAGAAGACGCTGTAGCCGGCGGTGTGTATCCCGCCGTACCAGGAGAGGTTGTACGCGGAATCAGGATGGCGGGCGGTAAATCCCGACCAGGCGAGCTGGGCTGCCAGGTCGCCGCCGCCGGTGGCCAGGACGGCCGCCCAGACGACGTACAGCGGAACGACCACGCCGACGGCGACGAGCGGCACGGACTGCCGCCGCCACCAGGGCGGGTCCGCCGGGTCCCCGTCCCGGCTGCCGGGCCGGCTGTCACCTGTGCCGCTCGTACGCGCTTGCAACTCCCCGCTGACACACACCTGGCAAACCCTAGAGCGTGTGCCGGGCCCCGGGGGTTCGATATTTCCCGACCGTGAATCCGGATGGCTGCTTCGTCACCCCTGTGACCTGTGAGTCCTCTGTGCGACAGGGCCTCCGGTTCCGGCAGGCCGGCGCCCGGTCAGGTCAGGTCAGCGCAGCGTCTTCAGCATCTCCGCGCCGAACGGTGTGATGTCCCCGGTGCGCCCGCCCAGGGTCTTCGCGGCCCACTCGGGGTCGGCGATCAGCGCCCGGCCGACGGCGACCATGTCGAACTCGTCCCGCTCCATCCGGTCCAGCAGCCTTTCGATGCCGGTGACATCGGATCCGTTGCCCTGGAAGGCGCTGAAGAAGTCACCGTCCAGACCGACCGAGCCGACGGTGACCGTGGGCCTGCCGCTGATCTTCCGCACCCAGCCGGCGAGGTTCAGGTCCGAGTCGTCGAACTCCGGCAGCCAGTAGCGGCGGGTGGAGGCGTGGAAGACGTCGACACCGGCCTCGGCCAGCGGCGTGAGCAGGGTGTCCAGCTCCTGGGGCGTCTGCGCGAGCTTCGCCTCGTAGACGTCCTGCTTCCACTGCGACATACGGAAGAAGAGCGGGAAGGCGTCGGACACGGCCGCGCGGCAGGCCGCCACGATCTCCGCGGCGAAGCGGGTCCGCGCGACGATGCCGCCGCCGTAGGCGTCGGTGCGCCGGTTGCTGCCGGACCAGAGGAACTGGTCGAGCAGGTAGCCGTGCGCACCGTGCAGTTCGACGCCGTCGAAGCCGATGCGCTCGGCGGCGGCCGCCGCGTCGGCGAACGCGGCGATCACGTCGTCGAGGTCCTTCTGCGTCATGGCGCGCCCCTTGGGCTCACCCGTCAGGGACACTCCCGAAGGCCCGACCGGCTCCGCGTCCGCCACCGGCGGCGCGCCCTCGGCGCGTGTGACGCCGACGTGCCACAGCTGCGGGATGATCGCGCCGCCCGCCCGGTGCACGGAGTCCGCGACCCCCGCCCAGCCCGCGAGCGCGTCCGCACCGTGGAACCGCGGCACCCGGTCGCTGGTGCCCGCGGACTCGTGGTCGACGTAGGTGCCCTCGGTGATGATCAGCCCGACGCCGCCGGCGGCCCGCCGCTCGTAGTAGTCCGCCACGTCCCGGCCCGGTACCCCGCCCGGCGAGAACTGCCGGGTCATGGGTGCCATCGCGATCCGGTTGCGCGAGGTGAGCCCGCGCACCGAGAACGGGCGCGCGAGGGTGTCTGTCGGCCGGCCGGCGGTCGCTTCTGTCATGGCGTTGTCCTCTTCGTGGGGTCGGTTCATGCGGTCGGGGCGTCCACCCGTCAACCAACACCGGGACGCGGCGTGGGCATCCCGATCTCCGGTGCGGATCTGGAAAAGGCGCATTGCGGGGCGGTGGACCGTGCACGCCGCACGAAGGTCATGTTGCGTTCTGTTACGGCCGGTTGACGCAGCGCCAACACTGTGGCGGGGTCATGACAGCATCTTGGGATCGCTTGTCCGGACCGAATCCGCCGCGCCATCGTCAGTCGCGGCGTACGAACCCGTACGCCGCGACCCAGCGGGCGCGTGGACCCCTCGCGTGCCACCGTTCGAGGAGGACCTCCCGATGGCAGCATCACGCAACACCAGGCGTCGGATCGCCGCACTGATCACCACCGTGGCGACCGTGGCACTGGCAACCGGAGTCGGCGCCGCCTTACCCGCCCAGGCGGCACCCGCGGAAGGCAGAGTCCTGCACGCGGGGGCGGCCGAGGCGGTGCCCGGCAGCTACATCGTCACCCTGAAGCAGTCGGCCGGGTTCAAGGCGTCCGCGGCCGACGGCAAGCGGCTCATATCCGGCTACGGCGGCCGGATCGACCGCACCTACTCGTCCGCGCTGAACGGCTACGCCGCGCACCTCGGCAGCACCGCGGCCAAGCGGCTCGCCGCCGACCCGGCCGTCGCCTCGGTCGAGCAGGACCAGAAGGTCCACGCGACCGCCACCCAGAGCAACGCCCCCTGGGGCCTCGACCGGATCGACCAGGCGAACCTGCCGCTGAGCGGCACGTACACCTACCCGGACTCGGCGGGCGGCGGCACCACCGTCTACGTCCTGGACACCGGTGTGCGCATCACCCACCAGGAGATCAGCGGCCGGGCCTCGTACGGCTACGACTTCGTCGACAACGACACCACCGCGCAGGACGGTTACGGGCACGGCACCCATGTCGCCACGACCGTCGCCGGAAGCACCTACGGGGTCGCGAAGAAGGCGAAGATCGTCGCCGTCCGGGTCCTCGGCAACGACGGCTCCGGCACCACCGCCGGGGTCATCGCGGGCGTCGACTGGATCACCGCCAACCACGTCGCCTCGTCCGTGGCGAACGTCTCGCTCGGCGGCGGAGCCAGCACCACGCTGGACGACGCGGTGCGCAAGTCGATCGCGTCCGGAGTGACGTACTCCATCGCGGCCGGCAATTCGGGGGCGCTCGCGTCCAACTACTCCCCCGCCCGGGTCGACACCGCCATCACCGTCGGTGCCACCACCCGGACCGACGCCCGCGCGAGCTACTCCAACTACGGCTCCACCGTGGACATCTTCGCGCCGGGCTCCGGCATCACGGCCGGCTGGAACAGCTCGGACACCGCCACCTACACCGGTGACGGCACGTCCTTCGCCGCACCGCACGTCTCCGGTGCCGCGGCGGTCTACCTGACGAACCACCCCGGCGCCTCCCCGGCGGCCGTGGCCTCGGCACTCGTGAACGGCGCGACGTCCGGCGTCCTCACGGGCATCGGTACCGGCTCACCGAACAAGCTGCTCAAGCTCGTCCCGTAACGGGCCGAAAGCCGGGGGTGCGTACGGGGCGATCCCCTGTACGCACCCCCGGTATACCTCGTCCCACCGGAACCCGAACTGGCCTGAAAGGCCAGTTCAACGGCTTGTTCCAGCGCTGCGCGACACCGCGCGCCGAAGCGGTCGGATCCAGATATGTCAGGACTGTTTGCTACAGCGGTATTTCGGTGTCATGGCGAGATCAACCGAGCTCTGGTGGCGCGACGGAATCGCGGACCAGACTGACGCCCGCACATCTGTGCTCACGGCCCGTCCCCCCAGAAAGCTCCGCGGCACATGCATACGTCCCCCAGACCCGGCGACCCCGAAGCGCACCGTTCGCGTGCGGTGAGGAGGTTCCGCGCATGGTGCGCTATGTGACGCGCAAGGCGGCGGGCTGGCTGATGATGATCGTGGTCGCGACCAACGCCACCTACTTCCTGTCCAGTTGGTTCCTGGACCCGCGGTCGAACTTCAAGGAGCTGCGGCCCGTCCGCACCGAGGCCCAGATCGACCGGGCGCTCGCGCCCTACAACCTGGACCCGCAGGTGCCGGTCGTGCAGCGGTGGTGGGACTGGCTCACCTCCGTCGTCGTCCACTTCGACTGGGGGAAGTCCCCCACCGGGGTCTCCGTCAACGGGGAGATCGGCTACCGCTCGCTCGTCAGCGCGGAGCTGGTCGTCATCGCGACGGTCCTCTCCGTGGTGATCGGCGTATCGATGGGCGTGTACACCGCGTCGCGGCAGTACGGCTGGGCGGACAGGGTCTCGCAGGCCATCTCCATCGCGGTGTTCAACATCCCGACGTCCGTCGCCGCGCTCGCCGTGGTCTTCGTCGCCATCTGGCTCAACCAGCACGCCGGGCTGCGGTTCCTCTACGTCGCGGGGGAGAACTCACCGAACGTCGAGGGGCTGCTCCCGACGATCGGGGACCGCTTCCTGCACCTGATCCTGCCGACCCTGACCCTGACCCTGATGGGCTACGTCGGCTACCACCTGACCCAGCGCTCACTGCTGCTCGACACGATCAACGCCGACTTCGTGCGCACCGCACGGGCCACCGGACTCACCCGGACCAAGGCGATCCGCCGGCACGCCCTGCGGACCGCGCTCATCCCGACGGCGACCTCCGTGGCGTTCAGCGTCCCGGCCATCTTCACCGGGGCCATCATCACCGAGACGATCTTCGGCTGGAACGGCATGGGCCGCTACTTCATCCAGACCATCAGCAAGAACGACGTGCACGGCGCGGTCGCGACGGCCGCCTTCGCCGCCGCCCTGACCGCGATCGGCGCGATCCTCGCGGACATCGCCACGGCCCTCCTCGACCCGAGAGTGAGAGTGAGCTGACGTGGCCACGGACGTGACGGCCGGCCCCTCGACACCCCCGTCACCGGACGAGGTGCACCAAGCGGCGCTCCCCGCCCGGAAGAACGGGCGCAACCTCGGCCTCGGCCGGCTCTACCTGCGGCGCTTCCTGCGCAACCGCCTCGCCGTCGTCGGGGTGCTGATCTTCGTGGCGCTGGTGCTGTTCAGCGCGTTCGGCGGGCTGTTCACCTCGTACACCTACTCCGACGCCGACTTCGCCGCGCTCACCCAGCCACCGAGCGCCACCCACTGGTTCGGCACCAACCAGGGCGGCAACGACGTCTACGCCTCGGCCGTGCACGGCCTCCAGCGGTCCCTGGCGATCGCGGTCAGCGTCTCCGTCCTGACCATCGTCGTCGCCGCGGTCATCGGCTCCAGCGCCGCCTACTTCGGCGGCCGGGTGGAGAAGGCGACGCTCGCCGTCATCCACTTCCTGCTGATCGTCCCCTCCTTCCTCATCCTCGCCCTGGTCTCCAACCGGCTGGCCGGCGACTGGCGGGTGCTCATCGTCGTGCTGACGGTGTTCGGCTGGATGTCCACCGCCCGGGTGATCTGGTCGGTATCGACCTCACTGCGCGAACGGGACTACGTGACGGCCGCCGAGTTCATGGGGGTGAGCCCGCTGCGCATCATCCTGCGCCACATCATCCCCAACCTCGGATCGCTCCTCATCGTCAACCTGACGCTCGGTGTCGTCGCGACCGTCCTGAGCGAAACCGCCCTGTCCTTCCTCGGGTTCGGCGTCCAGACCCCGGACGTCTCGCTCGGCACGATGCTCGCGGACGGCGCGAGCACCGTCACCAGCGCACCCTGGCTCTTCGCCTTCCCCGCGGGCCTGGTCGTCCTGCTCACCGTGTCGATGACCTTCGTCGGCGACGGACTGCGCGACGCCCTCGACCCGATGTCAGTGACCGGCGCGGCAGGAGGCCGACGATGACCCGCACGACGACCCTGCCCAGAACCGAACCGGCCGACGACGTCACCACCCCCGTGCTCTCCGTGCGGGACCTGCGGATCTCCTTCCCCTCGGAGGCCGGGCGGGTCGAGGCGGTGCGCGGCGTCAGCTTCGACCTGCTGCCGGGCCGGACCCTCGGCATCGTCGGCGAGTCCGGCTCGGGCAAGTCGGCCACCGCCATGGGCATCATGGGCCTGCTGCCGCCCTCCGCCGATCTCGGCGGCCAGGTGCTGCTCGGCGGCCGGGAGCTGATCGGCCTCGGCGACAAGGCGCTCTCCGGCATACGGGGCGACGCCATCGGCATGGTCTTCCAGGACCCGCTGTCCGCGCTCACCCCGATCTTCACCGTCGGCCGGCAACTCTCCGACGCCCTGCGGATCCACCAGGACCTGACGAAGAAGGCGGCCTGGGACCAGGCTGTCGAACTGCTCGACCTCGTCGGCATTCCCGACCCCGCCAACCGGGCCCGGTCCTTCCCGCACGAGTTCTCCGGCGGCATGCGCCAGCGCGTCGTCATCGCCATGGCCATCGCCAACAAGCCGTCCGTGCTCGTCGCCGACGAGCCCACCACCGCCCTCGACGTCACCGTGCAGGCACAGATCCTCGACGTGCTGCGGCTGGCACAGGAGGAGACCGGCGCCGGACTCGTCCTGATCACCCACGACCTCGGAGTCGTCGCAGGCCACGCGGACGACATCGCTGTCATGTACGCGGGCCGGTTCGTGGAGCGGGCGGGCGTCGACGAACTGTTCCGCCGCCCGACCATGCCGTACACCGCGAGGCTGCTCGCCGCGGTCCCGACCGTGGACAGCGGGGTCCACCGCCCCCTGGTCCCGATCGGCGGGGAGCCGCCCGCCCTCGTGGGCCTGCCGTCCGGCTGCCCCTTCGCGGACCGCTGCACCGTCGCCATCGACGCGTGCCGCACCGACGAGCCCGCGCTGCGCGGGATCGCCGGTCACGGGGACGTGGCGTGCCTGCGCGCCGACGAGATCGCCGACGGCACCCTGGACCCGGCGGGCGCCGTCGAGTCCGCCGACGCCGTTGCGGCACCCGCGGCTTCCGGGCCCGGCGACGTGGTGCTCCGGGTCGAGGACCTCGTCAAGACGTTCCCGGTCACCAAGGGCGCCGTACTCAAACGCCGGGTCGGCACGCTGCACGCCGTGAGCGGGGTGAGCTTCGAGCTGCGCGCAGGGGAGACGCTCGGCCTGGTGGGCGAGTCCGGCAGCGGCAAGACGACGACGCTGCTGGAGATCCTGCGGCTCCGGCAGCCCGAGGGCGGCCGGATCGAGATCGCCGGCACCGATGTCGGCGAGGCCGGATCCGCCGCGCGCGTACGGGAGTTGCGCCGGGACGTACAGATCGTCATGCAGGACCCGCTGGGGGCCCTGGACCCGCGGCTGCCCGTCTACCAGCTGCTCGCCGAGCCGCTCCAGGCCATCGGCCGGGACCGCGAGTCGATCCGCTCCCGCATCGGTGAACTGCTGGGGCTGGTCGGTCTGGACGACGCCGTGAGCGACCGGTTCCCGGCCGCGCTCTCCGGCGGACAGCGCCAGCGGGTCGGTATCGCCCGCGCCCTGGCCACCGAGCCGAAACTGCTCGTCCTGGACGAGCCGCTGTCGGCGCTGGACGTGTCGGTGCAGGCCGGGGTGATCAACCTGCTGGCCCGGCTGAAGCGCGAACTCTCCCTGGCCTACCTGGTGGTGGCGCACGACCTGGCCGTGGTCCGGTACATCTCGGACCGGGTCGCGGTGATGTACCTCGGTCACATCGTCGAGACGGGGGAGACGGAGACGCTCTTCTCCGATCCCCGGCACCCGTACACCCGGGCGCTGCTGTCCGCGATCCCGGTGCCCGACCCACAGCTCGAACGCAGCCGGGAGCGGGTGGTGCTGGAGGGCGAGCAGCCGAGCGCCGTCCGGGTGCCCACGGGCTGCGTCTTCGTCGACCGCTGTCCGCTCCACCGCGTCGCCGACGAGGACATCCGCCGGCGCTGTCGTACGGAACGACCAGCGCCGACGGCGGTTGCCGAGGACCCCGGCCACCAGTACGCCTGTCACGCCGTCTGAGGCCACGCCCGCGCACCGGGAACGCTGTTCCCGGCCGAGGGCCCGCCGCTCAGCCCCCACCGGGCCTGTCCGCCCGGACCACCGAACCAGAAGGAACCCTTTCGCCATGCGCGCAAGACTGGCCCTGCCCATAGCCCTCGTCGCCGCCGTCTCCGTCGCCGCCACCGCGTGCCAGTCCTCCTCCGGGAGCGACGATGCCGACGGGGCGAAGAAGGACGCGCCCAAGGCCGCGTCGGCCGCCGTCGACTACAACCCGCAGCCGTACGACAAGATCAAGGACGGCGGCACGTACACGACGGTCGGCACCTTCGACGACCAGGGCAACCCCTTCAACGTCAACGCCACGCTGACCGCCTCCCGGGTGTGGGGCTGGTACAACGCAGCCGCGATCACGTACTCGCCCACCGGTGACGTGCAGTACAACCCGGACTACTACAGCGATGTGAAGGTCGCGGTCGAGGGCGGCAACCAGAAGGTGACCCTGACGATCAACCCGAAGGCCACCTTCAACGACGGCACCCCGATCGACTGGAAGGCGATCGAGGCCACCTGGAAGACCAACAACGGCTCCGACAAGGCCTTCGCGGCCTCGTCCACGGACGGCTACGACCAGATCACCTCGGTCGAGCAGGGCAAGAACGCCAAGCAGGCCGTCATCACCTTCAAGGGCATCAACGCCGCCTGGTCGACGCTGTTCACCACCTTCCTGCACCCCAAGGCCGCCACGGTCGCCAACTTCAACAACGCGTACGTGAAGAAGGCCCACCCGGAGTGGGGTGCGGGCCCGTACACGGTCGGCAAGTGGGACACGCACTCGGGCAACATCACCTTCGTCCGCAACCCGAAGTGGTGGGGCAAGAAGGGCAAGCTCGACAAGCGCGTCTACGTCAACCTGGAGCCGACCGCCGGGGTCAACGCCTTCAAGAACGGCCAGCTCGACTACACCTCCGCCGTCGACGCGGAGAGCCTGAAGCAGGTCAAGGGGCTCAAGGGCACGGAGATCCGCAGTGGCGGCAGCCCCTTCGAGTACTCGCTCAGCTTCAACACGAAGTCCTCCGTCCTCTCGGAGAAGGCCGTCCGCAAGGCCATCGAGCAGAGCGTGGACCGCGCACAGATCGCGAAGATCCAGTTCCAGGGGCTCGACTACAAGGAGCCGCTGCCGGGTTCGGCCGTGCTGTACAGCTTCCAGAAGGGCTACGAGGACAACCTCTCGTCCGTCCTGAAATACGACCCGGAGGCAGCGGCCAAGTCCCTCGACGCGGCGGGCTGGAAGCCCGGTTCGGACGGCGTCCGCGTCAAGAACGGCAAGAAGCTCGAGGTCGGCTACACGCTTCTCGGTGACGATCCGCTGGGGAAGGCCATCGCCGGAGCCTTCGTCGCGATGCTGAAGCCGGTGGGCGTCCATCTCG
This sequence comes from Streptomyces sp. NPDC127177, assembly GCF_042672475.1. NCBI lineage: Bacteria > Bacillati > Actinomycetota > Actinomycetes > Kitasatosporales > Streptomycetaceae > Streptomyces > Streptomyces sp. NPDC127177. The sequence goes on from NZ_JBHXUW010000024.1 coordinate 71,116, forward strand.
TCATCAAGAAGGGCGACGACGCGGACTTCTCCAAGGTCCTCAGCGACCGGAGCTTCGACATCTTCCTCTCGGGCAACCGCTCCATGGACCCGTTCGGCACCCGCTACCTGTGCGACTTCTACTGCTCCGACCGCGACTCCAACATCACCGGCGCGGGAACCAAGGCGCTGGACAAGGAGATCCGGGCCACCACCGAGATCGCCGACCTCGACGAGCAGGCCGCTGCGGTCAACAAGGTGGAGAAGAAGGCGCTCCAGCAGTACGCCTTCCTGCCGCTGTTCAGCGGCCCCTCGACGTACGGCGTGAAGAAGGGCCTCGCCAACGTCGGCGCGACGATCTTCTACACCCCGCTCCCGGAGACCGTCGGCTGGGAGAAGTGACGCACGCCCGGTACACCGAGGGAGCGCCCCGCCGGCCGGGCGGGACGCCCCTCGGGGCCGCCGGACGTCAGCAGTCGTACTGAGAGAGACTCACATGGCGGCCGACGGCTCCGGCCCCGTGGATCTCCCGCGCCCCACCCCTGGCCCTTCGCGACGTCGGTGACGTACGCGCACTGGGTTGCCGTTTATCGATATGGTCCGCTAGCATATCGATATTCGATAAGGGGGTGGTCGTGATGGATACGCGACTGACGAAATTCCTGGCCAGGGCGGTCTACTGGCTGACCGTGCTCAGCGGGGTCGCCTTCGTCGGCAAGACGGCTTCGAGGCTGCTCGACGACGGTGACGTCTGCGTGGAGACGGACTTCTGGGCCAACGCGTCACTGGGGCACGAGCTGCCGGTCGTGCCAGGCGTGACGGGCTCCGGCACCGTCACACGTCTCTGCCAGGAGCATCCCACGGGGGTGCAGCGGATGGGCGACGTCGGGGTTCAACTGCCGTGGTACCTCTTCACTTTCGTGGCGCTGCTGCTCTTCTGTCTGCTGTTGAACACCGTGGTGAAGGACGGCCCGTTCGTCGCCGCCGCGGCGCAGCGGCTGCGCACCCTCGGCTGGTTCCTCGCCGTGGGCGCGACCGTGACGGCTCTCGCCACGGGCTGGTCGAAGTCCGCGCTCGTGGGGAGCATGGCGCCGGTGGCCGGGTCCCAGCCGACCCTCGACTGGCCGTGGCCGCTCCTCCTGACCGGCCTCGCCGCGGTCATCATGGGGCAGGCCATGCGCGAAGGTGCGCGCATGAGAGAGGACCTCGAAGGGACCATCTGATGCCCGAAGAGGAACAGCACTCGATCGAGATCCACCTCACCAGGCTCCTGGCCGAGCGCGGAATGACCCTCACCGAACTCTCCGCGCAGGTGGGCATCACCATCGCGAACCTGTCCGTGCTGAAGAACGGCCGCGCCAAGGCCATCCGCTTCTCCACGCTGTCCAGGATCTGCGACGTCCTGGACTGCCAGCCGGGCGACCTGATGTCGCGCCCTCCCGCCCCGGCCCCCGGCGGTGAGGCGGACGGCGCGGGAGAGGGGCGGGGCCGCCCTCAGCGGTAGTACCCCTCGACCACGGCCCGGACCTCGTCGAGCAGCGCGGGACCGGTCTGCGGCACCGGGGGCAGGCCGCTGCCCGGCCTGATGTCCAGGAGCTGTTCGTTGGACAGGGCGAACACGACCCTTCGCAGCCCGGCCCGTTGGATGACCACCTCGCACATGTCGCACGGCTGGCAGCTCGTGTACATCGTGGTCTCCGCCGCCGTGGCCGGGTCCAGCTCCTTCGCGGCCCACCTCGCCAGCTTCAGCTCCGGGTGCGCGGTGATGTCCCCCTCCGTGAGGGTCGTGTTGCGATCCTCCGCCAGGACCGTGCCGTCCGGCCCCGCGAGCAGCGAGCCGAACGGCGGGTTGCCTCCCGCGCGGGCCTCGGCCGCCAGCGCGATGGCCCGCCTGAGAAGGGTGTGGTCGTCGGGCGTGGTCATGACGGCTCCGTTCCGGTGCGTGGTGGGTAGAAGTGCGCGGCGACCGTGGCGAGTGCCTGCCAGGCCGCCTGCGGGTCGCGGGTCTCGGCCGGGTCGCCGCTGTAGGGGTCGAGGACGACGGACTGGGCGCCCAGCGACCGCAGTTGATCGAGGTCGTCCATGATCTGGTCGATGGTGCCCTCCCCGGCGAGCCGCTGCGGTCCTTCGACCGGTGCCGCGGTGACACGGAGAGCGATCCGGGGCGCCAGGGCGGGCACGGGGAGCCGCTGCTCGTCCGCGTACGCCCGCAGCCTGACCGCGGCTTCGCGCAGCCACGGCACGGTGCAGCGCAGCGGATGCCACGCGTCCCCGAGCCGCACGGCCCGGCGCAGCCCGGCATCGCTGTTGCCACCGACCCACACCGGGATCTTCCGGTCCCCGTAGGAGGCGGTGTCCGCCCACGCCGCCCGCACGTCCCGGAGGTGGTTCTCGGTCAGTCGCCCACGCTGTTCGAACGGGATCCCGAGAGCGGCGAACTCCTGCCGCGCCCACCCCACCCCCACTCCGAGTACCAGCCGGCCACCGCTCAGTTCGTTCAGGTTGGCCGCCATGCGCGCGGTGAGCAGCGGATGCCGGTAGGGGGCGATGAGGACCGTCGTGCCGAGCCGGACCCGGGAGGTGAGGCCGGCCAGCCAGGACAGGGTGGTGAAGGGTTCGTAGAAGGGGGCCGGATAGCGCTCGGCGACATCCGGCGTGATGGCGATGTGGTCCGAGACCATGAGCAGGTCGAAACCCAGACCCTCGACGGTCCGGGCCCAGTCGCGAAGGACTCCCGGGTCGGTGCCGGGGCCGAAATTGAGGACGTTGACTCCGATCTTCACGACGATCAGCCTAGCCACGCCGTACCGGCCCCAGAAGTATTTCCCGCCTGTTCAGAAGCCGTCCGGCCGTGGATCCGCCGGTAATCTGGCCGGATGACCGAGAGTCTTGATACGACGGACTGGGCGATCCTGGCGGAGCTCCAACGGGACGGCCGGATCGCGTTCACGGAGCTGGCACGACGGGTGAACCTGAGCGCGTCGGCGACGAAGGAGCGGGTGCGGCGCCTGGAGGGGGCCGGGGTGATCACGGGGTACCGGGCGGAGGTCGACCTGGAGCGGACCGGTTACGCGGTCACCGCGGTGGTCCGGCTCAAGTACCCGGGACCGGGGACCCGGCACGGACCGTTGCGCCGGCTGATCGAGGAGCGCTCGGAGGTCCTGGAGTGCCTGCGCACCACGGGGGACGACTGCTACGTACTGAAGGTGGCGACCACATCGATGGCGCACCTGGAGGAGATCGTCGACGAACTGGCCCAGTTCGGAAGCACGACCACCAACCTCGTCCTCAGCCGCCCACAGTCGTTCCGGGGCCCGCGCGAGCCCCGGGCGGACAAGGCCGGATAGCCGGAGGCGCGGGCGTGGGCGTGGGCACGGGCGCGGGGTGGGCGACGGGTTGGCGTGTTCAGTGAGCGTTCTGCTGGGCGTCCTGCTGGTCGTCCACCGGGTCCGCGTTCTGATCCGCTTCCGTCCCCGCTTCCCTCTCCGTGTTCTCTTCCGTGTTCTCCTGCGTGTTCGTCTCCGACCTGTGCCGGGCCCGCGCCCGGTACTCGTCCAGGAATCCCACGGCGAGCAGCAACAGCACCGCAGCCAGGGCGAAGGCGGCGGTCAGGCCGTTCAGTACGTTGTAGGGCCCGTCGGCCGGGACGACGCGGCCGCTGTTCAGCACACAGTCGAAACCCAGCGGGACGTAGGAAGGTTCGTGCCCGGCGACCTGGCCGAGCGTGCCGGGCGGGAGGGAGCGGCACGGAACGGCGGGCGAGGAACCCGCGCCGTGCTCGGCCGCGATGGCGTCCCACTGGACCACGCCGAGCCCGATCGTGTACACGATGACGGCTGCCGCGGCAGCCATGGCCGCGAGCCGGCGCAGCAGGTCCCCGGCCCAGTCCGGCCGGCGTCCGGGCAGGACCACCGAGACCAGTTTCACCACGACCGCGACGGCCCAGATCGGTGTGGCGAGTGCGGCGCCGTACATCAGCAGGACGAACATGGTGCGGCCGCCTTTCGGGGTTCCCGGACCATCGACGACCTGGCCGTCCTGTCCCAGACGTAACGCCCGTACGTGCCGGTTCCCGCGGCCGCCGCCGACGCCTAGGCGCCGCCCATGCCCTCGCGCCCCTGCCCTCGCGCCCCTGCCCTCGCGCCCCTGTCTGTCGCGGAACTCCCGCGTTTGTCGCCGGCCCCCTGCAGATTCGTCCGCGCTTGGTAACCGAGGGATCTTGTGGGGGCGTTCGTGTGTCTTCATGGGTGCACGGCATCGGGGAGACGGCAAAGGGGCGGGCGGACATGGCACGACACAAGGGCAGGGCATGGCACAGCCGGCTCCTCGCGGCGGCCCTCGGGGTGACGGCGGTGGCCGCCGCCACCTCGGTGTGGACCGCTCAGGCCGACACCACCGGTGGGCGGCAGCCGCAGGCGCGTGTGTCGGCGCCGGCCCAGGGCAAGGTGGCCAAGGTGGCGGTGGACATCGCGCACGCCTCGGACCGCGGTGCCAAGGGCGTCAACATCACCATCGACGACGGACCGGACCCGGTCTGGACCCCGCAGGTGCTCCAACTGCTGAAGGACAGCGGGGTGAAGGCGACCTTCTGCATGGTCGGCACGCAGGCGCAGGCACACCCGGACCTGGTCAAGGACGTAGTGGCGGCCGGACACCGGCTGTGCGACCACACGGTCTCGCACGACACCGCCATGGACGGCAAGTCCGAGGCGTACCAGTCCCAGCAGATCCTGGACGCCGAACGCATGATCACCAAGGCGTCCGGAGGCGTCCGGCCGCAGTACTACCGCGCTCCCGGCGGTGCGTTCACCCCGTACAGCCGTCAACTCGCCGCGTCCCGGGGGATGCGCCCGTTGGGCTGGAACGTCGACACCAAGGACTTCGAGCACCCGGGTGTCGACGCCATCGTCTCCACGGTCAAGAGCGAGATCTCCAACGGACCGACCATCCTCTTCCACGACGCGGGAGGGGACCGCGCCCAGACCTTGGCCGCGCTGCGTGAGGTGCTGCCCTGGCTGAAGCAGCAGGGGTACACCTTCGGCTTCCCCGTGCGGTGACCAGCGAGGCCCGGGAAGCCTTCCCCGCTGCCGCTGCCGCTGCCGCTGCCGCTGCCGCTGCCGCTGCCGCTGCCGCTGCCGCAGCCCCCGGCCGCCGCCCCGCGGGATGTCCGCCCGGAACACCCCGCGGGCCTCGTGCGGGACGGTGCCATTCGCGCCATCCGCGCCACCCGCACCACTCGCGCTACCCGGCGGCGTGGCCGACCCGGGCGAACGGCTCGGTGAAGGTGTCGTAGTCCTCCTTCTCGGCCGAGGTGGACGTGTCCGCGCTGTACGGCTCGGTGGCGTTGTCGAGCACCGTCGGGTCCTGGGGGAGCGAGCCGATGGCCGACTGGCCGAAGGTCGAGACGAGCATGACGCCAAGCCCGGTGCTCTCCAGGGCATCCCTGTCGGTCCCCAGCGTCTTGAGCGGGATGCCGATCTCGTACGTCGTGTCCTGCTCGGGGTCGTGCCCCGCCACGAGGAGGTCCTCGTACAGGTCCTGGTCCTCGAGATCCGCCGGAACGTAACCGGCGTTGCCGGTGTCGTTGATGCCGATGACCTCGGAGGCGGTGAGGCCGTCGGCGTGGGCGTAGGTGATGCCGTTCGCCTTGAAGGGGAGGTTGTTGTCCTTCTCGTAGTCGAAGGCTCCCTCGGCGTTCAGGGTGAACAGCGCGGGCTGGCCCACGCCCGGCTTGCTGGAGAACATGGCCAGGTGGTCGACCTCGGCGTTGCCGAAGGTGTCGTGCAGCCCCCAGACCCCGTCCGGGGCATCGGCCTCGACGACCCCGTCGCTGCCCGTTGCCGGATCCACGTCCAGGGCGATGGAGATGGGGATGTCGCCGTTGTACGGCTTGCCGTTGTCGCTGGTCGGATACCCCTGGGCGGGGTCGGTCACGTCCGTGACGTTGGTGAACTGCCACATCAGGTAGAGGTTTTCGTCGTCCCACGCGGCGGACAGCGAGTACAGGTCGTAGACCGGGCCCTCGTGACTGCCCCGGAAGATCCGGGGATCGTCGTTGGCCACGCCCTGAGCGACGATCATGTCCTGGGTCCACTCGGCGGCGTCCCCGTCGACGGTGACGGCAGCGGCCGCTCCTAGCCGGCCGTCGGGATTGGTCGCGTAGTGCGAACCCGGGGCCGCATTCGCGTAGTGCGAACCCGGGGCTGCGGAAGCCGTTGCCGCGGGGCCGGTGGCGCTCGCGGGCCCGGGGGAGACGATCAGGGCGGCGCCGAGGCATCCCGCCGCGAGAGCGAGTGTGGCGGTGTGGGGGCGGGCTCGGAACGGCCCGTGCGGTCGGGTGGGTGCTGCTCGCATGAAGATCCCTTCCTGGTGCGCGGTTCCGACGCGGAACGTGGCGTCCCTGACCCGGAGTTGCGCAAGAAGCAGAAATTTCTTACTGATGCGGGACCGGCGGCTCGAAGGCTGTGCGTGCGGCGGGGCCGACTGCGGCGGAGGTGGCCCCAAGCGCCCCGCCCAGCAGTCGGATTCGGTGCTGCATGGCACGGCTCCTTCGGCGTCGGGCACGGCTGTGCCCAAGGAGGCAGCTACTCGTGGGGAGGCTGCCGTGGGGGGATTCCGCGTCGGAGCCTGCCGCTAAGGCGTGTACGCGTCAAGGCTTTCTGCAAGAGTTTTCAGGTGTTTGCGCAAAGCAGCGCCGAGTGGCCTCATGCGGCGGCGGGGGCGTCGACTCGCCGCGCCGGAGCCCTAGTTGCTCCGATAGGCTGATGATCGCGGAGGCCGACCCGTGCTGACCCGTGGAGGGGCAGAGGCTGACCCGCAACGGGCAGAGGCTGCCCCGTAACGGGCAGCGTGCGACATAGAGGGAGCAGTCTGGTGTCGACCCGCAAGATGCCCTCCGGCGTCTGGATCGTCGTTCTGCTGGTGGCCGCCCTCGCCGCGGTTTCCCTTCTGTCGGTACAGGCTTCCCGGAACATGCCGGAGGGGACTGCCGCGAGTCCCGGTCCCGAGCCGAGCGCCAAGCCGCACCCGTCTGCCACCAAGCCGAAGGTGCACAAGGTTCCCGATGACTCCGGGACGGGGCGCCGGATCGTGTACTCGCTTTCTCGGAAAAGGGTCTGGCTGATCTCCGACAGCGAGTCCACCGTCCGTACGTTCATGGTGTGGCCGGGCAATGTGCCCCCGGCGAAGGGCGAATTCCCGGTGGCCTTCCGACGCGCGGAGGGAACGGGGAGCGATGGCGTGCAGATCGAGCATGCCGTCTATTTCGGGACGCAGTCAGCCTTCTCCAACGCCATCGACGGAGCGTCGCCCGCGCCCGACAGCACGGTGCGGACCGGGGCCATTCGCGAAAGTGTCGCGGACGGAACGGCCCTGTGGGATTTCGCCACGAAGGGGACTGTCATCCACGTCGTCGGCTGAAAGCGGACTTTCCCACGAGCCGGACCACGGTTTCCCGGACGCGAACTGCTCCGGATTCCTCCCGGGCCGGAACACGTTCTCCCGACTCGTGAGTTGAGGATTTCGTGTCGACCCGGGGGGTGCCTCATGCCCCCGGATGGTTCAGGGTGCGCATGAACTGCTCCGCCAACTGCTCGGTGTCGATGGTGTCCGCGCTGCGCCCCGACAGGATGTGGAAGAAGGCCGGCCCGATCAGGAGGGCGGTCGCCTGTTCGGGGGAGAGCGCGGTGCCGCTCGACTCCCGCGCCGCCGCCACGACCTCGGCGGCGCTTTCCCCGAGGATGTCGCGGGAGTTGAGCAGTGCGGCGACGTCCGCGTCGTGCTGGGCTTCCCCGATGAGGGCGCGGTAGGCCGCGCCTGCGTCGGAACGGGACAAGAAGGCGACGAGGGCGTCGAGATACGCCTCGAGGTCCTTGCGGGGGTCGTCGCCACAGGTCACGGACAGTTCGCGCCGGGCGTCGATGGCGCTGGCCTCGTAGAGGACTTCGGCCTTGTTCGACCACCAGCGGTACACGGTCTGACGGCCCACGCCCGCCCGCTCGGCGATGCCCTTCATGGTCAGCGCCGCATACCCGACCTCGACCAGGAGGTCGTCGACGGCGTGCAGCACCGCGACGCGTGCGCTTTCACTGCGGGGCCGTCCGCGGCCGCTTCCATCCATCATGTCGCCACTTTATACGAGGCATGGTGTCTCGTATGTGTTACCTTTACGGAGCACGGTGACTCGTAAATGGGTTTCCGGCTCCTCCGCCCGGTCCGGGGAGGTCCTGCCGGGCAGTGCCCCGGCCGTGCTCCGTGCACTCCCGTCCCCGAAGGAATCAGAGAGCAATGGTTTCCATGCTGGAAGGCGCCCGGCGCCCGGAGCAGCGATCAGGCCCGGTGCTGGCCTGCGTGAGCGTGTGCACCGCCCTGGTCGTCGGATTCGTCGCGGCGATCAACCTGGCGGTGCCGCGGCTGGCCGCGAGTTCACTGCAACCGACCTCGTCGAACCTGCTGTGGATCGTCGACGCCTACGTCGTGATCTTCGCCTGCCTGGTCATCCCTGCCGGCGCGGCCGGCGACAAGCTCGGCCGCAAGGGCGTACTCATGGCAGGGCTCGGCATATTCGCGTTCGGAGCCGTGGTGTCGGCCATGGCGCCGAACGTGCCGGTCATGCTGATCGGGCGCGCGGTCACGGGTCTCGGCGCAGCGTGCGTCCTGCCCAACTGCGTCGGCATCCTCCTGCACGCCACCGCCCCCGGGCGGCGCCCCCACGCGCTGGCCGTCTGGGCGGCTGCCTCCGGCATCGGCGGCGTCGTCGGCAACGTCGGAGGCGGCGCGGTGCTGAGCGCGGGCTCCTGGCGCGCCCTGTTCGTGGCGGTCGCCCTCATCGCGGCCTGCTGCCTGGCGTGGGCGGCACGGTCCGCACCGCGCAGCGCCCGTACCGAGCGCACCCTCGACCTGCCCGGCACGCTGCTGTTCGTGGCAGCCGTCGTGGCCCTGCTGACCGGAATCATCGAAGGGCCCGGACAGGGCTGGGGCAGCACGGTCGTGCTCACCGCCTTCGCCTGCGGCGCCCTGCTGGGCCTGTGCTGGGTACGTGTCGAACTACGCGTCCCCCACCCCATGCTCGACCCGCGGCTGTTCCGCAGCCCCGCGCTCAGCAGCGCCGCACTCGGCATGACCCTCACGTTCTTCGGGAACTTCGGGCTGTTCTACGTCAACGCCTCGCTGCTGCAGTACGGACGTGGCTTCTCCGTGCTGCAGGCCGGCATCGGGATCATCCCGCTGACCATCCCGCTCCTGGTGGGCACCCGATACGTCCCCGGGCTCATCCGCCGTATCGGCGTCCCCGCGACACTGTCCGCGGCCTTCGCGCTCACCGGCGCCGGCCTGTTTGGCCTCTCGTACGCCTCGACCATGGCCTACCCCGTGTACGCGGCCGGTCTGTTCGTCATCGGGCTCGGCATCATGCTGGCCGCGCCCTGTCTGACCGCTCAGATCGCCTCGGCCCTGCCGGTGGAACGGGCGGGCATCGCGGGAGGGCTGCAGTCGGCCACCCGCGAGCTGGGCAGCGCCCTGGGCGTTGCCGTCGTCGGCACCGTCCTCACCGCCGGGTTCACCCACCACCTGCCCGCTGATCTGAACGGGCACTCGCCGCTGCCTCGCACGGTGCGCGAAGCGCTCGTGCTGGCCCCGGCCGACCACACCGCCGTCACCGAAGCGTTCACCCGAGGCGCCGACACCGCGCTGCGCGCCGCGGCCCTAGTCGTACTGCTGGCCGGAGCCGTGGTCGTAGCCGGCGCCCGCCGAGCCCACCGGGCCGCCCCGCAATAGCAACGCGGCACCCACCACGAGCACGGAACCCAACCCATCACGAGCACGACACCCACCGCGAGCACAGCACCCGCCACACGAGGGCACCCACCACACGCACGGCACCCACCACACGCACGGCACCCACCACACGCACGGCACCCACCACACGCACGGCACCCACCACACGCACTAGACGCACCCATCTACGACCATCTCCGACATTCGCATGCCCCTTCGGGGGCGAAGGAGGACACGCTCATGCGTGCATTTGTCACTGGAGCGACCGGCTGGATCGGATCGGCCGTTGTCGACGAACTCGTCTCGGCGGGCCACCAGGTCACCGGCCTCGCCCGGTCCGACCGGGCCGAGCGGGCTCTCGCGGCCAAGGGCGTAGATATCGTCCGCGGCGACCTGGACGATCTCGCCTCGTTGCAGCAAGGCGCCGGCCGGGCGGACGCGGTCATCCACATGGCCAACAAGCACGACTGGGGCAACCCCGCCGAGTCCGACCGCTCCGAACGCGCCGCGGTCCAGGCACTCGGTGACGCCCTGGCCGGAACCGACCGCCCGTTCGTCGTCGCCGCACCGCTCTCGGGCCTCGTGGAGGGCCGTCCTGCCACGGAGGACGACGTCTCGCCTGCCATCGGCCCGGACTCCAACCGGGGTGGCAGCGAGAATCTCGCCCTGGACTACGTGGCCCGAGGCGTGAGGACGGTGATCACCCGGTTCGCACCGAGCGTTCACGGCAGTGGCGACTGGGGATTCGTCAACTTCCTCACCGAGGCCGCCCGTAAGCAGGGCGTCTCGGGCTACATCGGCGAGGGCACCGCCACCTGGTCGGCGGTGCACCGCGACGATGCCGCCCGCCTCATCCGCCTGGGCATGGAGCAGGCACCCGCGGGGACGCGCCTGCACGCAGTCGCCGAGGAGGCCGTCACCACCAAGGCGATCGCCGAGGCGATCGGCCGCAGCCTCGGGCTGCCGGTGGCCAAGGTCGCTCCGCAGGATGCCGCTGCCCATTTCGGCTTCGTCGGCGGCTTCTTCGCCTCCACCATGTCCGCGTCCAGCAAGGCGACCAGGCAGCTCCTTCCCTGGGAACCCGCGGGGCCGTCCCTGCTCGCGGACATTGACGCGGGCGCCTACACGGCCGCCTGACGAGATGGGCCGCGGGGGCACGGGAGGACGGGCCCGCCGGATCCACGCTCCCGTGCCCCCGCCTATCCGCCCGCCTATCCGCCCACCCACCTATCCGCCCAACCGCCCATCTGCCCATCTACGCCAGCCACTTCCGGGCCCCACCACGTGGGCTCTTGGGACCACCTCTGGCGCCCCTCGTACATAACCGCCCGAAGGAGCCAACATCATGGCCACGCATGCCTGCACCCTCACAGAACCGCGTGTCTCCGCAGCCCTCACCCGCATGTTCGAAGCAGCCGCCCGCGACGACGAGGCCGTTCCCGACGGCCCCGTTCCCGACGGGACCGTTCCCTACGACCGGGCGTCGCTGACGGCTCAGCAACTCGCCGACGCGGCACAGGAGATCTACATGCCGATCTCCGCCGACGGCGGCAGGCTCCTCTACAACCTGGTCCGCGCCACCGGACCGGCCGTAGTGGTCGAGTTCGGCACTTCGTTCGGCATCTCCACCCTGCACCTGGCCGCCGCCGTTCGCGACAACGGCAAGGGCCGGGTCATCACCACGGAGATGAGCCGGGCCAAGGCGGCCGCCGCCCGTGAGACCTTCGCGGCCACCGGTCTCGACGACGTGATCACGGTGCTGGAGGGGGACGCCCTGCAGACGCTCGCCGGACTACGGCAGCCTGTCGACTTCCTGTTCCTGGACGGGTGGAAGGACCTCTGCCTGCCGGTCCTGCAACTCCTGGAGCCGCACATCGCTCCCGGCACCCTGGTCGTCGCCGACGACGTAAACCTCCCCGACCTCGGCCCGTACCTCGACCACGTCCGGGACACGGCCAACGGGTACCACAGCGTCACATTCCCCGTTGAGGACGGCCTCGAAATCAGCTGCCGCCTCTGACAAGGGGGGCCGGGTCCGTGCCGGCCCGTCGAGGAGCCGCCGCAGCTCGCTGAAGCACATCGGCCGGTCGTACCGCCCAAGGGCACCCAGCCCGCCTAAGCCCAGCACCTAGAGCGCCCACTTGTTGGCGATCATCTCCACCACGGTGCGCGAGGGACAGTCACGACGGTACGTGGCGGCCCAGTCCTCAGGGCTCTTGGCCGAGTCGGGATCCATTGGGTACCGAGCCGGACCTGTGCGGCCGATCAGGTTCGAAGCCGGACGGTGCGGACTGCGGTGGTCACCTCACGCCTAGCTGCTCGGCGGCCGGCACCCGTGGTCGACCGGAGGAAGCCCGAGGTATGCGCGCAAGCCTGCTTGAGTCGCCGGAAGTCCGCAGGTGGCGAGGCTCTCGTCGAGGCCTTCACCCGTGTTCCACCATCCTTCGAGCAGGTCGGCGAGGGCGTGCACGAGCTGCTGCGGGGGCGGAACTCGCCATTGAGCGACCGCGTGCGGCGTTAGCATCGCCCGGTGGTTGCAATGATTCGAGGCGCCAGCCTGCGCGGTTTTACGCGCCTCGTCGAAGAGCTCGGCGGCGACCCCGCCGAATTCATGGGGCGATTCGCGATCCCCCCGGAGGCGCTCATCTCCGAGGAGGGGCTCGTCCCGATCACCGGCCACGATCTGATGCTCGACGCAGTCGCCCGTGATCTCCGATGCCCTGATTTCGGCCTCCGCCTGGCCTGCGCGCAGGATCTCGGCATCCTCGGCAGGCTGGCGCTGGCCATCCAGGCCTCGTCCACGGTGGCGGAAGCACTGGAGTGCGCGTCACGGTTCATGTTCGTCCACAGCCCGGCACTGAGCGTCGGAGTGGAACCCGATCCGCGGGGACGGCGTGAGGTCGTCGCTCTGACCTATCGGAAGGACCTGCGCGAGTCGCCGTACTCCCCGCAGGCCATTGAGCTCGGACTCGGCCTCTTCCACCGGGTGGCACTGATGCTTGTCGGGAGCCTGGCCGGCCTTCGGTCCGTGGAGCTGCCGCACCAGCCGCTGTCGACGGTGTCGCGGTACATCGAATTCTTCGGCGCGGACGTGAGGTTCGGGAGCCCGGCCGCCGCGTTGCGGGTGGAGCGGCGGCTGCTCGAGAAGGAGTTCCGGGGCGCGGACGCGGCGATCCGCCGACTGGCCGTCGACTATCTGGCCAGTCACCACACCGACCCTGCCCACCTGGTCTCCACGCACGTGCGGCGGGCGCTCGCGGGGAGCGTCGGCACCACACCCGCGACGATCGCTCACGTCGCACGGCTCCTCGCGATCCATCCCCGCACCCTGCAACGCCGGCTCGCCGCGGAGTCGACCGGCTTCGCGGAGATCCTCGAAGACGTACGGCGGGGCCTCGCACTGCGTTACATCACCACCACCGGCCTGCCCCTCGGACAGGTGGCCGCGATGGCGGGGTTCACCGACCAGTCCGCTCTCAGCCACGCCGTACGGAGGTGGGAGGGCGCCAGCCCGAGCGAGGTCCGCCACCGGGTGCGCGGCACTTCCTGAGATTGTCGCGCTGGAACAAACCCCGCCCCGCTCGTGAGTGCATTCTGCTGCCCCGACGACGAGAGCGAGGAGTGGCCAGCCATGGCGACAGCCGGAACCGACCACCTGAACGGGATCGGCGCGCGAGCGGTACCCGAGTTCGACGGCGTCCACGACGTGTGGCCGCGCGGCGAGAGGCTGCGGGCGGTCCGCGAGGCCGCTGCGGCGTACAAAGTGCGCTTCAAGGCCCAGGGGCAGGTGCGCGCGGTGAAGTCGGTCGACATCGCGGCGGCGCCGTATCCGGTGAAGTACGCCTTCCACGACGCGGTCTCGGTGCCCACGCTCCCGTTGATATCGATGATCAACCGCATGATCGTGGTGCAGTACGACGACTTCGACGGCCGGGCGCGCACACTGGTCTTCGAGCCGACGGTGCCGGACGGCTCCGCGGAGGCACCGTTCTACCGCAACCTGCGGAAGCTGACGGCGAAGGCACCCGGCGGCAAGCTGCTGGAGCGGGCGGTGCTGAGGTACTACGCGGAGCCCGGCGACGTCCTGCGCCGGCTGGGCCTGGCCGCGGACGACATCGACTTCTGCACCTTCGACCACCTGCACGTGCAGGACCCGCGGATGATCCTCGGCTCCACCGAGGTCATCGAGGGCGAGGAGACGCCGCGCAAGCCGCTCTTCGGCGCGGCGAGGATGCTGGTGCACAGCCGTGAGCTGGCGACGCTGCGGTCCCTGCACCCGATGCAGTGGGCCTGGTACGTCGACGGCGGTCTGGGCGGCGTCGATCCTACGAGGTTCGTCACCTTCGACGGGGACATCGAACTCGGTCCCGGCGTCGCACTGCTGTGGACCCCGGGGCACACCGACGGCAACCACTCGCTGGTGCTCAACACCCCGGACGGCGTCTGGGTGTCCTCGGAGAACGGCATCTCGCTGGACAACTGGCAGCCGGAACTGTCCAGGATCCCCGGAGTGCGGCGCTACCACGAGAACTTCGGCCGAGAGATCTGCCCCAACGCCAACACGCTGGAGGACTCACTCGACCAGTACGACTCGATGGTCAAGGAGAAGACCCTCGCCGACCGCTGCAAGGCGGACCCGCGCTGGCTGCAGATCCTGCCCTCGACCGAACTCGCACCCTGGAAGCGGTTCTGGCCGGTGGTGCCCACCTACGTCCACGGCGGGATCGCCTACGGCGAGATCAAGGGCGGCCGGCGATGAACCGCTCACCGGCAGGCGCGGTCGTCACCGGGGCCGGCCGCGGCCTCGGCAGGCTGATCGCCGCGGTCCTGGTCGAGCGAGGCCACCGGGTGCTGGTCACCGACGTCGACGGGGACGCGGCACGCACCGCGGCCGCCGAACTCGGACCCCACGTCCTGTGGGCCGCCGTCGACGTACGGGACGAGGCCCAGGTCACCGGGGCGCGGGACCTCGTCGTGGCGGAGGCCGGCCGCCTGGACGTCTGGGTCAACAACGCCGGAGTGCTCGCTACCGGGCCGGTCTGGGAGCAGTCGCCCGAGATACGCCGCCTGATGCTGGAGGTCAACGCCCTCGGCACCATCAACGGCACCGTCGCCGCGATCGGGGCCATGCGGGTCACCGGCGGTCACATCGTCAACGTCGTATCGCTGGCAGGGCTGACCGCGGTCCCGGGCGAGGCGGTGTACGCGGCGTCCAAGCACGCCGCCCTCGGCTTCAGCCTGAGCACACTCGCCGACCTGCGCCTCGCCGGGATCAAGGAGATCGACATCTCCTGCGTCTGCCCCGACGGCATCTGGACCCCGATGCTCCACGACAAACTCGACGACCCCGCCTCGGCTCTGTCTTTCTCCGGCAAGCTGCTCAAGCCCGAGGAGGTCGTCGACGCGGTGCGCAAGGTGCTGGACCGCCCGCGCCCGGTCACCGCGGTACCGGCCTGGCGAGGACTGCAGGCACGCCTGGCCGACGCCCTCCCCGCCCTCGGGCTGCGCGCCTTCCCGCTGGCGGTCGCACGGGGCAGACGGGTACAGCGCAGGATGTCGGCCAAGAGCAGGTCGGAGTAGGTCCCGTCCCCACACGCACGCTGCCCGAAGGGGACGGGCCCGTGCGTCGGAGCGGGAATGCGGACCTGACTGCCGCAGAGCCTGGACATGCCGCATGCATGCCGCCGCCGGCAGAGGTCGCACGCGAGGGCCCGGGGCGCAGCACAGCTCGTTGTCCACGAATGGGTCGAGCGGCGGCGGCCGGCGGCCCTATTGCGTCGCGTCGCAACTCTCGCATCGGCTCACGGCAGCTCGATCAAGGTTGCCCCGGGTGGCACGGAGAGGGCTGGAGGGTGCGAGACGACGCCATGCCCCGGGCGAAGGGGCGGGTACCCAGCCGTAGCGGGGCGGCCGGATGTCCGCCGGGACGATGTGCATGCAGCCGGGAAGGTGCGCCTTGCCACTGGCGTGGACGATGATCGCGGCCGCCGGCCAGCCATCCCAGTCACCGGTGGGTGCGCTGCCGCGGGACGCGGGCTCACCGCAGTCCGCGCAGTTGTTCATTTCATGGCGTTCGCAGTACTGCATGGTCCTCACCCTGTCACCTGTCGAGCCGTTGCTCAGTGCGATCGAGCCAACTTCGGTACGAGGACGCGAAGTCGTGCCCGGGCGGCTCGATACCTCGGTCCATGGGTCTCAGGTCCTCCCGGACGGCACCTCGGTACGGGCCCGTCACCACCAGCAGCGACGCATAGCCACATCCCTGCTCGCTGATGAACACCGCGCCCGAGAAGCGACGGTTCGGGCGCCGCAGCGGGCGCTCAGAGGTGATCGTCCAGGAACTTCCGTACCTCGTCGATGGTCATAGGCCCTGCGCCGTGCGCCACCGCCGCTCCCTCCTTCAGCAGGAGGCAGGATGGGGCTCCGGTGACCCCGTATCGCTCGGTTGCCGCCGGGCAACGCGTGATGTCGGTGCGGACGACCGTCAGGCGGCCCGTGTAGGCGGCGGCGATGTCGCCCACGACGAAATCCATCACCCGACAGGGCTCGATTGCCTTGGGCCATGCCCCGGTGAAGTATGCGAGGACCGGAACCTTGCTTCTCCCGAGGATGAAACTGAACTCCGCGTCCTCACGAGGTCGGTGAACCAGCTTTGTCATGGGAGCTCCTGACCTCACGTTCCGTACTCCATCCCATCATCCCTCGCGCGGTGTGCCAGGTCGGCCCTGGCCGGTCGTCCGGCCGGCTGCCGGGAGGGGGCTACGGGCCGTCGCAGGACGGCGCTGGTGCCTGGGACGAGCGGCCCGGCCCCTTGTCACGACGACCGGAAAGTCGATTTCCAGGGGCATAGCGGCTCGGCACCGGGAACGAGCACTATTTCTGAACGCTCGCGGACACGGCGGTAGACGGGTGAGGCGTCAGCGGACCCGGAGACCGACCGCCAGCGTCAGTTGACGGGACGGGGTACGCGACGACTTCCACGCGGCCCGTGGCTCGCGGCACCCTCACCCTCGACCTCCGCGACACGGGGAGATCGAGAAGCCCAACAAGCCCTACGGCACCGAGCTCTTCGCCCTGGACGTGGCCGCGATGCTTGACTACCTCGGTATCGACGGGGCCGACGTCTACGGCACGTCCATGGGTGGACGCCTGGCCCAGCAACTCGCAGCCCGCCACCCGCACCGGGTGCTCGCCCTAGGGATCGGCTGCACGTCACCAGTCGGCGACATCCGGATTCCGCTCCGGGCCAACAAGAAAGCCCCGGGCGGTTGGCCTGGGGCTTTTTCATGGAGCGGGTGACGAGAATCGAACTCGCGCTCTGAGCTTGGGAATCACCCGGCACTTGAGCCTTCATGTGGTCTCTGAACTGCATAAACGTCTACTAACGGTAGGACTCTCGCCATCATCTGGTGCCTGCTGTTGACCGCTGCTTACCGCCCCTACTGGCACGTTGTGGCACGCGGTTCCGTCAGCCGTCTCCACCAGTTGCCGGTGCCAGCCCCACTATGTCGGAGAGGGATCCTCGGTAGGTGGTGCCGAGCTTGTTGACCACGCCCGCGGTGGGGCCTGGGCCATTCTTGAGACGGCTCACGTAATTCTCGGGTAGCAGCACCCGGTCGCCGACTTTGAGGGGTTCGCTCCCGCGCCAGCGGTATCCATACCCGCCAACCTCCACGACCTGGCAGCCATTGACCTCGTGCACGCGCCGTGTACTGTCCAGCTGCTCCTCAAGCTCCTTGACGCGCTGCTCCAGCCGCTCGTTATGGGACTTGGAGAAGCGCGCGCTGCTTTCACTTCCCGACTTGTGGCCCTCGCTCCACCCGCGTCGGTGGGCCGCGGCCACGGTTTTGTCCTGCTCTGTGGCATGTGTGCTGCACGCCACGTCCGAACCCGATATTCGGATCGCAGTCCTCTCGGTTGTCCCTACTGCATTGCGTCACGGCTCTTGCAGCGGCTCATGGCCGCCCGCTCGGTGTTTCCCTGCGTGGCAGAGAGCGGGTAGAAGGGCGCGAGGCGGCGCCATGCTCCCGAGACGCGGATACGCCTCGGGGATGTCCATTTTCGCTCGTGCTGTCAGACGTTGCATCTACGCTTCCTCTCACCGAGGACACAGGGGGAACGGTGAGTGGTGCAGGATCGCCGCAGCGGCGGCATCCAGTACGGGGGGTGCACAACTGGCAGGTCGAGAAGCACGTTGGCCGGGCGGAAAAGGCTGCGGCTGATCTGGGTGTCGCCTTCGATGCACACAGTGTCCGTAAGGCACTCGCATTTCGGTGGGCCCCCTATCTACTGAGACTGCGGCGAGTGCTGATCGCCTTCGTGGCTCTGGGCGTTACGGGCGCTGTTACTTACCGCCCGGCTTGTCGACCTGGCGGGATCCTCGATGTTGGTTCCGTATCGTGCGGGTCCTACTCTGCTTACGTTCTCGGACCTGGGGGCAACCCGCGGGCGACTGGGGCCTTCGTCTGCATCTCGATGGTCCTCGTCTTCGTGTGGTCGCTATGGCGCGCGGAGCACATCGCGCGCTGCTACGAGCCGCTCTACCCACTCCTCAGCTTGCTCTCGGGCAGTGGGGATCTGGTCGGTATGGCGGAAAGCCACTACACGGATGCTGGGAGACTCCGCAAGAAGGTCAGAAGAGTGGGCCTTCCCCTGCGGGAGGTCGCCGGAGATGCTGCATCTGCGTTCGGGGCTGGCCGGGCAATCCGAAAGGAACTCGTAAGCCACGTAAGGCTGGTGGACACGGCGTTTACGCAGGCGGCAGACGAACTTATGCGGGATCGCGAGGGCGCGGCGCGGAAGCTTGGTCTGCTGGCCGCGACTGCCGCGAGCAGCATCGCCGCCGATCGCTTTCAGGAGATGCTCCCGGAGGCGTTGCTTCCGAGCGAGGGATCTGGAGAGGGCTCTTTGGCACCGGATCGGGTGGACGGCCTCCGCTTGGCGAAGGCGTGCGCATGGTCAGTACTCTGTGTAACGCTCTTCTCGCTGCTCCTCGCGTGGCTAGGTGTGCCGGCGGAGCTGATGGTGCCATTGGCGATACTGGCCTTCCCTGTGGCCGTATACGTGCTTTTGGCGGCGCGGCATGGGCTCAATGAGGCGTCACGTCTGACGCGAAGCATCAGCACGTTCTTCTCTCCTGGGCCTCCGCTCTGACGCTGGCTGCTCATGTGCGGCTGTTCCAACTGCTGCCCGCGTCGAGTGGAGAGTTCGTACTGATCGCCCGAACGGTGACCCAGGGCATAAGAATTACGTCTCGTGATGCGAGATGCCCGGATAGGTGTTCCCTGGAGTGGGTCGCGAACGTCTCGCGAAACAGCATTCTGTTGCGTCTTAGGGCAGACAGATAGCACGGAGCTCTTGGATAGGCTAGACGATAAACAAGGCCCTTTCTGAGAGTCGCGTCGGTGCTGGTTCTGCCCGCTAGGTTGTTGTGTTTTTTCGAGGTGTGACTTCGATGTACTTTCGAGCATTAGCGAGGTTCTTCTGGCTGATCAGCGTGTTGGGGTGGGTGTCGCCGAAGACCTGTTCGCATTGTGCGAGGGTGGTCTCGTACAGAGGGATGGCACGCCCCAGATCACCTCTCGTTAGATAGGCGCCAGCTAGATTGTTGCGGCTGATCAGCGTGTTGGGGTGGGTGTCGCCGAAGACCTGTTCGCATTGCGCGATGGCGGTCTCGTACAGAGGGATGGCACGCCCTGGATCACCCTCCGCCAAGTATGCGTCGGCGAGGTTGGTGCGGCTGGAGAGTGTGTGGGGGTGGGTGTCGCCGAGCGTTTGTTCACATTGTGTGAGAGAAGTCTCGTAGAGAGGAATAGCACGGCCCAGGTCCCCTGCCGATTCGTATGCGCCAGCGAGGCAAATTCGGCTGATGAGCGTGTCAGGGTGGGTGTCACCGAGCACCTGCTCGCGCTGGGCGAGGGTGGTCTCGTAGAGAGGAATGGCCCGGCCCAGGTCCCCTGCCGATTCGTATGCGCCGGCGAGGCAATTTCGGCTGACCAGTGTGTGGGGGTGGGTGTCGCCGAGGGCCTGTTCGCATTGCGCGAGGGTGGTCTCGTACAGGGGGATGGCACGCCCTAGATCACCCTCCGCCAAGTATGCGTCGGCGAGGTTGGTGCGGCTGGAGAGTGTGTGGGGGTGGGTGTCGCCGAGGATCTGCTTACGCTGCGCAAGGGTGGCCTGATGCAGAGGGATGGCTCGTTCCAGGTCCCCCGCGGTTTGGTAAGCGTGGGCGAGGTTGTTGCGGGTGGCCAGCGTGTCGGGGTGGGTGTCGCCGAGGGCCTGCTCGCGTTGGGCGAGGGTGGTCTCGTACAGAGGAATAGCCCGGCCCAGGTCCCCAGCCGTTTGGTATGTGTAGGCGAGGTCGTTGCGGGTGGTCAGCGTGTCGGGGTGGGTGTCGCCGAGGATCTGCTCGCGTTGGGCGAGGGTGGTCTCGTAGAGAGGAATGGCCCGGCCCAGGTCCCCTGCCGATTCGTATGCGCCGGCGAGGCAATTTCGGCTGATGAGCGTGTGGGGGTGGGTGTCGCCGAGGATCTGCTCGCGCTGGACGAGGGTGGTCACGTACAGAGGAATGGCCCGCCCCAGGTCCCCTGCCGATTCAAAAGCCGCAGCAAGGTTGTTGCGGATGGACAGGGTGTCGGGATGGGCGTAGCCGAGGACCTGCTCACGCTCGGCTAGTACGGCCTCAGAGAGGGAGATGGTGCGGGCGGTGTGGCCTTGCTGGTGAAGTCGGCTCGCAGCGGCGACGTACGCCTCGGTGAGGGCAGCGTTGTGGTGTCCGGGAGGAGTAGTTGCAGCGAGGTTTACCAGATGAGGCGTAAGGGAGTCCCACTGGTTGTTGGTGGTGTTCTCCTGGCCCGAGGGCGGGGTGAGATGGCGCAAGGTATTTTCTTCGGCGCGACTGCGCCCTTGGAGATGCCGTTCGGAGTAGGTTCCGACGGCATCTTGGGGGGTGCGCAGGACAGTTTGGACCATGCGGTGGATGGTGACGCTGCTGCCCGTGTCGGTAACCATGCTGTATGCGGCCAAAGTACCGATGGCCTCCGCAATGTCGTCCGGCTCTATATCAGATGGTGTAAGCAGGGTATGCGGGATGTCGTCCGGGGCGAGCCAAGCGGCGGTATGCAGTACCTCCACAGCAAGTGAACTACTCTCCTCCAGGGCGTGGAAAGTAACGTTCCAGATCTGCGCGATGGTGCGCTCGGCGTTGATTCCGTGGGCGGCCTTGGCAAGTTTGGCGCCCAGACGGCGACGATAAGAATCGAGACTGACACCGAGGTTCTGTGTTAGATAGGCGCCAGCCTGCCTAATCGCCAGAGGGAAGTGCCCGAGGTCGGCAGACAGAGCCCGAGCGTCGGCCTGCTGCCGCGGTGTAGGAGCATCGGTCTTGAAAATGAGTCGGCACAGCAGGATGGTGGCGTCGTCAGGGCTCAGATTGCCCAGGATCAGAGTGGGGATGCTGTCGGGCCAGCCCGTGGTGCGGCGACTGGTGGCCAGGTGGTGCCCCTGGTGGAGTGCCCCGGTGTACGGGGCAAGGTTTCCGGGGTCCTCGACGTTGTCGTAGACCAGCAGCCAGCCGGGATTCCAGGCAAGCCACTGCATCGCCCACGCCACCTGTGCAGCGCGTCCGGCCGTAGTCGACCAGTCGGGGACCAGCATGTGCGTGAGGTTGGTGAGGGAGGTCTCGATCTCGTCAGAGGAAGCCGCGTTGATCCACCAAATTAGCGTGTAGTCGTTGCGGTAGCGGTGGGCGTAGTACAGGGCAAGAGCGCTCTTACCGATCCCGCCGAGGCCGTGCACGGCCCCACTCTGAGTAATGGCACCTTCGCACTGCTTGGTCAGAATACGGCGCAATCCGGCCAGTTCCTCATCACGTCCCAGGCAGAGTGCAACCGGGGCCAGGTTCGAGGTGCCCGGTGCTGCCGTGACTTTCGCTGGCGCGTGCAGCGCCTCGGATGGCAGCACGTCCCCGGTATAGGCGATGCCGATCCGCTCGGCCGCTACCGACCGGTGTCCTCCAGCCTCGATACCCTGCCGGGACATGGCGGCGTCCGTGCTCATGGGCGGGGCGGTGTGTGGCCGTCGCCGGTGATCGCGGTACCGATGTGTTGGGCGGCAATCGACCGTTCACCGGACGCGGTGACGGTGAGTGGGCCTGCGGCCAGAACGGGCAGCAACGCGGCCAATTCTTCCTGTAGCTCGTGGTCATTCAGCAACGTGCGCTTGAGCAGCCTGCCCAGCACGGCTGTGGTGAACACGTCGTCCTGTTCGTCGACGGCCTCGTCCACCACACGCTCCAACTCGGCCCGGCCGGTTTCGTCCCCACGCCGCCATACCACTTGGAGGATCCGCTGCCCCAACCCGACTGTGGCGTCGGCAGCTGCGTCCTGCGCCCGGGTTAGCACCGCCGTCCCGTAGGCACTCACGGCGGCCGTCACAGCAGGACCAGCCTGCTGCACCCACTGCGCGATCTCCGCACTAACCACACCCAACCCCCTTCACGCATGCACCCGTTACCGGGGCATCTCCGGATGTTCGCGCCAAGGGTAGGCCCTCGCAGTGCGATGTGCCGGGTGTGCAGGGATATCTAGTGGAGGCACGGCACAGCAGGTGTCTCGCATTTCATGCGTGGAGCTGGCCAGCACGCCGTCGGGCGCGGGCCGGTGGAGCAGAGTAGGAAGCCAGCCGCGCCGACGCCGGTCCTTGTTGAAGTAGGTGAGGTTCTACGGGGCTCGGACCGGGTGCCTGGCGCGCGGTCGGCGGTGCGTTCGGGGTGGTCCGGCCCGCGGCGGCCTCGCGCTCCCTGTGTGTCGGTCGGTGGAGGATCTCGTCGAAGGTGGCCTGGACGCCCGTATGGTCGATGTAGTGCATAACCAGGAGGGCTGCCGATCTGAAGGTCCTTGAGCTCCTTGTCGGGCATATGAGCGCCTGCCCCCGGCATCCGCCGTTGACCAATCTCTCTCACCTCACCTGCTATGCGCGGGCGTTCGCTAGCCCGTGACGCGGGCTGCCCGCTCGCGGAGTTCCTGAGCCTCGGGGACGCCGTTGTACCGGCGCAGACGGACGCGCATGTCCTGGAGCGCGGCTTGGACCTTCACCGAGCGGATGCCGTCGGCGCAGTCCAGGAACTCGCTCCAGGTGGCCATGGCGCCGTCGACGTCGCCTTGGCGCAGGCGCACGCCGCCGAGGTCGGCGAGGACGATGGCGCGGGTGCGGCGGCGGTCGAGGCCGTGGATGTCCAGGGCGAGGTGGAGGTGTTCTTCGGCGGCGTCGAGGTCACCGAGGCGGGAGAGGATCATGCCGGATTCGTGGGCCCAGCGGCCGGGGGAGTAGTGGGCGGCCCAGGACTCGCCGGCTGCGGCGGTCGGCTTGCCGATGGCGGTCTCGGACAGGGCGAGGTGCTTGGTGGCCATACGACGGTCGTCGTCCTGGGCGGCGGCGTTGGCGAGGGTGGCCTCGTAGTAGGCGACGGCCCGCGGGTTGTCGAGCTGGTGACCGTACTCCACGCAGGCTTCGCCGAGTTGGACGGCTTCGGCGCGATAGCCGAGGTCGACGCACTGGACGGCGAGGCCGCGGAGAGCGGTCGCAGACAGCTCCGGATCACCGGCCTCCGCCGCCAGGCGGAAGGAATGCGCGTAGTAGCGCTGGGCGAGTCCGCGCAGTTCGGGGGTGTCGCCTTCGTCCTGAGCCATCCAGCCGGCGAGGTGGACGAGCTGGGACGTAGCGGCGAACAGGTCGCGGCCGGTGGTTTCGGTGAAGTGGCCCGCCAGCCAGGGCGCGACGTCTTGGGTTAGGTAGCGGACGGCCAGGTGGCGGGCGTGCCCGCCGCCGAGTTCGGAGGCGGAGTCGCCGAGGGCCTTGACCATGTGGCGTACGGCGGCCACCTCGCCCTGGCCGACGCGGATGGCTCCGGGAAGAGCGGTCTTGGTTCGGCGGGTGATGCTGTCCATGTCGGGCAGGCCGAGTGCGGACAGCGCGTATCCGCTGGAGGCGAGGATGAACTCCCGGCGTTCCACGTCGCTCCTTCCCAGGTGCAGGACTGATGCAACGGTATCTGTGTGGGGTGCCGCAGGCGTGGGCTCCGGGAGGTTGATCGCCTCGGGATCCAGTGCCAGGACCTGTGCGAGGTAGGGCCACCAGTGGCCGGGGGTTCGTTCGCCTTCTATCCACCGCCTGGCGTGCTGACGCTGCAGGCGGCGCGGGTCACCGCATTCGGCGAGGCCGAGAGCACGTGCCAACTCTGAGGGGCCCCAGCCGCGTTCTTGGCAGGCCCGCTTGATCAGTTCCGCGACGGCCGGGTTCCTCGGCACCCCGTCACCCCTCCCCACCTGGATTACGCGGGATTACGCAGGACTACATCCTGGGCCCTGTCCCGGGAGCGCGGCCCGTCGTTCACTGAACATCACCCCGCAGATCTCCGATTGGCTCGAATAGGCCCTGCTCAGGGCCTGTTGGTGCCTGCCCGGACACGTTGAGAGGAACCGCCGGTGGCGATGCCCCCTGACAACGCACGGACCCGCATGATGCCGCTCTCGCCCCGACCCAGGGCGGCACAAGGCTCCGCACTCCGAGAGGCGGTCCGATGAGCCGTTCCCGCGTACCCAACCCGCTGGAGACCGCACTGAGCTGGGTGTGGGCGCTAGGCACGGCTGCAGGGCTCGCCATGGTCGGACTTCTGGCCCACACCGAGCATTCCTCCGCACAGATCCCGTTGGCGCAGCCGACGCTCAACGGCGAGGACGTTCCGTTGGCCGGCGGCCCCGTGTAGGCGCTCCGGCCCGTCCTTGCCTCTCGACAGGGGCGCGAGGTCCGAGCCCCATCGAGTTCTGGCCGCAGGGTGCTCGCGGAGCCCTGCAGGCGTACCCGCTCCGCATCATCAGTGAAGGGAAGCCGATGTCCAGTCCGTACAACAGCGACACGTATCCCCTCCCCGTGTCGGTCGCGTTCAGCGGCCCCGACAACACCGGGAAGACCAAACAGATCGGAATCCTCGCCCGGCGCATGGGCCCGGCCGCGACCTCAGCAGGCCCGCTCGACCACTACGACCCCCGCTGGACCGCCATCAAGGCCGACGGCATGGCCCGCTGGTGGTTCGAGACCGGCCCGGTCGAGGAGGTCGCCGACGTACTCGCCACCTCCTACCTGGAACGCTCCCGGCACCCCTTCTCCGCGCCGGTGCGCCTGTTGGACCGGGGCATCCCGATGCTGGAGGCGTCCGTCGCCGCGACGGTCGCTGTACGAGACGACCTGGACGCCGCGCAGGCCGCAGACCGAGCCCGACTCCTGCTTGCCCCGTACGAGACCGACCTGCGAGCCGCCGAGGAGAGCGAGCACGCCCTCGTCCTCCTGCACTGCGACGACCCGGAGGAAGGTACCCGCCGGAGCCTGGCTCACGAGGTGACCGTCACCGACATCTACGCGGCGTACCAACGTCACCTCCATGAGCAGATCAACCACCTCGTCGTCGAGGGACGCTTCCCGATGGCGATCCGCATCAGCAATCGGCCGACCGTCGCCATCCAGGACGAGGTGCGCCGGCTCCTGGCGCCCCTGCACCCGGACGTGCCCGGCAGGGCTCTGGCAGGAGTGCACGTCACCGCGCTGGGCGGCATGTCGGAGGGCGGCAAGAGCGCGGCCGGCGAGTACCTGCGCACACAGCACGGCCACGCCCGCCTCAAGATCGGCTACCTCATCGAGGACGCGGCCGATCGGGCGGGGATCCGTGACCCCTATCGGCTGGGGTCAGTGGTGCAGGCTGAGTTGATCGTGGACTCGCTGGACCGCTTCTGCCAGGACCACCACTTCCTCGACTCCGTCAGCATCGAGTCGCTGCACGACTTCGACTCGACCGCTGAACTCGCCCGAATGCTCGGTCCGCAACTCACCATCGCCTACCTGGACGCACGCGAGGGCACGCGCACCCGGCGGGGCACCGCCGGGGCCCAAGACGTCGTGGACCGTGACCTCATCAAAAGCGCACGAGGCGCGGACAAGATCGTCTCCATCGCGCACGAGGTCATCGGCAACGACGGGCCGCGCCTGGAGCTGGAGCGGCGGCTGGACCGCATCGCGTTCAACCGCCGCTGGCCGGAGCACCAGCCCTCCACCATGCCGGTCAACGCACTCGGACTCCCCGTGAACCTGGAGTCCTATCTGGCGGAATTCCTTGACCGGACCACCGGCCTGCGCCCGCTGATCGACCTGCTCGCCGTCACCGGAAGCGGAGCCCGGGGCAAGTACCAGCACGGCTGGAGCGACCTCGACGTCCTGGTCGTGGCCGACACCTCCTCCCTCGACGAGATGCGCCAGATCCTCGCGGATCTGGAGACCGAGCTCGGCGGGGTCAAGCTGGGCATGACCGTACTGACCCGTGCCGAGTGCCGGGCCGGCGCCATCACCTCTCGACTGCTTCACGTCCTCGCTCTCATCGGCAGCGGGTCGCTGGTCCCCTTGTGGTCCACCCCTGGCCTGGCTCTGCCCGCTCCGGATACGGCCACCGACGTGGCTGTAAGCCTGCGCGACGGCATCCAGGCCGCCATCGAGATCCGCCGCCAGTTCCTCAAGGGAAGCCCCGACCTCCGCGCCCTCTACAAGGTCACTGCGCTGCTCGCGAAGATCCAGCTCCGTTTCAGTGGGATCGAATGCCCCTCCGACAGCGACGCCCTCACCGTCCTCCTCGACGCCACGCGGCAGGACACGAGCCTGATCACCACCGCCCGCACCGAGCCGCTCGCTGCCGAAGCGCTCGCACTCCTCGTTCTCCGGGCTTGGCTGGACACCCTCCCCGGGGAGACGCGGTGAGCGCGAACGTCCGACGGCCCATAGCAGCAACGGGTGTCTTCCATAAGCCAGTGGCGAACCGGGAGCGGGCCGAAGTCGAGGCGAAGGGATGGGCACAGCTCTCCTCCCGCATCGCGGTTCCGGCCCTTCACGGGCAGATCGCGTTACCGGACAGACAACTCCTCGCCTACGAGGACGTTTTCGCCAACGGCCGGTGCGAACTGTTGATGGGCGATGTGATCGCCCTCGCCGACCGCGATTCGGCCGTCCAGCCCCGTCTGGCCCGCCTCGTGGACGGGGTCTGCGCCGACCTGCGAGCAGCGGCTGAGGAAACCGGGAGGAGTGTGCCGCTGGTCGAGTGCGTCCCGGACCTTTACCTCGAACGCATTCGCCCCGGTAGCCGACTCGACCGCTGGTATCTGCGTCGCGACCTGTCACTTGCCCTGCCCCACACCGATACGACCCTCAGCCTCCGGGAACTGGCTGGCTTCACCCTCACTGCCAACGGCATACCGCTGACGTTGAACGTCGCCGACACCATCGACAACGTCCGCCTTGCCCTGGCTCCCGATCGCCGCAGGCTCGCCGTCCTCACGCAGGGCGATCCCACGGAGCCCAACATCGCCGACCCGCTGTGCTGGCTCGACTTCGAGTTCGCCGGGCGCAACACCATCGCGGGCGAGGCCGCCAACCTGCTCTGGTACCTGATGGCCCTGGGCGGCTGGCTCGTTCCCCGCTACCAGCCCGACGTGTACGCCCGCACCCTCCGCCTCGCCCTGCCGCCCCTGACCCGCCCGCGCATCGAGCACCTGGAACTGCACCGGCCCAGTCGGCACATCGATGTCCGATACTCCTGGAACACCGGCCCCGGCCGCGCTGCGGCCATCACCCGTGTCCTGGACGGCCTTTGCATGGAGAACGGCAGCGGCCTGGAGGAGATCCGTGCCTTTCTCGCCCTGCGCGTTCTCGGCGTCATCCCGCCCTCCCGGCTGACCGGGCACGACCTCCTGCTCGTCCTGATCAAACTCGCCGAGAGCCAGGACCCGCACACGACGCTCGACACCTTCTTCACCACCGCACCGGCCCCGCACCTCCACCCCGGCGAACGGAGCAGCAATGTCCCTGCCCCTGCTTGAGACTCCTCTCCAGACCCGGCCGCTCCAGGGCCGCACCGCCCTGGTCACCGGCGGGGCCACCGGCATCGGGGCCCAGATCGGACGGGCGCTCGCCACCGCCGGAGCAACCGTGGCGGTCAACCACCTCGGCCAGGACCCCGACGCCCACGCCCTCCTCGCCGACTTCGAGCGCGCGGGCAGCCCCGGGATCGCGGTGAACGCCGACCTGACTGATCCAGGCAGCGTCCAGACCATGGCCAGCCTCGTCCGCGCCGAGATCGGACCCGTCGACATCCTGGTGAACAACGCCGGTTCCTACCCCCGCGTTGCCTGGCATGACACCGACGAGACCGCTTGGAACTACTCCCTCGACGTGAACCTCACCGCTCACTACCGCACCTGCCACGTGCTCACCCCTGGCATGATCGAGCGCCGCTGGGGCCGGATCGTGAACATCGGCAGTGTCAACGCCCGCGCCGGCCGGACGAACCTCGTCGCGTACAGCACCGCGAAGGCCGGGCTGCTGGGACTTACCCGCTCTCTCGCCCGCGAACTGGGCCCGTACGGAATCTGCGTCAACACCGTCATGCCCGGGGCCATCCAGGTCGAGGCCGAGAACACCCTCCCCGCCCAGCACCGCGCGCGGCCGGAAGACCAAATCAAGCGCCAGTGTGTCCCGCGCCGTGGCCGGCCTGAGGATGTCGCGGCCTTGGTGGCGTTTCTCGTGGGCCCCTCCGCCTCGTTCATCACGGGGCAGTCCGTCCACGTCGACGGCGGCTGGCTGCTGCACTGAGACCACCAACAAGCGAGGAAACAAGCCGAAATGATCGAACGAGTCCGCGCTGTCTTGATCACCGCCGACGAAACGATGCTGGTCATCCGCCGCACCAGGCCCGGCATCCCCGAATACTGGGTCCTGCCCGGTGGCGGCGTCGAACCCAGCGACGAGTCCCGGGAGGCGGCCCTCCATCGGGAGATCCACGAGGAGATTGCGGGGAAGGCCGACATCATCCGCCTCCTCCACACGATGGAGTCCGACGATGAGCGGCAGCTCTTCTACCTCGCGCGCATCGCGACCTGGTCCTTCGACGACCGCACCGGTCCCGAGTTCAGCGCCGCAGGCCGCGGCGAGTACGCGCTAGAGGAGATTCCGTTGACCACGGAGGGGCTCGACGGTATCGACCTCAAGCCCGAGGAGATCACCCACGTCCTACGGGGAGCCATCAATGCGGGAAGCCTCGGAGTCGAGGCATCGCTCTGAACCTCTGAGTACGTCAGCACGCCATCAGGGCCGACTCTGAGATGAGTCGGCCCTGATGGCGTCCGTACGCGCTCCGGGCTTAACGTCGCGCCTCGATGCCGCACGTCCTGGGCGTAGTAACGGGAGCCGAGCCCCGCCCGCGTCTCCTCAAGCCCGAGCGGCGCTGCTACTGGACCAGCCGGAGCACCGGCTTCTGTTCCTGAACGTCCAGCAGGTTCTGCACCCTCTCGCTTGTCCACGCCAGCTCATGAGCCAGTCGGGAGATCGATAGGCCAGCTTCGCTGGCAGCCAGCTCGAAGGCCCGGCCAAGCAGCGAAGGCCGTTCACCAGGGAAGTTCGAGACGGATTCGGCGGTGAAGCCCGGCTGGCCGTCGAGAGCGCGTAGACGCTGGTACGTCCGGCTGGCAGTCGCGTCGGAGATCAGCCCCAGCTCGCGGCATCGGTAGACGAGCGAATGGAGGGAGACTCCCCAGACCCCCCTGAGCTCGGCCAGGCGTGCAAGATCCATTCGCCGCGGCAGGAACGGCAGGATGCTGTCCTGAGGGGTCAGGAACTCGGCGGCGAAGGCATCAGCCTGCTTCTCCTGACGGCTGTCACCGGTGGCATCGGCGTGAAGCACGAGGTGGCCGAGCTCATGGGCAGCTGTGAACCGGTGCCGATAGATGTCGTCGGCCCGGGCGGCGGTCAGAACGACGAGTGGCCGTGCTGCGCGGGTGGAGAAGGCGTCTACGCTCGCGGCAGAGGGATCGCTGGCAGGCGGCATAACCACCACGATCCCGTGGGACTCCATCCGCCTCACCAGATGCGTGACAGGGCCGTCGCCGAGGCCCCAGCGCCTGCGGAGCTCACGGGCAGCGGAAGCGGGGTCGGTGGACAGCTCTTCGCCGGGATGGACCTCCCCACCGGCGAAGCCGGGCAGATCGACGAGGGGCAACTGGACTCGCTGTTCCAGCGCGTATGTGAGCTCCCAGACCTGCTCGGCGAACGCGAGCGCACGTTCCCGCTGGGACTTCGGTGTGCTGCGCAGGCTTCGGAAATGCGCCATGGAAGCGTCAAGCCGATTAGCCGGCCTCCCCAGCAGGAAGAACGTCACGGGAACCCCGAGGACCTCTGCGAGCCGGGGGATCAAGTCAGGTCGTGGCTTCGACACCCCTGTCTCGTACTGCCCCACGGCTGCAGGCGTCACCCCGAGCCCGGCCGCCACGTCCTTCTTCGTCATCTCCGCCAGACGGCGAGCTTGCGTCACCCGGGTGGGATCGAAGAGGTCGTAGACGGCGCGGGGCGTGACGCCTCGTTCTTCCGTACCGGGAATGAGGTCTTGCTTAGTGGGTCGCATCGTCTTCGCTGCTCTGGTCCTCAATGGGTTCTGCCTCGGTCTGCACGGGTACGTGCAGGGCCTGGTCCGAGGCGGTACGAGAGGACAGCGTAAGGGTGGGTTCGAGTCCTTCGGCGAAGCCGGTGTGTGCCGTGACCTGGCCCGGAATGCTGATCGGGCGCAGCGTGTACGAGGTGACCTCCTGAGGCAGGTGGAGCGGCTCCGGATCGGTTGCCCACTCCAGCTGCCGGTTCATCCCGAGCGCCGCGATGCCCCAGTACGCCTCAAGGAGCTCGGAGGCGTTGCAGGCGAAGGGAACCAGAACCAGCTGGGTGCCCTCCGGGACTGTCGCCAGAGCGCCGCGCGGCTCGGCGATCGGGACGGTCGGCCCGAAGTCGAGGTCGAACGGAACCTGAGTGTGCTTCGGCGCCGGTGCGAACGTGAAGAGTTCCCGTACCAGCCGGGACCGGCTGGGGATGCGTGCGCTACGTACGTCCGACTTGGTGTTGGAGTACCGGAACGGGTAGATCAGCCCCTTGCCGATGAGCATCAGCTCGTACGAGAAGCCAAATGGCTTGACCGCGCGGGCGCCGGGGACCTGCTTCAGTTCGTCCTGAAGCCGCTCATACTGGTTCTCGTACCGGCTGGTGCCGTAGACGCGGGTGGTGCGGGAGGCGGCTTGTTCCTGCGCGGCCTGTGCGTTGGCCTGCATGTTGCGAAGGCCCTGCCCGACGCGGCAGCGTGCATCTGCTGCTTGCTCGCCGAACACGTCGGTCGTCCACAGTGACGAAGGCATACTCATGCGGACGACTCCTCGGGTCGGACTACGCATCGAAGCATTCCAGTGCGGCTTTGACTTTAGTTGATGTCGGAGATTTTGCACAACTGCTTTGGTGCTCGGCGTTTCTTTTGCCCATTCGTCACTGGCGTGGCCCCGAGGAGGTCGTGGCGCGTGGAGGAGATGCTGGGCCATTGAGCATGGGTGCTGGAGGCTGTGCTCCCTGCCCGGGAGCTGCCTGTTCCCTAAAGGAACAAGGCAGGCGTTCCCTGAGTGAACGCCTGCGCCGTTCCCTCAGGGAACGGCGCAGGCGTGGCGGAACTTGCCTCTGCCGGCTGATGGCTGCGTTCCTCGGGCCCAGACCTCTCACAGGCGGCGAGCCAGAGTGGGCTCCTCGGGGTGAGGTTCAGCGCGTGCGGCGCTGCTGGCGGGTATTGGTCTGGCGGTAGGCGGCCGACGGGGATGCCAGGGCGCGGCTGGTGGTGCCGGCGGTCAGGTCGGTGAGGCGGTGGAGACGCCAGGTGAGGACTTCGCTGAGGCTGGTGGCGGTGTCGGTTTCCCGTCGGACGGTGGCTTGGGTGAGGAGAGCTGTGGGCTTGTGGCCGACGGCTTCAGCCCGCGCGAGGGTGGCGGCGAGAGACGGCCAGCCGGGCTCCGCGAGAATCTGTTCGGCCAGCTCGGGAAGAGCCCGGCGAAGTGTGTTTTCCTGTCGGCGACGCAGAGTCTCAGTCAGCCGTTCCCCGCGCTGCCGAAGCGTGGTCAGGGGCTCGGTGGCGGTGGCCCGGTAGGCGGTGCGGAGGTGCGGGATGGTCTGGCGGGCGGCTTCAGCCTGCTGGTGGTGTTCCCGGGTGCGATGCCAATGCTGGGCGGCGATGACCGCGAGCAGGAGGGCGTCGAGGACGACCGTGAGGAGGGCTCCGTCCTGTGGGGCGGGCTCGCGCAGGACCGCCTTCACCGCGCAGCGGGTGGCCTGGGCCTGCTGGTGCTGGGCGCGGATACGGGATCGGGCGGCGCGCTCGAAGACGGTGGCGGCTTGGACGAGCTGTGGCCGGAGGCCGACAGGGGCTACCAGAGGGAGTGCGTCGAGGGCCTCGGCGAGGACGATGATGTGGGCCTGTCCTGCCTCGTCCTCGTCGTGGGCGAGGTGGTCAGGGGTCTGGTCGACGGCGACGGCGAACCGCCGCCAGGCCGTGGTGCCAGTCCGCTCCGTCAGTTTCGTCTCGGTGGCTGTCAGGCGTTCGGCGATCTTGGGATAGGAGAGATCGGGGGCGAGGGTGGAGCCGGAAAACCACACCGGCTCGCCTTGGGCGTTGGTGTCGCCGTTGAGGGCGACCTTGTAGCCGCGGACATCGCCGGACGGCAGGTACTGGACGTCGACGAGGGCACCGGTCCCCTCGATGATCTGGAAAAGCTCCGCTGCGGTCGTGGCCGCCGAGACTGCTGTGCGGACGATGGTGCGCAGGTGCTCGCGGGAGGTGCGGGCATTGCCCGTGCGGCGCGCCTTCTCCTGCTCGGCGCGGGTGGGGCGTTTGGCGGCGGTGTGGTCTCCGCGCGGAACCTGGCGGAGCCCGTATTCCTTCTCGATAGCCACGAGTTCCTTGTCAGCGCGCAAGAAGTCGTTCCAGTTCCGTGCTGGGCGGAGGTCGCCTCGGACCTTGGTGGCGACGATGTGGATGTGGTCTTCGGCGTGGCGTACGGCGACCCACCGGCAGGCGTCGGGGTCGCCGTCCGGAGCGATGCCGGCGGCGTTGAGCACGCGGCGGGCGATGGCTGCCCACTCCTCGTCCGACAAGGGCCGGTCCTCGGGTGCGGCCCGGACCGAGCAGTGCCACACATGTTCCTTCGGCGCCTTGTCCCTGGCCTGCTTTACGCGCAGGTCGAGGGCTGTGGTGAGTTGGGCGAGGGTGGCCTCCGAGTCACGGCCGGGGTCGGGGGCGAAGCCGTCCCACGAGGCGATGAGGTGAGGGTCGGTGTGCTCGTTGGCACGGCCGGGTCCGTAGAGGTAGTTCAGGACGCCGCGGGTCTTGTGGCCGGGCTTGACGATGTTCGCGATCAATCAGATGGCCCGGTGCTGTGTGGCGGCCACATCGGCGGCGATGTCGATCGTTGTGGCTGCCTGGCGGGCCAGGACCAGAACCCGCGCGGCCTCCGTCAGCACCGTCTTGTCCCCAGGGTGTGGATTGCTTCCCGCGTTGAGGCGGTGGGCGATCTGGTTGACGTTCGTACCGATCCGCGCGACCTGCGTACGCAGTGCGGCCAGCTCGTCGATCAAGTCGTCTGTCGCAGTGCGCCGGTCGGGCAACGCGTAGTCGCCGTGGAGCTGGGCCATGACCAGGGCCCCGACGAAGTGAGCGCCGGCCAGCCCGAGCCGATGTGCCTCGGCCTTGATCTCGCTCTTCTCCTCCGCGCTGTAGCGGACATCGACCCGCTCGGTGCGCTGGACGTCCTGGCGCGCACGACGGCTGGCGACCCGGTGGAGCGCAGCTTCTTCAGCGGCCCGCACCACACCGTCGTTCGTCCTGGGAGCGCCCTCGCTCCCAGGTGTCCCCGTCACCCCTGGGGCGGGCACTGCGTGGGACCGGCCCTTGGACGGTCCAACGTCATACCTTGCTCCGCCTGGTGCCTGGGGGCGATTCGTCTGCCGTCTCGGTCTGCTGGGGGGTTCGTGCTGCGCGCCGTGCATGGGTCTCTTTCCGAGGTGGGAGTGGGGCGTCGTACGGTGGCCGGTCTTCGGCCCTGGACGGTTGCGCTGGCCGGGACTCGGTCAGGGCCTTCGTGGGTGAGGGCGACCGGGGAAGAGTGCTGCAGGGACCACGTCATTGATCTCGATTTGGTCGCTGCCGAGATCTCCGCGCGTCTTGGCCGCCATCGGCATGAAGCGCGATGCCGGTCCGAGAGACCTGGACACGGCTTGTTGCACACGCGGCGGGGACCGACTGCGTCGGCTGCTGGTCCCCGCTGGCCTTGTCCCGCCCTCGGAGCTCTGAGGCGTGAGCTCGGGGGCCGACCGTATGGCGCAGGGTCCGCACTGACCTGCGGTTTCCCTGCCTCTTCGGGGACCGGTCCCCGAAGAGGCAGGGGACAAGAAGGAGCTTGGTGGGGACCGGTCCCCACCTGAGTCGGGGACCGGTCCCCGACTGCCCGTCAGGGGGACCGTCCCCAGGGGACCGAGCTATGCGGGGACCGGTCCCCACTGTCCCCGCGGACCGGCCGGGTAGGCGAGGGCGCTACACCGCCGGGACCGGTTCATCGAGGGCCGCCAGCAGAGCTGCCAGGTGCGCCTCCGGCCGGGTCATTTTGGCGCTCGCTGACCCGCCACTGGGGCTGGCGGCTGAGTGCGGCGCTACTGGGGCGGGGCTCCGCTCGCGAGTGATCCACGCTCGCCAGTCGGCACCCCACGCGGCACCCGAGCGTGGAGACCCGCTGGCCCGGAAGGCCCGCCACTTGTCGTCCGCCACTCGTACGCCCTCCTCGCCGAGGCGGGTGAGGTGCCCCTCGCTCCGCAGCCAGGATTCGCTGCCTGCGTCGATCTGCCATTGAGAGGCGGGGATGGGTGCACTGCTGCTGTACCTACTGGTTCCTATTGGTTCACTTCTGTTCTGGGGGTCAGATTCCGTTCCCCCGAGGTACCGGATTCCGGCACCTCCCGGGGTTGGATTCTGTACCCCGGGGTCGGATTCCGGCCCGTCCGTATTGCTGCTGGAGGTAACGGATTCCGGTACCTCGGGGGTTGGAATCTGGCCCTCTTGATGGGTCGGATTTCGAACGTACTCGGTCATGAAACGGGCGGCTTCGGGGAGGCGGTAATACGTTTCCCCGCGAGGCCCTTTGCGTCCGTCGAGGCGGACTATCTCGCCGCTGGCGACCAGTTTGTCCAGTGCGTCCCGAACGGCGCTGCGCGACGCGTTCGCACGTCGCATCAGGGCTGGGACGGAGGCGTAGGCCGTGCAGGTGTGGTCGATGCAGCGATCGGCGATCAAGGTGAGGACCATGCGGGCAGTGCCTTTGCTGAGGCTGTGGTCCCATACCCAGACGCGGGCATCGTGGCTCATGGTTCGGCGGCTCCTCGAAGCAGGGGGTGGTGGCGGTGGCTGTGAATCGCGCGACGGCGGTGCTGCCGTCGGACGGAGCTGGCGCACCGAAAGCTGATCCGGGCGGCCTTCATGTCAGCGACTGGACCAAGAAGGAAGCCACATCGCCTCGCGCAAGTCCAGGGTTACTTCGCACAAAGCGAGCAGCCGACGGCGAACGCCGGTGGAACGCGGTCCGAAAACGATAGACCCGAATCGGCCGTTCACCAAGAAATTCATGCCGGCGGCGCCCGTGACCGATTCGCCTTTGGCTTCAGGTCAGCAAAAATGTGGGCCGGATCCCCGACTCCGGTACTCCCGAAACCTGCTGGGCGTCGAGGCAACATAGACGCACATCGCCGGTTAACCAAACCGGCGATGCAGAGGTATCACTACGGGACGCCGAAATAGTCCCAGCGGGGGCAGCGCGATAGCTCGAAGCGGTCGCGACGCCCGTACGTCTGCCTCAGTGGGCGCGCCCCCGCATGGGCGCATCGGTTGTTGACCCGCCGCCTCGTAGAAGGAACACCCTTGCCCCGACCCGCAGTGATCACCGCCCCATGGCCCGCCGACACGTGGGAGGAGGCGGTCTCGAATGGCTGACCGCCTTCTCGGCGTGGCCGAGGCAGCCGAACGTCTCGGTGTCGGTGAGCGATTCATCCGCCGCCTCGTATCCGAGCGCCGTATCCGATACGTCAAGGTCGGCAAGCACGTCCGCATCTCCGACACCGCGCTGGACGCTTTCGTAGAGGCGCGTACGGTCGAGCCGGTCCGTACTCGCCGCTCCGGGTTCAGGGCTGCGGCCTGATGGCCCGTCCGCGCCAGAAGGCTCCGCGCCGCACGTTCGGCGCGATACGACAACTGCCCTCGGGGCGATATCAGGCCCGCTACCCCAGCACGGCCGATGACACCCTGCGGCCCGCGCCGGAAACCTTCGAGACCAGGCGCGATGCAGAGGCGTTCCTCGTCCAGGTCCAAGCGGACCAGATGCGGGGTGACTGGCTCGACCCGACCGCCGGCGAGGTCTCGTTCGCCGACTACACCACGCGCTGGATCGCTGAACGCGGCCTCGCCCCGACCACTGCTGAGTTGTACCGCCGGCTGTTCCGGCTCCACCTGGAGCCGACGTTCGGCGAGATGAACGTCAACATGATCAGCCCCGCTCGGGTCAGAGCCTGGCGTGCGGAGCGGTTGTCCGCCACCGGTGCCACCACGGTTGCCAAGACGTACCGGCTCCTCAAAGCCGTGATGGAGACCGCAGTCGAGGACGACATGCTGCGCAAGAACCCCTGCCGTATCCGCGGGGCAGGCCGCGAGGACGCCGACGAGCGACCCGTGGCGGCGGTCGAGCAGGTCTTCGCCGCGGCAGAGGTGATCGGCTTGCGCTGGCGCCTCATGGTTCTGCTCGGTGCCTTCGCCTCGATGCGGCCCGAGGAACTCGCCGAGCTCCGTCGGCGGGACGTGGACCTCGACGCCGGCACGCTCTGGGTTCGCCGTGCCGCACCGGAGCTCAACACAGGTCACCGCGTGGTCGGCGCTCCCAAGTCCCGGGCGGGCCGAAGAGAGATCGTGCTGCCGTCATTCCTCCACGAGGACGTCCGCCGGCACCTGGAATGGTTCGCCCAGCCGGGGGTGGACGGGCTTGTCTTCGTTGGTGAGAGGGGAGCGGTACTGCGCGGCACCACGTTCGGCCGCAAGTGGCGCAGGGCCCGGGACAAGGTGGGGCTGCCCGAAGGCTTCCGCTTCTACGACCTCCGGCACACGGGCAACACGCTCGCGGCCGACACCGGTGCCAAGCTCAAGGACCTCATGGTCCGGGCCGGCCAGTCCTCCGAGCGCGCGCAACTGATCTACCAGCACTCCACCAAGGAACACCAGCGCAGGCTTGCCGCCAACATCGATCTCGACGTACGCCGCCAGCAGTCGGCTGCAGCCCCGGGGAATGGCAGGGCGACCGTTCACCCGCTGGTGCCACGTCCGCCCGGACCGTCCGCCCCGCGGGCTGCACGGCGTTGATCGCGCAGGAGCAGGCAGTCCGCACTGCGCTTGTGACGCAGGGCACTTGGAAGGGGTCTCGCGATGCGGGACCCGGTAGGGGAGCGCTCGCACTCAGGGATGACGGATCCACTATTGATGCAGATGGGAAGGGTCGTTATGGCACGCGAATGGCACGAGCCCTAAAACTGGTCTAGACAACAAACAAGGCCCTGGTCTCCGACCAGGGCCTTCATCATGGAGCGGGTGACGAGAATCGAACTCGCGCTCTGAGCTTGGGAAGCTCATGTTCTACCATTAAACTACACCCGCGTGACGCCCTGGCTGACCAGCGACGCATCGTTCCACACTGTACCCCATCGCAGACCCCCCGAGGCGTGAGCCCGGGTGTGGGTCGCGGTGGGTCGGGTGTGTGGAGGGCTCATGTTGTGCGGGGTGGATGCGAGTGGGTGGGGCGGGAGTTGGGGGCGTAGCGTGGGGCGTCGGAGTGCCGCGTGGAGTAACGTCCCGTTCATCCCCTAATGTGGCTTTCTCGTCCACGGCTTGATGGGGAAGGGACTTGATGGACTCCTTGGAGCGCACCGTCGTCCGCTGTGCCGAAGGGCACGTTTTCGCTACCGCCTCGTTCCCGATGCAGCAGCTCGGGTCCGGGCGGATCGGTCCCGGGCGGCTCATCCGCTGTCCTCGTTGCGCCCGGTTGCGGCATGCCGTGCCCGTGGTGTTCGAGGAGCGGTAGGGCTTCCGGGAAGGTGGCGACAGGCGCGCGGGCGGCCCGATGTGGGCGGGTCCGCGCGTTCTGCGTATCCTCGGTGGGTGCTTCTCTCAGACAAGGACATCCGGGCCGAGATCGACGCCGGACGCGTACGTATTGATCCGTTCGATACGTCGATGGTGCAGCCGTCGAGCATCGATGTGCGGCTCGACCGCTACTTCCGGGTGTTCGAGAACCACCGCTATCCGCATATCGACCCCGCGGTCGAGCAGGTCGATCTGACGCGCACCGTCGAGCCGGACGGGGACGAGGCGTTCATCCTGCACCCCGGTGAGTTCGTGCTCGCCTCGACGTACGAGGTCATCTCGCTGCCCGACGATCTTGCCTCGCGGCTGGAGGGCAAGAGTTCGCTCGGGCGGCTCGGGCTGGTGACGCATTCGACGGCCGGGTTCATCGATCCGGGGTTCTCCGGGCACGTGACCCTCGAGCTGTCGAATCTGGCGACGCTGCCCATAAAGCTCTGGCCGGGGATGAAGATCGGCCAGCTGTGCATGTTCCGGCTGAGCTCTCCGTCGGAGTTCCCGTATGGCTCCGAGCGGTACGGGTCCCGGTACCAGGGGCAGCGCGGTCCGACCGCGTCGCGCTCGTACATGAACTTCCACCGGACGCAGGTGTGACGGCTGATGAGTGACGAAGCACGGGAGAACCTGACGTACGACGCCTTCGGGCACGCCGTGCGGGAGTTGGCGCAGGCCGTGGCCGATGACGGGTACGAGCCGGACGTGGTGCTGAGCATCGCCCGTGGCGGGGTCTTCGTCGCCGGTGGGCTGGCCTACGCGCTGGACTGCAAGAACATCCACCTGGTGAACGTGGAGTTCTACACGGGGGTGGGCACCACGTTGGAGATGCCCGTCATGCTGGCGCCCGTGCCCAACGCCATCGACTTCTCGCAGAAGAAGGTCCTGATCGCCGACGATGTCGCCGATACCGGGAAGACGCTGAAGCTGGTGCGTGACTTCTGTATCGACCACGTCGCCGAGGTGCGTTCCGCGGTCATCTACGAGAAGTCGCACTCGCTCGTGCAGTGCGAGTACGTGTGGAAGAAGACCGATCGTTGGATCAACTTCCCGTGGAGCGTGGATAAGCCGGTCGTGCGGCGCAGCGGGCAGGTTCTGGACGCCTGAGCGCGGCGTGCGCGCGGACATGGGAAGACCCCCGGGGCCCAGCGGGCCCCGGGGG
>NZ_JBHXUW010000025.1:0-109788 GCF_042672475.1 Streptomyces sp. NPDC127177
TCCCCGTCCGAGGACGGGGAAGGGCGCTCGGCGCGTTCTGCGGGTCCGGCGGATCAGCCCAGTGCGGGCGGAGCGTCCTCGGGCGCGGTACCCCAGGCCGACGGCTCGCTGCCCACCGTGAAGGAGAGCGAGCGGGACGAACGGATGTCGTCGGTGGTGAGGTAGGTGCGCGACTGCTGAGCACCGTCGAGCCGGGCCGACTGGATGTAGCGGTCGGTGTCCGACGCGCCGGGCGCGCGTACGGTGAGCGCACCGTGCGGGTAGTACCGGCGGTCGAGCTTGATGTCGACGCGCTCGAACGCGGGGGTGGACAGACCCCAGGTGTCGGTGCCGGGCTGGACCGGGAAGACCCCGATCGAGGAGAGCACCATCCAGGCGGACATCGTGCCGAGGTCGTCGTTGCCGGTCATGCCGGTCGGACCGTTGGTGAAGAGCGTGAGGGCCGCGTGGACCACATCGGTCGTCTTCCACGGCTGGCCGGTGGAGAGGTAGGTGTACGGGGCGATGAGGTCGGGCTCGTTCTGCGGGTTGTACTTGTCGGCGTTGTAGTACGCGTACGGACCGTTGACCCAGACCTCACGGGCGGTCTTCGCGGGGTCGGTCAGCAGCTCGTCGTACGCGAAGAAGGAGTCGAGCCGCTGGTTGGCGGCGTCCTTCCCGCCGATCAGGTCGACCATGCCCGGGATGTCCTGCGGCACCATCCACTGGTACTGCCAGGACGTTCCCTCGTGGAAGCCCTCGCTCTCGGCCGGGTCGACGGGGCCGGTGAAGGCGCCGGAGGCGTCACGGGCGCGGAAGAAGCCGGTCGAGGGGTCGAAGATCTTCCGGTAGTTCTGGGCGCGGGCCTCGTAGCGGGCGGCGTCGGCGTCGTGGCCGAGGTCGCGGGCCATCTCGGCGAGCATGCCGTCGGACAGGGCGTACTCCAGGGTGGCGGAGGCGCCGTGGTCGTAGTCCGAGTCACCGGGCTTGGCGTGCTCGCGGTCCTTGATGTACGGGGCGAAGCCGTCCTTCAGGTACTCGGCGTTGGCTTCGCGCCCGACCGGTGCGGACTCGGTGGGCGGCACACCGTCGGCGTTCTTCTTCAGGGCGCGGTACGCCTCCTCCTCGTACCCCTTCAGCAGACCCTGCTGGTAGGCGTTGGTGAGGAAGGGGGTGACCGGGTCGCCGGTCATGATGTTCGTCTCGACCGTGCCGTAGCCCCACTTGGGCAGCCAGCCGCTCTCGGCGTCGATCCGCAGGACGGATATCGCCATGTCGCGGGACTCGCGCGGGGCGAGCAGCGCGAGGAGCTGGGCCTGGGTGCGGTAGGTGTCCCAGAGCGACCAGTTCTGGTAGTAGGTGAACGTTCCCTTGGCGGAGACAGCGCGGTGCTTCTTCTGGTCCCAGCCGGTGTAGCGGCCGTCCACGTCGCTGCCGATGTTGGGCGCGAGGAAGGACCGGTACAGGGAGGAGTAGAAGGTGCGGCGGAGTTCGTCGCTGCCGCCCTGGGCCTTCACGCCTTCGAGGCGGTCCTCCCAGCTGCGCTGCGCGGCGTGCTCAACGCGGTCGAAGCTGCGGCCGCCCTCGGCGCGGAGGTTGAGCGCGGCGCCCTTGGCGTCGACGTAGCTCAGGGCGGTGGTGGCCTCGACCGTGCGGTCCTTGCTGGTGTCGAAGCGCAGCCAGGCGCCGTTGCGGGCGTCGGTGGCCGAGGACTTCTTCGTGCCCTCGGTGACGGTGTCGCCGTTCCAGGTGCCCGAGGTGGTGAACGGCCGGTCGAAGTGCGTGACGGTGTAGACCGTGTACGGCTTGGTGTCCTGGCAGAAGCCACTGCCGGTGATCGCGGTGCGCACCGTGCGGTTGTCCAGGATCTCGACCTCGGACGAGAGCGTCTTGTGCAGTGACTGGCCCGCGTTGAGCAGGACGTTGGCCTTGTCGGTGGCCGGGAAGGTGTAGCGCTGCACCCCGGTGCGCTGCGTCGCGGTCAGCTCGGCGTCGATGCCCGTCCCGAGCCCGACCTTGTAGTAGCCGGGGCTCGCCTTCTCGTCGTCGTGGCTGAACTCCGCCGCGTACTTCGCGTAGTCCGTCTCGGTCACGTCACCGGTGGTGGGCAGGGTCGGCAGGTCGCCGCCCAGGCCGCAGCCGACGCCGGAGAGATGGACCGCCGAGAAGCCGCGGATGTGGTTCTCGCCGTAGTCGTAGCCGGTGTTGTGGCCGGTGTCCGGGGAGAGCTGCACCATGCCGAAGGGCACGGATGCGCCGGGGTAGGTGTTGCCCTCGTTCTGGGTGCCGATGAACGGGTTGACCAGATCGGTCAGCCGGCCGTCGTCGCGCGGGCTGGCCTGAGCCGTGGCCCCGGTGGTGAGGACACCGCCCAGGAGCGCGACGGCGGCGAGTGCGGCCGCCGGGCCGCGCAGTCTCGGCCGTGGGGTCCGGTGCATGGGGTTACTCCTTCGGACAACGTTGTCAGAGCGCGATCATTCTTGGTTCCCGGCAGGCCCCCGTCAAGGGGTCGGACAGGCCCGCTCCGGCCCGCCCACGAGGGGCGGACCGGAGCGGGCCGCACGGGTCAGGCTGCGGGGCAGCCCGCCACCACTGGCTTCGACGCGTCGCGGATCAGGGCCTGCTGAGCGGCCTTCACCCGCTTCACATCGGGCTTGACGACCCTGCGGTCGTAGGTGAGCAGCCCGTTCAGCTCACCTTCCACGTCCGAGATCTGCGTGTACACCGCGCCGTTGCCGCCCTTGCAGGCGAGCGCGTGCACCTCGTCGAGCTTGGCGAGGTAGTCGTCGGTGTAGGTGGCCGGGTCGACGGCGACGTACGACTGCTGGACGGCCCAGGCATGGCCCGGCACTCCGAGACCCAGTCCGCCGTACTCTCCGCTGATCAGGGCCCGTTCACCGTCCGGCTTCGGAAGCGCGGGACTCGGGTAGCCGTGCTCGTCGATGATGTCGCCGGTGCCCCCGTCGACGCCGAGGTTGATGCCGGACATGCTGTTGACCAGGCGCGTCGGGTCCCAGGTCTTGGCCTGGTCGGCGATGCGGGCCTCGTCGTACTGGCCCCAGCCCTCGTTGAAGGTGACCCACATGACGACGGACGGGTGGCTGTCGTGCTCGTCGATCATCTCCTTCATCTCGTGCTCGTACTCGGTGCGGGCAGCGGCCGACGGGTTGACGGTGTTCATCGCCGGCATGTCCTGCCAGACCATCAGGCCCAGCTTGTCCGCCCAGTAGAACCAGCGGTCGGGTTCGACCTTGATGTGCTTGCGGACCGAGTTGAAGCCCATCTCCTTGTGCATCTTCAGGTCGTACGCGAGCGCCTCGTCGGTGGGCGCGGTGTGCAGCCCGTCCGGCCAGAAGCCCTGGTCCAGGGTGGCCATCAGGAAGACCGGCTTGCCGTTGAGGACGGTGCGCGGGGTGCCGTCCACCTTCTCGACGGAGATGGACCGCATCCCGAAGTAGCTGCCCACCCGGTCGGAGCCGACGCTCACCTCGAGCTGGTAGAGGTGCGGATCATCGGCGGACCACAGGTGCGCGTGCGGGACGCGGATCTCGACCGCCGAGCCGGTGCGGCCGGTGGCCGTGCCGACCTTGCGCTTGCCGTCGTAGACGGTCGCGGTGACCGGGACGCCGTCCCGTACACCGCGCGCCTCGACGGTGACGCTGCCGCCCGGCACGTTGGGGGTGATCTTCAGCGAGTCGGCGTGGTCGGCCGCGACCGGCTCCATCCACACCGTCTGCCAGATGCCGGACGACGGGGTGTACCAGATACCGCTCGGGTCGAGGCGCTGCTTGCCCATCGGCGGGTTCTCGCCGTCCTCGGCGTCCGTCGGGTCGTAGACGCCGACGATCAGCTCCTGGGTGCGGCCCGGCTTCAGCGCCGCTGTGATGTCGGCGCTGAACTTGTCGTACCCGCCCTTGTGTTCGGCGACCTTGTGGCCGTTGACGTACACCTCGGACTGCCAGTCGACGGCCCCGAAGTTCAGCTGGAGCCGCTTGCCGGAGCCGACCTTCCAGTTCTTCGGGACGGTGAAGGTCCGCCGGTACCACATGCGGTCCTCATGCCGTTCCAGCCCGGAGAGCTGGGACTCGACCGGGTACGGGACGAGGATCTTCTCGCCGAGCTTCCTTCCCACCGGCGGCTGCTCCCCCGCCTTCGCCGCGGCGAACTCCCAGGAGCCGTTGAGGTTCTGCCAGTTGTCACGGGTGAGCTGGGGGCGCGGGTACTCGGGGAGGGCGTTCTTCGGCCCCACCTCGTCGGCCCACTTCGTGGTCAGCTCGTGCGTGGAGTGGTTCGGCCCGCTGGACCAGAAGGCACCGACCTGCTTGCCGTCCTCGCCGGCGAGCGAGCCGTCGCCGTCGTAGCGGATGTCGGCCAGACCGGTGGCGTTTCCGGCCTTGTTGCCGACGACCGGCTCCTTCAGGGCGACGGTCAGGCTGCGCGCGTCCTTCGGGTCGGCCTTGACCGCTCCGAGCGGCCACTCGGCCCCGCCGATCACCGCGTCCAGGTGGTTGACCAGGCCGGCCGGGAGCTTTCCGAGCTTCTGCGCGAAGTCCAGCTTCAGGGTGCGGCCGTCGGCGAGCACGGTGGCGGCGATGGCACCGTCGTACGCGAAGTCGTCGGGCAGCCGGAACGCGGACTGCGGTACGGGGACCTTGGTACCGCCCGGTTCGGT
Source organism: Streptomyces sp. NPDC127177 (assembly GCF_042672475.1). Classification (NCBI taxonomy): domain Bacteria; kingdom Bacillati; phylum Actinomycetota; class Actinomycetes; order Kitasatosporales; family Streptomycetaceae; genus Streptomyces; species Streptomyces sp. NPDC127177. The sequence continues at coordinate 4,652 of NZ_JBHXUW010000025.1, forward strand.
CCACTTCAGGTGGAGATTGGAACCACCCTCGTGCTCGAAGTACTCGACCTTGAAGTCGTACGCCTTCCCCGCGGTCAACTCGACCGGCTGGGACGTCTGTTCACTCTCCCAGTCGTCGACCCAGTGGTCGATGACCGGCTTTCCGTCGATCCACAGCCGGAAGCCGTTGTCCCCGATCATGGAGAAGGTGTGGGCGCCGGACTTCTCCGGCACGATCTTCCCGGTCCACCGGATGCTCGCGTCGTCGGCCTGCCCGGTGGCCGAGGTCAGCCGTGATTCGAGGGTCGGGAAGTCGATCGAGGGGTCGAAGCCGGTGGCCTTGAGCTCCCCGAAGTCGAAGGCTCCCGGGGCGGACTGGGTGTAGTACTCCCCCTTCAGCCCGTGGACGTCGTCGGCGGCCCCGGGGTCCTTGCCGGCCGCCGAAGCGGCGGGCACGGCGGACAGCCCGGCGGCGCCGACGACGGCTGCCAGGAACAGAATCAGTCTCTTGTCGATGCGCACGGATCCTCCTTGGTGAGGAAGGGTGGCGGCTCGTTGCAGCAAGATGTACAACGTTGGAAGGAATGGCAGTTGGCATGACAGCACGACGAATGCGGCGCTGTCCAGGTGCATGACAAAGCTTGATCCGGGAGGGGGCGGGACCGGGCGGACCCACGGCACGGCGGCGCGCGGCGAGGTACGGGACATCCCGCCACGCGGCCCTTCGGCACGCCCTTCATCAGGCGTTTCCGTCCCGCCCGGCCACTCGGGGGCAACAGCGTCGGGGCGGACTACCGGCTGCGCGCGGGCGCTCCGGGCGGGCTGTCGAAGACGCAGTCACCGCACAGGCCGCCGCCCGGAACGCGGTAGTACAGACAGCAGGTGCGCCGGCGGAAACCGGGACCGTGCGGGAAGCCGGTATCGCGGAGGCCGGGGTGGTCGAAGAGTTCGGACGCGAGGGCGCGGGTGCGTGCGGCCACGTCCGGCCGGCCGGCGGTGCGCGCCCAGCCGATCAGTTGGCGCACGGCTCCGGCCAGCGCGGAGCCGGCGTTGCCGCGCAGGAGCCGGGCGGAGACCGCCGTGTCCCGGCGGACCGCTTCGGCGAGCGGCTCCAGATGGCCGTGCTGGACGACGTCCCTGATCCGGGCGGCGGAGCCCGGCAGCGACTCGGCGGACGCCGTCCACAGATCGTCGGGCGCCTGTCTGCCTGGATTCCAGTGGAGGGACGATGCGCGCAGATCCGGGAAGCGACCGGAGAGCGCCGCGGGCCCCAGCGCGGTGGACCAGAGCCGTGCGGCCAGCCCGAGATGGGCCACGGAGGCGGCGACCCGCCGCTCGGGCGTGCCGAGTCGCTCGGCGACGGTGTCGATCCGGGAGGTGAGCGGGGCGTTCTCCCCCGCGTACAGACACGCCAGGGTCCGGCTCCCGCCGTCCGGCGGAGGGGGCGCGCCCAGCGCGAAGAACACGCCCGGCGACGCCGCTTCCCGCTCACCCATCGTGCCGCCACCTCCGCTGCCCAGGCCACCTGTCGTGACACCGCGGCCACCAGGAGTGGCACGGCTCGCGGTTCACCGTATCCGTTTGGGATGATCGTTCTGACGTCGCTCGCAGGGAGGACTACCGTCGGGAGGAGGACACCGTAACCACTGCCGTACTACCAAAGCAGTACGCCGGATCGCCGTCTCAAGGACGACGACGCGGCGGCTTTGAAGGGCCATCGTGGTGTACATGAGTTCCCTCGCGCTGTCCGTGCTGCTGTCACTGGTCTCCGCGGTCGCCTACGCGGCCGGCGCGATCGTCCAGGAGCGCGTCGCCACGACCTCCGACGGGCGCTCGCTCGCTCCGCTGCGCGACCGGGTCTGGTGGGTCGCGGTGGCGCTGAACGGCGTGGGCGCGGTGCTGCACGTCGTGGCGCTGGCGTACGGCCCGCTCAGCCTCGTACAGCCACTGGGTGCCCTGACCATCGTCTTCGCCCTGCCGATGGCCGCTGTCTTCGTCCACCGCAGGGCCGGGGCCAAGGCCTGGCGTGGCGCGATCATGGCGACCGTGGGACTGGCGGGTCTGCTCGCCCTCACCGGAAGCTCCGACGCGCACACCCTGGGCGGTCCGCAGCAGCTGATGCTCGGCACGGTGACGTTCGGTGCGGTCGCTGCGCTCGTCCTCATCTCGAAGGCGATGCGCCGGCCGGTGATGCGGAGCGTGGTGCTGGCCGGGGGCGCCGGTGTGGCGTTCGGTATCGCCTCGGTGTTCACGAAGACCGTGGCCATGGAGTGGACCGCGGGCTCGGTGGGGACCGGACTGCCGAGTCTGCTGGTGATCGCCGCCCTGGCGGCGACCGGTCTGCTGCTGTCGCAGGCCGCCTACCGGGGCGCGGGTCTGACCGCCCCGCTCGCCACGGTGACCGTGGTGAACCCGGTGGTCGCGGCGGCCGTCGGCATCACACTTTTCGGCGAGCAGTTCCGGCACGGCACCGCGGGCACGATGCTTGCCCTCCTCTGCGGGGCCGTCGCGGCGGGCGGGCTGATCCTGCTCACCACTGAGCGGATGGGCGCGGAGCGACGGCGGCAGCAGGCCGCGGGCGGCGGCGAGGAGCGGCCGGCCGGGCGCATCGAGGACGAGGTGCCGGCTGACCACGCCCCGCCCGCTTCCGGTGCCGCGCCCGGGTCCGACGACTCCCCCGTACCGGGCGCCTCCACCCTTCCCGGCGCCGCTCTCCTTCCCGGTGCCTCGCCCGCGCCCGGTGCCTCGGCCAGTCCCCGCGTCTCTCCCGCTCCCGGCGCCGGTGCCCGGGATTTCGGCGGGCCCGCCCGTCCGGCGGGCGCGCCGGGACAGCCGGTCAGGGCGACACCGCCCGTCGTGACGGTCCCCGAACCGGCGGGGCCGGGACCGTCGGCCGCGGAAGCGTTTCCCGCCCCGCCGGCGCCGCCTGCCCGGACGCCGCTGGAACGCCGGTTGGGGCAGGTGGAGTTCGGCGGGCAGGTCGAGTTCGACCCGGACACCAGGACGCACACCGGCACAGCACGGCGTGCCGGGTTATCCGCAGGTTCCACCGCCTCGCCCGCCGCTGCCGGCGCCACAGCCCTTCCGGCCGATGACGACGCCGGTCGGAGCGGCGCGCTTCAGACCTTGACGCCGGCCGCCCTCAGGTAGGCCAGCGGGTCGATGTCGGAGCCGTACTCCGGGCCGGTACGGACCTCGAAGTGCAGATGCGGCCCCGTCACATTGCCGGTGGCGCCGGAGCGCGCGATGCGCTGGCCCCCGCCGACATGCTGTCCGGCGCGCACGTGGAGCGCCGACAGATGCGCGTACTGGCTGTACTTGCCGTCGCTGTGCCGGATGACGATCTGATAGCCGTAGGCGCCGCCCCAGCCCGCCGTGACGACTGTGCCCGAGGCCATCGCCTTGACCGAGCTGCCGGTGGGAACGGGGAAGTCCACGCCGGTGTGGTAGCCGCTGGACCAGGCGCCGGCCTGGCGGTACTGCGTGCCGGTACGGGCCTCGATCGGGGCGGTGATCGTGTGCTTCTCGGTCCGCTGGACCTTGGGCGTCCCGGTCTTCTTCGGCTGGGCCGGCTTCGCCTGCTCCTTGGGCTTCGTCTGCTGTTTCGGCTTCGTCTGCTGTTTCGGCTGAGCCGCCTGCTTCGGCTGTGCCTGCTGCGTCCGCTTCGGCTCCGCCGCGGCCTTGGGCCGGGTGGCAGGGCGCGGGTCCGCCTTCGACGCGGTCTTCGCGCCCGCCTTCGGGGTCCCGGCCAGGTCGAGGCTCAGTCGCTGGCCGGGGAAGATCAGATCCGGGTCGTCGCCGACGACCTTGCGGTTCGCCGAGTAGAGCCGCTGCCAGCCGCCGAGGTCGCGCTCGGCCGCGATGCCGGAGAGCGAGTCACCGCTCGCCACGGTGTACGAGTCACGCTTTCCGGGCACCGACGTCGGCGTGGCGGCCGTCGTGTCGCGCTTCGCCTCCGCCTGCCTGGGCGCCTCGGTCCTGGGCTGGGTGGCCGCCCGTTTCGGCGTGGCCGCCTTGGTGGTCGGCCCGGTCTGCGGGCTGATGTCGGGGGATCCCCCGCCTCGCGTGAGACCCGCCCGCGTGGAACAGACCGGCCAGGCGCCGGGGCCCTGTCCCTTCAGGACCTTCTCCGCGATCGCGATCTGCTGGTCCCTGCTGGCCAGGTCGGCACGTGGCGCGTACTCCGCGCCGCCGTACGCCGCCCAGGTCGACCGGGTGAACTGCAGCCCGCCGAAGTAGCCGTTACCCGTGTTGATGTGCCAGTTGCCGGTGGACTCGCACGCGGCGACCTTCTCCCACACGTCCCCTGGCGCGGCACCGGCCGATGTGGCGGCGATGAGCGGGAGCGCCAGCCCCGCACCCCCCGCCGTGACCGTCAGCGAGGCACGGTTGATGCGGCTCGGCTGATATCTGCGGTGCCGTCCGTTCGCGGCCATGACTTGGCTCCCCCACTGACTGTAGGACACGTCGCAAGCGGTCAACTTATGTGCTGACAGCGGGTGATGACAAGAGTGCGACCCGTCACCCGCCGCCGGGCCCGTGGAAGCGCTCCCCATTGACACGGCCGACATCGGCCAGCGACGCTGGGCCAGGCAGTACGGGAGAGCGCTCTCCGGCTTGACTGGGGCGCTGGGTGAAGGGGCATGGCCGTCATGACGGACGAAGAGATCGATGCGCTGCTGGAGAAGCTCGACGCGGCGCAGAAGGTGCGTCTGCTGACGGGCGCCAGCACCTGGCGCACGTACCCCGAACCGGCCGTAGGACTGCGCCCCCTCACCCTCTCCGACGGGCCCGCGGGGGTGCGCGGAGAGACCTGGGACGAGCGCGAGACCTCGCTCGTGCTCCCCTCGCCGACCGCGCTGGCGGCTTCCTGGGACGAGCGGCTGCTCACCGATCTCGGTGCACTGCTCGCCTCCGAGGCCCGCCGCAAGGGCGTGGACGTGCTCCTCGCCCCCACCCTGAATCTGCACCGTTCCCCGCTGGGCGGGCGGCACTTCGAGTGCTTCTCCGAGGACCCGCTCCTCACCGGCCGGACCGGCGCCGCGATCATCCGGGGCGTCCAGTCCGGCGGGGTGGCCGCCACCGCCAAGCACTTCGTCGCCAACGACGCCGAGACGGACCGGCTCAGCGTGGATGTCCGGATGGACGAACAGACACTCCACGAGGTCTATCTCGCCCCCTTCGAGGCGGCCGTGGAGGCCGGTGCCTGGGCGGTCATGTCGGCGTACAACAAGGTCGACGGGGCCACCATGTCGGCCTCTCCGCTCCTGGAGAGCCCGCTCAAGAGCGACTGGGGGTTCGAAGGAGCCGTGGTCTCGGACTGGGGAGGCGTGCGCACCCTCCTGGACACCGCCCGCTCCGCGCAGGACCTGGCCATGCCGGGCCCCGACGGGCCCTGGGCGGCCGGGCTGCTCGCCGCACTGGAGCGGGGCCTGGTATCCGCCGCCGCGATCGACGACAAGGTACGGCGGCTGCTGCGGCTGGCGGTCCGGGTCGGGGCGCTCGGCCCGGACCGGCCGGTGTGGCGGCCCGCGGTGGCGCCCGCCGCCCAGCGGGCGCTGCTGCGGCGGGCCGTCGCCGCCGGTTCGGTGCTGCTGCGCAACGAGGGGCAGCTCCTCCCGCTGGACCCGGCGGAGCTGCGCTCGGTCGCGGTCATCGGTCCGCACGCCACGTCGGTACGGATCCAGGGCGGCGGCAGCGCCGAGGTGTTTCCCGACGCGGTGGTGAGCCCGCTGGACGGCATCCGGGAGGCGCTGGACGGGAGCGCGACCGTCACATACCGGCCGGGTCTGCCGCCGTCGCCCCGGCCCCGGCCCCTCTCCCGGGACTGGGCGCGCGACCCCCGCTCCGGCGAACCGGGCGTGCTCGTACGGCTGCTGGACGCCGACGGGGCCGAACTCCACGCCGAGCACCGGCTGTCCGGCCGGATCGTGGAGCCATCGGTGGTGGTCGCCGGCGCGGCGTCCGTGGAGATCCGGGCCCTGGTCCGGCCGCCCGTGGGCGGGGAGTGGACCTGGGCCGTGGGCGGCTGGGGCGCGATCTCGCTGACGGTCGGCGGCCGGGAGGTGCTGTCGGGGTACTTCCCGCTGGACAGCGACGATCCGACCCGGGTCCATGTCGCGCCGCCCGAACACCGGGCGTCCGCCCGACTCGACGCGGGCGCGGAGGTGGAGGTGGTGGCGCGGCGTTCGCTGGCACCGCGCTCCGGGGTAGCGACCGTCCTCGCCGCCGCCCCACCCGCCGGGGACGCGGCCACCGCGCTCGCCAAGGCCGTGGCCGCGGCGCGGTCGGCGGATGTCGCGGTGGTGGTCGTGGGCACCACCGAACAGAGCGAGTCGGAGGGGCACGACCGCGACAGCCTCGACCTGCCGCCGGGACAGGACGCGCTCGTACGGGCCGTGGTGCGGGCCAATCCGCGCACGGTGGTCATGGTGAACGCGGGCGGCCCGCTCGCCCTTCCCTGGCACAACCGGGTGCCCGCCCTGCTGCTCGCCTGGTTCCCGGGCCAGGAGGCCGGTGGCGGGCTGGCGGACGTGCTGCTCGGCCGCTGCGAGCCGGGCGGCCGGCTGCCGACCACCTGGGGAGCATCCCAGGACGACGTACCGGTACTCGACACCGTCCCCGGACCCGACGGACGGCTGCACTACGAGGAAGGCCTCCACATCGGCTACGGCGCCTGGCTGCGCTCCGGGTCCGCTCCCGCCTACTGGTTCGGCCACGGACTGGGCTACACCGGCTGGGAGTACGAGGAGCTGACGGCCCCGGCGACGGTACGGGCAGGCGAACCGTTCGACGTGCGGGTGCGGGTACGCAACTCCGGGCGGCGGCGCGGCCGCGAAGTGGTCCAGATCTATCTGGCCAGGGACGGATCGGCGGTGGAGCGGCCGGTGCGCCGGCTGATCGGGTACGCGGCGGTCGAGGCGGAGCCCGGGGAGAGCGTGGTGGCGGCGGTGCGGGTCTCCGCGCGCGCCCTGGCGCACTGGTCGGCGCAGCGGCACGGGTGGGAGACGGAGGCCGGTGAATTCACGCTGCTGGGCGGCCGTTCGGCGGGCGAACTGCCGCTCACCGCGACCGTGATGGCGGCCGGGGGGCCGCTGCCGTCCGGCAACTCCGTTCCCGAGGTGACGGATCACGATGGAGAGCGCTCTCCGCTGATGCTATAAATGCGCTCATGACGGATGATGTGCGCTCGGCCGGTACACCCACCCTTGAGGACGTGGCGAGGGCGGCCGGTGTCTCCCGCGCCACCGTCTCCCGGGTGATCAACGGGGTCCGCAACGTCGACCCGGTGATCCAGGAGGCCGTACGCCGGGCGGTCGCCCTCACCGGTTACGCCCCCAACCGTGCGGCACGCTCCCTGGTGACCCGCCGCACCGACGCCATCGCGCTGGTGGTCTCCGGCGCCGGCGTCGAGTCCGAACCGGCCGACGGTACGGGAGCGGCCGGCACCGATCCGGCGGAGGCCGGCGAGCCCGACAACGGCTCCGCCTTCACCGCCCAGGTCTTCGCCGACCCGTTCTTCGGCCGGGTGGTGACCGGAGTGGTCAACTACCTGCGCCCGCGCGGGATGCACCCGGTGCTGATGTTCGCCGAGACGTCACGGGCCCGGGAGGACGTGGTCTCGTTCCTGCGCCAGGGCAGCGCGGACGGCGCCCTGGTCGTCTCGACGCACGCGGAGGACCCGCTGCCCGGTCTGCTGACGGAGGCGGGACTGCCCGCCGTGCTGTACGCGCGGCCCGCCCGCCCGGTCCGGATCAGCTATGTCGACCTCGCCCATCAGGACGGCGCCGGGCTGGCCGCCGAGCACCTGCTGGCGCGGGGCTGCCGCCGCATCGCGACCATCGCGGGGCCGCTCGACGTACCGGCCGGGCAGGAGCGGCTGGCCGGTTTCCGCGACACGATGGGCCGGAACGGGCATCCGTACATCCCGATCGCCGAGGGACAGTTCACCCAGGAGAGCGGCGAGGCCGCGATGGAACGACTGCTGGCCGAACACCCGGACCTGGACGCGGTGTTCGCGGCCAACGACCTGATGGCGATGGGCGCCTGCCACGTCCTGCGGGAGCACGGCAAGCGGGTGCCCGAGGACGTGGCGGTGATCGGCTTCGACGACAGCAGCGCGGCATCGGCCTGCCGCCCGCCGCTGACCACGGTCCGCCAGCCGGTGGAGGCGATGGCCGCGGAGATGGCCCGCCTGCTGATCGAACGGCTGGAGAAGCCGGACGGGGCGGCGACCTCAGTGATCTTCGAACCGGCGCTGGTGGTACGGGACTCGGCGTAGCCGGGCGAGGGCCGCCGGGGGTGCCCGGCGGTTGTGTCCTCGGGGAGCGGCGGAAAGGATCGGGTGGTCGATGTGCTACTTGATCGGGGTCCTTGGTGAATCTGACCGACCGGATACTTCCCCTCGCGGGTGTCGCCCTCGGAGCGCTGATGTCGTTCCTGGTGAGCAGCCTGAACGAGCGGACGAGATGGCGCAGGCAACAGGCCGTGCGGTGGGACGAGCACCGCTTGGGGGCCTACGCCGAGTACGCCCACGCCGTGAAGGAGCTGGCGGCCCGCTACCGGATGCTCGCCGCCGCCCGCGGTCTGGTGCCGGGCCCGATGCCGCTGGAACCGACTCCCGACGTGCTCGCGGAACTGGCCGACCTGGAGTCCCGTCGCTCCGCACTGTCCGAGACCCTCGCACTGCTCGGCGACACCGAGGCGAACACGGCGTCCAAGTCCCTGGACCACTGCGTGTGGCGGCTGGAGTGCCTGGCCCGGGGTGTCGCCACCGAGGTCGAACAGGACTGGGATCAGGCGTACTCGGAATTCCGGCAGGCCCGGGACCGCTACGTCGCGCATGCGCGGGCCGGCCTCGGAGTGCCCGGGGCCGTGGCCCGGGACGTGCCATGGCCGGACGCATGGCGCCCGAGCGGTTCACCACCCGCGCCATGATGCGTACGTGGCGCCCGCGCCGCCGGTCACCCGCCCCACCACGCGCACGCGGCGCCCGAGCCGGTTCACCGCCCGCGCCATGATGCGTTCGTGGCGCCCGAGTGGTTCACCGCCCGCGCCATGATGCGTTCGTGGCGCCCGAGTGGTTCACCACCCGAAGCACCACGCGCACGCGGCGCCCGAGCCGTTCACCACCCGGACCGTGGCGCGTGCCCGGCGCCCTCGTGCGCCCGCGCACAACCGGGCCGGCCTCCCCGGCGCCCCCGCCTCACCCCGCCGCCTCCGAGGCCGTCCGCGGTCGTTCCCTCTTCCGTACGGCGTCCGCGGCGGTGCGGAAGCCGGGGGCCGGGTCCTGCTGCGGCTCGGGGGCCGGGCGGCTGCCGCCCCTGGCGAGGAAGTCGGCCAGCGGGAGCGTCGCGGCGCCGACCGTGACCGCGTCCGGGCCCAGCCTGCCCATCTCGATCGTGGTGCGGGCCGCGGCGTGGCGGAGTGCGTACTCCTGCGCGTAGCGGCGGATGTCGGGAAGCAGGTGCGGGCCGATCAGCAGACCCGCCCACCCCCCGAGCAGAATGCGTTCGGGCAGGAAGAGGTTGATCAGGTCCGCGAGGGCCGCGCCCAGGCATTCGGCCGTCTCGTCGAGCAGCGAGACGGCGAGGGGGTCCGGCTCGCCCCCCGGGCCGGGATAGGCGGCGGCGAGCAGTGCGGCCAGGGCGCTCTCGTCGTCCGCGTCGGCGGCCAGCGGGCCCCCGGCCTCGTGCCAGCGCTCCCGCATGGCCTCGGCGCCCGCGTACGCCTCCAGGCAGCCGATCGAGCCGCACCGGCAGCGGCGTCCACGCAGCTGGACCGTGGTGTGGCCCCATTCGAGGGCCATGCTGCTGCGGTCCTCGTCGAGGAGGTCGCCGTGGTTGACGCAGGCCCCGACGCCGGAGCCGATGAGCGCGATCGCCGACGCGCCCGCGCCGCGGCCGCCGCCGAACCACATCTCCGCCTGGCCGAGCGTCTTGGCGCCGTTGTCGATGAAGAACGGCACCTCCGACGGGACCCGGACGGCGTCGCGGAGCAGCCGCTCGAAGGGGACGTCGCTCCAGTCGATGGTCTGCCCGTGGACGACCGAGCCGACGTCGCCGACGGCGCCGTCCGGGGCGTCCCGTTCGATGATTCCGGGGACGCCGATCCCGATGCCGAGCAGCCGTCGCGCATCGGCACCGGCGTCCCTCAGGACGTCGGCGACCCCGCTGCGGACATGGCCGACGATGCGGCTGACGTCGTAGCCGTGCTGGGCGAGCAGCCGTTCGGTGCGGGCGAGTTCGGTGAGGGAGAGATCGAAGAGCTCCACCCTGATCCGGGTCTCGCCGATGTCGATGCCGATCAGGAGCCCGCCGCCGGGCGCGACACGCAGGAGCGTGCGGGGACGGCCGCCGTCGGAATCGACGACTCCGGCCTCCTCCAGGAGACCCTCGGCGGCGAGTTCCGCGACGACGTTGCTGATGGAACCTGAACTCAGCCCGGTGGCGGGGCCGAGCTCCTGGCGGCTCAGCGGGCCGTCGAAATACAACCGTTGCAATACCCTCGCCCGGTTGCCCCGTCGCAGGTCACGCACGGTCCGTCTGTTGCGCTCAGCCATGTGGCTCCTTCCCTTCCCGCAACATACCGTGACCCCGGGGCTTGACGCGACCTTCTCTCAGCTCTTAAATCACGTCATAAATTAAGGCCTGAAGACCGTTCGGTTCCCGAACACGGCCTGCCTCCCCGGAAAGGGGCCATCCCGCATGCGCACCATCAGAGCCGCAGCAGCCGTCACCCTCGCGATCTCCATCGCCGCCGGAGTCACCGGCTGCGGAGGCGGCTCGTCCGCCAGTGGCGGCAGCAACGATTCGCCGAAGACACTCACCTACTGGGCGTCCAACCAGGGCCCCAGCATCGAGGCCGACAAGAAGATCCTCACCCCCGAACTGAAGAAGTTCGAGGAGCAGACCGGCATCAAGGTCAAGCTGGAGGTCGTCCCCTGGGCCGATCTGCTCAACCGGATCCTCGCCGCCACCACGTCCGGTCAGGGACCGGACGTACTGAACATCGGCAACACCTGGTCGGCCTCGCTCCAGGCGACGGGCGCGCTGCTCCCCTGGAGCAAGGAGAACTTCGACGCGATCGGCGGCCGGGACCGCTTCGTCGAGTCGGCGGTCGCCTCGGCCGGCGCGGAGGGCAAGGACCCCTCCGCGGTGCCGCTGTACTCACTCGCGTACGCCCTCTACTACAACAAGAAGAGCTTCGCCGACGCGGGCATCAGCAAGCCGCCGGCCACCTGGGACGAGCTGGTCGCGGATGGCAAGAAGCTCTCCAAGGACGGCAAGTGGGGGCTGGGCGCCGAGGGCTCCAACCTCTCCAACAACATCCACCAGACCTTCGTCCTGGGCCAGCAGCACGGTGCGGACTTCTTCGACAAGTCCGGCAAGGCGACCTTCACGTCCGACGGCGCGGTCGCGGCCGTGAAGCAGTACATCGACTTCATGGCGAAGGACAAGATCGTCGCTCCGGGCAACGCGGAGTACGCCCAGAACCAGTCCCTGACGGACTTCGCCAAGGGCAAGACCGCGATGGTGCTCTGGCAGGCCGCCGCCTCCACCTTCGCCTCCCAGGGCATGAAGCCCGAGGACTGGGGAGCGGCTCCGGTCCCCGTCGCCTCCGGCACCCCGGGCTCGGGCAAGAGCACCAACTCCATGGTCGCCGGCATCAACATGGCGGTGTTCAAGAACACCAAGAACATCGACGGCGCCAAGAAGTTCGTGAAGTTCATGACGAGCGACGCAGAGCAGAAGCTCCTCAACAAGACCTACGGATCCATACCGCCGGTGAAGACCGCCCAGGCCGACGAGGCGTTCTCCGCCCCCGACCTGAAGGTCCTGCGCGACACCCTCGCCACCAGCGCGGCCCCGCTGCCGCAGGTGCCCAACGAGTCGCAGTTCGAGACGGCCGTGGGTACGGCGGTCAAGGAGCTGTGGGCCGACGCCGCAGCCGGACGCCCCGTGACCACCGAATCCGTCAAGGCGCGCCTCGAAAAGGCCCAGCAGACGATGCAGCAGTAAGGCTCTCTCATGACCGCCACCGTGACCACCGACAGCCGGACGGAAAAGTCGGACAGGGTGACGAGCCGGGGCACCGGGGGTGCGCGCAGGAGACTGCCGCGCATCCCCGACCGGATCCGCCAGGGCGGACTGCCCTATCTCCTGCTCCTGCCGGCCGTTCTGCTCGAACTCCTCGTCCATGTGATCCCGATGATCATCGGGATCGTGATGAGCTTCCGCCAGCTCACGCAGTTCTACATCAACAACTGGGGCGGAGCGCCCTGGACCGGCTTCGACAACTACAGGATCGCCGTCGACGTCAACGCCCCGATCGGCGAGGCGCTGCTCCACTCGTTCTTCGTCACCTGTGTCTTCACGTTCTTCGCCGTCGGCCTGGCCTGGCTGTTCGGCGTCGCGGCGGCGATCATGCTACAGGAGAACTTCCGCGGCCGGGGCTTCCTCCGGGCGATCTTCCTCGTCCCGTACGCCCTGCCGGTCTACGCGGCCGTCATCACCTGGGCGTTCATGTTCCAGCGGGACAACGGCCTGGTCAACCACGTGCTCCACGACCAGCTCGGGCTGACCGACCAGCCGTCCTTCTGGCTGATCGGCGACAACAGCATCTACGCGCTGATCGTCGTCTCGGTCTGGAAGGGCTGGCCGTTCGCCTTCCTCATCGTGATGGCGGGGCTGCAGAACATCCCGCGCGAGCTGTACGAGGCCTCCGCCATCGACGGCGCCGGCATCTGGCAGCAGATCCGCAAGATCACCCTGCCGGCGCTGCGTCCCGTCAACCAGGTCCTCGTACTCGTCCTGTTCCTCTGGACGTTCAACGACTTCAACACCCCCTACGTGTTGTTCGGCAAGGCGGCACCGGAGAACGCGGACCTGATCTCGATCCACATCTACCAGTCGTCGTTCGTCACCTGGAACTTCGGCACCGGGTCCGCCATGTCCGTACTCCTGCTGCTCTTCCTGCTGGTCGTGACGGCCGTGTACCTGCTCATCACCTCACGCGGAAGGAAGGGCGCCGATGCCTAGCCGAGCCCCGTCTGCCGTGCTCCCCCGGACCCCGAAGTCCCGCTCCCACAAGCGGTCCCCGATGGCCGCGCCGCGGTCCTTCCTCTGGACCCGCCGCGTCATCCTGACCTTCCTGGCCGCCTTCGCCCTGCTGCCCGTCTACGTGATGGTCAGCAGCTCGCTGAAGCCGCTCCAGGACGTGTCGGGGAAGTTCCACTGGATCCCGTCCGGGCTGACCGTCAAGCCGTACTTCGACATCTGGGACACCGTCCCGCTCGCCCGCTACTTCCTCAACTCGCTGATCGTGGCGGGTTCGGCGACGGTCCTGTCGGTGATCATCGCGGTGTTCTCCGCGTACGCCGTGAGCCGCTACAAGTTCCGCGGCAAGCGCGTCTTCACCGTCACGGTGCTCTCCACCCAGATGTTCCCCGGGATCCTCTTCCTGCTCCCGCTGTTCCTCATCTTCGTCAACATCGGCAACAGCACCGGCATCGCGCTGTACGGATCGCGTGGTGGACTGATCCTCACGTACCTGACGTTCTCCCTGCCGTTCTCCATCTGGATGCTCATCGGCTACTTCGACTCGATCCCCAGGGATCTGGACGAGGCCGCGCTGGTGGACGGCTGCGGACCGCTCGGCGCCCTGTTCCGCGTCGTCGTGCCGGCCGCCGTACCGGGCATCGTCGCCGTCGCCGTGTACGCCTTCATGACGGCCTGGGGCGAGGTCCTCTTCGCCTCCGTCATGACCAACGACACCACCCGCACCCTGGCGGTCGGCCTCCAGGGCTACGCCACCCAGAACGACGTGTACTGGAACCAGGTGATGGCCGCCTCGCTCGTCGTCAGCGTCCCCATCGTCGCCGGGTTCCTGCTGCTGCAGCGGTACCTCGTCGCCGGTCTCACCGCGGGAGCCGTCAAGTGACCACTTCGGAAAGGAAGTCCGTGAACGACCTCAGCGCCCTCCCGGCCGACTTCGCCTGGGGCGTCGCCACCGCCGCGTACCAGATCGAGGGAGCCGTGGCCGAGGACGGCCGCGCGCCCTCCATCTGGGACACGTTCTCGCACATCCCGGGCAAGGTGGCCGGCAACGACACCGGCGACGTGGCCTGCGACCACTACCACCGGGTCCCCGAGGACATCGCCCTCATGAAGGAGGTGGGGGCGGGCGCCTACCGCTTCTCGCTCGCCTGGCCGCGGATCGTGCCGGGTGGCGACGGCCCCGTCAACACGGCCGGGCTCGACTTCTACGACCGCCTCGTCGACGGCCTCCTCGACGCCGGGATCACCCCGTTCGCCACGCTCTACCACTGGGACCTCCCCCAGGCGCTCCAGGACCGCGGCGGCTGGACCGTCCGGGAGACGGCCGAGCACTTCGCCGCGTACGCCTCCGTCGTCGTGGAACGCCTCGGCGACCGGGTCAAGGACTGGGCGACCCTCAACGAGCCGCTCTGCTCGGCCTGGATCGGCCATCTGGAGGGCACGATGGCGCCGGGTCTCACCGATCTGACCGCCGCCGTCCGTGCCTCGTACCACCTGCACCTCGGGCACGGCCTGGCCGTGCGGGCGATCCGCGCCGCGTCCCCGGACGCCCGCGTCGGCATCGTGAACAACCTCAGTCCGGTGGAGGCGGCCACCGACCGCGAGGCGGACCGGGCCGCCGCCGTGCGCGGGGACGGCCACACCAACCGCTGGTGGCTCGACCCGATCCTCGGACGCGGCTACCCGCAGGACATGGTCGACCTCTACGGAGTCGAACTCCCGGTGCGGCCGGGCGACATGGACATCATCGCGGCACCGCTCGACTGGATGGGGGTGAACTACTACTTCCGCCAGGTCGTCACCGCCGACGCGACGGGCCCCGTCCCGCATGCCAAGCAGGTCTACCTGCCCGGCTCCCGTCACACCCACATGGACTGGGAGGTGCACGCCCAGGGCCTGGAGCAGCTGCTCCTGCGCCTGACGGAGGAGTACGGCGTACAGCGCATCTACGTCACCGAGAACGGTTCGGCCTACCAGGACGTCGTGCTGGCCGACGGGTCCGTCCACGACCCCGAGCGGATCCGGTACCTGGAGGAGCACCTCGCCGCCTGCGCCCGCGCCGTCCGCAAGGGCGCGCCGCTCGCCGGCTACTTCGCCTGGTCGCTGCTGGACAACTTCGAGTGGGCGTACGGCTACGACAAGCGGTTCGGCCTGGTCCACGTCGACTACGCGACGCAGCGCCGCACCGTGAAGAGCAGCGGGCGCCGTTACGCCGAGCTGATCCGCGAAGCGTCGTCAGGCCGTCCGGGCCGGGCCGCCTGAGCTCCCGCAGCGGCGCCTGAGGGGCGCGCCCGCCGGGGCACACCATCGAGTCCGCGGGGGTCCCGTTTTCCCGTCACCACCGCGGACTTTCCGCTCCGCGCCGCCAGCGGGGACTTGGGACGGCGCGGGCGGTCCCACGAGATCGCCGGCCCGGTTCGGGCGCGGGCTCGCAGGGCCTGGGGCTCCGGTGGACGGAGCGTCGGGTGAAGACTGAACGGCCAAGGACGACTGGGAGAGCGCTCTCCCAGCCGTAGTCAGTGTTGCGCCGCTGTTCAGGAGGTGTCAAGAGTTGATGAACCACGGCCGTGGAGTGGTCGGTTGGTGTTCACAGCCGGAACACGGGAGCAGGGCGGGCGGCGGCCAGGTCCTCCTGTCCGGGGACGCGTTCGTCCGTCCGGGTCCTGCCGGCCTACCACCAGGTCCGGGGACGCGTTCGTCCGTCCGGGCCCTGCCGGCCAGCCGCTGAAGAGGCCGTCCCATGGTCCGGTATCCATACTGGACATCGCGGCATCTCAGCGCACAGGCCTTCCCCGACAGAATGCAGGAGCACCAAGATGAGCGACACCGCGCAGATCGGCGTCACCGGGCTCGCGGTGATGGGCCGCAATCTGGCCCGCAACTTCGCCCGTAACGGCTACACGGTCGCCGTGCACAACCGCACGGCCGCGAGGACCGACGCCCTGGTCGAGGAGTTCGGCGACGAGGGGTCCTTCGTCGCCGCGCGCACGCCGCAGGAGTTCGTGGCGGCACTGGAGCGGCCCCGGCGGCTCGTCGTCATGGTGAAGGCGGGTGAACCCACGGACGCGGTGATCCAGGAGTTCGCCCCGTTGCTGGACGAGGGCGACGTCGTCATCGACGGCGGCAACGCCCACTTCGAGGACACCCGGCGCCGGGAGAAGGAGCTCCGCGAGCGCGGTATCCACTTCGTCGGCGCGGGCATCTCGGGCGGTGAGGAGGGTGCGCTCAACGGGCCGAGCATCATGCCGGGCGGTTCGGCACAATCGTACGAATCGCTGGGGCCGATGCTGGAGAAGATCGCGGCGAAGGCTCAGGACGGCACGCCCTGCACCACGCACATCGGTCCGGACGGCGCCGGCCACTTCGTCAAGATGGTGCACAACGGCATCGAGTACGCGGACATGCAGCTGATCGCGGAGGCGTACGACCTGCTGCGCGCGGTGGCCGGCTACTCCCCCGCGCAGATCGCGGACATCTTCCGCACCTGGAACACCGGGCGCCTGGACTCCTACCTCATCGAGATCACCGCGGAAGTGCTCTCGCACGTCGACGCGGCGACCGGTGAACCCTTCGTGGACGTCGTGCTCGACCAGGCGGAGCAGAAGGGCACCGGCCGCTGGACCGTGCAGATCGCCCTCGACCTGGGCGTCCCCGTCTCCGGCATCGCCGAGGCCGTCTTCGCCCGCTCAATCTCCGGCCACGCGGACCTCCGTGACGCCTCGCGCCATCTCGCCGGACCGACCGCGCGCAAGCTCGGCGCGGACGAGGCGGCCGCATTCGCCGACCAGGTCGAGCAGGCGCTGTATGCCTCGAAGATCGTCGCCTACACCCAGGGTTTCCACGAGATCGCGGCCGGCAGCGAACAGTACGACTGGTCCGTCGACCTCGGCAGGGTCGCGGCGATCTGGCGCGGCGGATGCATCATCCGGGCCGCCTTCCTGGACCGGATCACCAGCGCCTACGAGGCCCGGCCCCAGATGCCGAGCCTCCTCTCCGACAAGGGCTTCGCCGAAGAGATCGCGGCCGCACAGGACGACTGGCGCACCGTGATCGCCACCGCCGTCACCCGGGGCGTGCCCACCCCCGCCTTCGCCGCCACCCTCGCCTACTACGACTCCCTGCGGGCCGACCGCCTCCCCGCCGCCCTCACCCAGGGCCAGCGCGACTACTTCGGCGCGCATACCTACCACCGCGTCGACCGCGAGGGCACCTTCCACACGCTCTGGGGCGGCGACCGGACCGAGGCCGAAAGCTGACCGCCTCGGTGGCCGGCCGGTTGCCGACCGCGTCGCCCCGCTTCCGACGGAGGCCGCAGCCCCCTGAGGGCCGCTGCGCGGACACAGCGGGGCTCCTCCTCATGGCCGACGCCTTCGCACACCGGGTTGGGCGTGTCGCCCATGACAGCCGGCCGGAGGCGGTTGGAGCCTGAACGCATGACCGACCCGACTCAGGACCCCCGTTTCCTCCAGGACCCCTATCCCACCTACGCGGCCATGCGATCCAGGTGCCCGGTGCAGCCCGTGCCCACCGGGCCCGGCGGGCGCATCAGCTACGTGGTCACCGGCTACGCCGAAGCGAGGGAGGCCCTCGGCGACGCTCGGCTCTCGAAGGACACGGCCGCCTTCTTCGCCGGCACCGAGTCACGGCGTCGCCTGCATCCTGCCGTCGCGCACACCATGCTGGCCGCCGACCCGCCCCGGCACACCCGGCTGCGCAAGCTGGTGACCAAGGCGTTCACGACCGGGGCGGTAGCGGAGCTGCGCCCCTTCATCGCCCGAGTCACCGACGAGCTGCTGGATCAGTGGCCGACCGGTGAGGAGTTCGACTTCGTGGCCGGTCTGGCGGTACCGCTGCCGGTCATCGTGATCTGTGAGCTGCTCGGAGTCCCGGAGACGGACCGGCCTGACGTCCGGCGCTGGTCGGGAGAGCTGTTCGCCGCAGGCCGGCCCGACGTCATCGACGCGGCCTCCCATTCCATGGCCGGCTACATGACGAGCCTGATCGCCGCCAAGCGCCTGAAGCCGGGGGGATCCCTTCTTGACCGGCTCATCTCGGCACGTGAAGGAGAGGACCGTCCGAGCGAGGAAGAGCTGGTTTCTCTGGCGGTGCTGTTGCTCGTGGCTGGACACGAGACCACCACCAACTTCCTGGGCAACGCCACCCTGGCGCTGCTCCAGCACCCTGACGTGCTGGATCGTCTTCGGAGGAATCCGGACGATGTCCCGGCCGTACTGGACGAACTGCTTCGGTTCGACTCCCCCGTCAGCACCGCCACCTTCCGGTTCACCACGGAGGCCGTCAGGCTCGGCGGTACCGACATCCCGGCCGGTCTCCCGGTGCTGGTGGCTCTTGGCGCGGCCAACCGCGATCCGGAACGGTTCGCGTCGCCGGACCTGCTCGACCCGGAGCGGGACGCCACCGCCCATCTCGGCTTCGGCCATGGCATCCATCGCTGTGTCGGCGCTCCCCTGGCAAGAGCCGAGGCGGAGATCGCCCTCCGGGCGGTACTGACCCGGTTTCCCGGACTCCGGCTTGCCGCGCCGCCCGACCAACTGGAGTGGCGTCGCACCCGTCTCGTTCGCGGACCGGTATCGCTTCCTGTCCTGGCGTGAGGCTTGTCTCCCCGACTCCGTCGAGGGCTCCGGGAAACACTGTCCGCCCGCACGGGGGTGGGCAGAGGGGACACGCGTCGAGGCCGTCGCGTTCCGGCGACGAGGACGCCGGGGCAAACGGTACCGGCGCCAAACCCGTGCATCGGGCGCTCGTGCACGCAGCGGCCGTGACGGCGTCCGTGCCCTACCGCGACCGCGACCGTCCTCAGGAGCGGCTCGGGCTCACGCCCCTGTGGCCGTACCACGCCCCCGTGCGCGTACATCGGGGCGAGCGTCGAAATTCACGACCCCCCAACACCCCGGGTCCCGAATACGCGCGCGGCTACAAGCTCGCCATCGCCGCGCGGCTCGCCGGAACCGCCCGCGAAGCCGACGCCGCCGGTTCCGGCCGTCCGTGGTCGAGCGGGATCCGGCCCCTCGACTTCATCCGTCGATGAGCCGTTCCGCGAACACCCCGTAAGGCCGGCGGAAGAGCGACGCGGCCCGGCCCCGAGGCGTCAGCCGAGCTTCTTGAGCAGTTCGTCCGCGAGCGGTGCGGCCGATGCGGGGTTCTGGCCGGTGATCAGATTGCGGTCGACGACCACGTACGGGGCCCATGGCTCGCCCTCCTGGAAGTCGGTCCCGATCTCCACGAGACGGTCCTGGAGCAGCCACTTGGCCTTGTCCGCGAAGCCTGCCTGGCTCTCCTCCTTGTTGGTGAACCCGGTGAGCCGGTAGCCGGCGAAGGCGTTGGTGCCGTCGTCCTTCGTGGCTGCCAGCACCGCGGCGGGGGCGTGGCAGACGATGCCGAGCGGCCGGCCCGACTCCAGTACCCGGGTCAGCAGCCTCCCGGAGTCGGCGTTCACCGCCAGGTCCTCCATCGGCCCGTGTCCGCCGGGGTAGAACACCGCCGCGTAGTCGGCGGGGTCCACGTCCTCCAGCCGCACCGGCCGCTGGAGTTCGGTCATCGATTCGAGGACGCCGGCGACCCGGTCGGCGTTCTCCTGACCGTCGTTGAACTCCGGCGCCAGACTCCCCCGGTCCACGGTCGGGATCACCGCGCCGGGGGTGGCGACGACGATCTCGTACCCGGCTGCCTTGAACCGCTCATAGGGGGCGACGGCCTCCTCCGCCCAGAAGCCGGTCGGGTGCACGGTCCCGTCGGCGAGGGTCCAGTGGTCGGATCCTGTCACCACGAAAAGAATCTTTGCCATGTCACGTCTTCCGTCGTCGTGCCGGCCCCGTGCCGGCGTTCCCGACCGTACGTCCGGGCGCCTGCCGGAACCCGGCAGGTGCCCGTGCGGTGCGCCCGGAAGAGCCCACGGGATGACATGAATGGCGCAGACGGCGGCGACCGTCGCCATGGCTCGGCCGCCGAGTGGAGGGCCGGCTCAGGACGGTGTCCCGGCCTGTGCGCGCAGGGCTCGGCAGAACCAGTCCAGCGCGGGCGCCAGCGGGGCCGGGGCCGG
Source organism: Streptomyces sp. NPDC127177 (assembly GCF_042672475.1). Taxonomy (NCBI): domain Bacteria; kingdom Bacillati; phylum Actinomycetota; class Actinomycetes; order Kitasatosporales; family Streptomycetaceae; genus Streptomyces; species Streptomyces sp. NPDC127177. Next base: position 24,749 of record NZ_JBHXUW010000025.1, read on the forward strand.
CCAGCCGTTGACCACGGCGAGCAGTTGCAGGTACCGCTCCCGGCGGGGGTCGTTGGCCGTTTCGGCACGGGCCAGCAACAGCCGCCGCAGGTCTTCGTCGTCCGGAGCACCCGAGAGACGCGCGCACGCCGCCGTCACAGCGACGACCACGGCCCCGGCTCGCACGGATGCGGGGTCGACGCCCGCGGCCAGGGCCGGCCCCGCGTGGTCACGGATCACCGCTTCGGGATTGCGGACCGGGACCGGCGAAGCGGCGCGGGAACGGTCCGCCACGTGGAGTTCGGCCGTACGGCGCAGTACGGCACGGAACCCGGGGTCCTGGGACAGCTCGGCCAGCTCCACCCAGGCTTCGGCCTGCTCGGTCCGGGGCTCGGCGGGCAGTTCGGGTGTCATCGACCGCATGACGCCCGCGATGTCGAACGCCGGGTCAAGACCGCCGAGCACCGCGTCGAGGAAGTCATCGGTCAGCCTCCGGCGCTCGTCCTCGGAGAGTCCGGCCAGTCGGTGCATGAATTCCATCTCCTCGGGTGTGGAGCCGCGTCGCGCCACGGCCGTGAGCACCGCACGCCGCAGTTGCAGCACACGGATCTGAACCGCGAGCGCCTCGGCGTGCGCGGCAGCGACCTCCGGCAGCCGGTTCTCCCGCTCCACCACCTCGCGGACCGCCGACAGCCCGACGCCGAGCTCGCGCAGTGTCCGTACCAGGTGCAACCGGGCCACGGCCTCGGGGCCGTAGCGGCGGTATCCGGCCGGGCTGCGGTCGGCCGGCTGCACGATCCCGCGGTCGGACCAGGAGCGGACCGTCTTGACCGACAGGCCGGTCCGCCGCGCCAGTTCACCGATCGGGAGTCGTGAGTCGTCGTTCATGGACCTACCCTCTCGTCTCCCCCCGGGGGAGACTCAAGGGGCGGGAGCGACGGAAGCGGGCCCGCCGGCCGGACCGGGACACCACGCCGGGATATGGAGAGCCATCTCATGCCTGCCCAGCTCATCGACGCGGTGCTCTGCGACATCGACGGTGTCGTCAGGCACTGGCCGGCGTCCGATGCCCTCGAAGACACCCACGGGCTCCCGCGCGGTGCGCTCGCGGCCGCGGCGTTCGCGCCGGCGCGGCTGCTTCCCGCGATCACGGGTGCGGTGACCGACGAGCAGTGGCGGTCCGCCGTCGCGGAGGATCTGGCCGCGGTCTGCGGGTCGGTGGAACGGGCCGGGGCAGCGGTCGCGGCCTGGTCCGATCTCGTCCCGCGCGTCGACCCGGACGTGGTCGCGCTCCTGACCGCGGTCCGGGAGGTGGCGGCGGTGGCGCTGGTATCCAACGCCACCACCCGGCTGGAGTGGGACCTTGACCGGCAGGGCCTGACCGGCCTGGCCGGCACTGTCGTCAACACCGCCCGCATCGGCGTCGCGAAACCGGACCCGCGCGTCTACCGCATCGCGGCCGAGCGCGTCGGGGTCGCGCACGGCCGCTGTCTGTTCGTGGACGACACCGCGCCCAACGTGGAGGCCGCCCGGCGGGAAGGCATGACCGCGCTCCACTTCCGCCGGGCGGAGGACCTGCGTACCGCCCTCGCACCGCTGCTCGACGGTACCGGCTCGCGGGCGGGGCGGCCCTGACGGGTTCGGCCGCCGCGTGGGCCATGGACCGGCGGCCCTCCTGACACCAGGTCAGCCCCTTCCCGGACGCGGCGGTCCCCGGGCCCGCGCGGGGGTGGCCGGTACGGTGGAGTCCGCGCCGCCGCACCGTCCGGCACGGCGGAGCCACGGCGCATTCCTTCCGGGGGCCGGTTGCCCGGAAGGTCCAAGGGCATCGGAGGATCCGTGGCAATCGACATCAACGAGCCGTTCGGCCAGAACTGGACGCACGCGGCGCAGTTCGGCATCGCGTTCGGGCTCTCCTGTGCGATCGGTATCGAGCGCGAGATCCGCCAGAAGGCCGCCGGGCTGCGCACTTACACGATCGTCGGGCTCGGAGCCGCGCTCTTCACCCTGGTCAGCAAATTCGGCTTCTCGGACGTGCTGGTCACCGGGCAGGTCGAGTTGGATCCCTCCCGGGTGGCCGCACAGATCGTCTCCGGCCTCGGGTTCATCGGCGGCGGGGTCATCTTCGTGCACCGCGGTTCGGTCAAGGGGCTGACCACGGCGGCGTCGATCTGGCTGACCGCGGCGGTGGGCTGCGCGGCCGGGGCGGGGCTGCCCGTCCTGGCCACGCTCGCCACCCTCGCCTACTTCCTGGTGTCCTACGGCGTCCGCCCGCTCGCCCACCGGCTGCCGGCGCTGCGCAACGCCTCCACCGGCTACCGGATCACCTACACCGAGGGGGTGGGCGCGCTGCGGGAGCTGGTCAACCACTGCACGGAGGCGGGGTTCGCCATCTCCGAGCTGACCACGCTGGCCTCCGACGGCGAGGGCATGTTCCGGCGGCGTCGCCGGTCGGAGTCCACCGCCTCGGCCGAGCGGACCGTCGAGGTGGCGCTCGTCGTGCAGGGCCGGGGCGACCCGGACGCGTTGATGGCCCGGCTGGCGGGCAGCACCGGGGTGCTGGCGTGCAGCCGGAGCGATCTCGCCGACGAGTGAGCGCGGTGTCTCCGGCGGTCCGGCCGGGGCGACTCCCGCAGGCGCGGGCGCAGGGCCGGCGGGGGCGTCGCCCGGCCGGGTGACCCGGGGTGCGGCACCGCCGCGGGTGTGGGTAAGTGGCAGCGGGCACCGCCGTCCGCAACGCGCGGCAGGGCCCGCCGCACCGCCTCGTCGCCGACGCCATGTCATGGAGCCACCGCATGCCCGACACCTCCGAGGAAGCGGCCGCGGCGCAGCCCGTCGTCGCGCCGCTGACCAGCGCGGCCCTGATCCTGGTCGCCACGATCGAGCCCGGTGGTGAGCCGGTCGTCCGCGAGGTGCTGCCGGATCTGGCGGCCTACGCCCGCTCCATCGGTTTCCGCTTCCCCGGCGCCGGTCTGGTCTGTGTGACCGGGTTCGGTTCCGACGCGTGGGACCGGCTGTTCTCGGGCCCCCGGCCGGCCGCGCTCCACCCCTTCCAGGAGCTGCGCGGCGCCCGTCACCACGCCCCCTCGACCCCGGGCGATCTGCTGTTCCACATCCGGGCCGAGCGGATGGACGTCTGCTACCAGTGGGCCTCCCAGCTGTTCGACCGGCTCGGCGGCGCGGTGCGGATCGTCGACGAGACGCACGGCTTCCGCTACTTCGACCACCGGGATCTGCTGGGCTTCGTCGACGGCACCGAGAACCCGGTGGGTGACGACGCGCGGTCCGCCGCGCTGGTCGGCTCCGAGGATCCGGATTTCGCGGGCGGCAGCTACGTCGTCGTCCAGAAGTACGTGCACGACCTGGCCTCGTGGAACGCGCTGAGCACGGAGGAACAGGAGCGGGTGATCGGCCGGACGAAGCTCACCGACATCGAAATGGCCGACGACGTCAAGCCCGCCGACTCCCATGTCGCGCTGAACACCATCACGGACCCGGACGGAACGGAGCACGACATCCTGCGCGCCAACATGGCGTTCGGCAGCTTCGGGCAGGGCGAGTTCGGTACCTACTTCATCGGGTACGCCGCCGATCCCGGTGTCACCGAGCAGATGCTGCGCAACATGTTCCTCGGCAGTCCCCTCGCCACCCACGACCGCATTCTCGACTTCTCGACCGCGGTCACCGGCACGCTCTTCCACGCCCCCGGCGCCGACTTCCTCGACGCCCCGCCGCCGTCGCCCACGTCCGCCGTGACCGCGGCGCCGCCGGAGCCGACGGTACAGGCCCCGGTTCCGCCGGGCGCCCGTGACGGTTCGCTGCACATCGGCAGCCTGCAAGAAAGCGCCCCGTGATGAACAACCTGCACCGCGCACTCGCGCCTGTCACCCAAGCCGCCTGGGACCAGATCGAGGAGGAGGCGCGTCGCACCTTCAGCCGCCATGTGGCGGGCCGCCGTGTCGTCGACGTGAGCGGGCCCGATGGCCCGCGGCTGGCGGCCGTCGGCGACGGCCACCTCCGCGAGATCGACCCTCCCACCCCCGACGTCCTGGCCCGCGCCCGCACCTCGGTCCCGGTCATCGAGTGGCGGGTGCCGTTCACGGTGACCCGTGCGGCCGTGGACGACGTCGAGCGCGGCTCCGACGACAGCGACTGGCAGCCCGTCAAGGACGCTGCACGGACCTGCGCCTTCGCGGAGGACATGGCGGTGATCGACGGCTACGCGGCGGCCGGGATCACCGGTCTGCGGGACGGTTCGTCGCACACCCCGCTGCCGCTTCCGGCGGACGCCCGGGACTATCCGGCCACGGTCAGCCAGGCACTGACCCAGCTGCGGCTGGCCGGTGTCGACGGGCCGTACCGGCTGCTGCTGGGTGCGGACGCGTTCACGGAGGCGACCGAGACGTCCGACCACGGGTATCCGGTCTCCACCCATCTGGCCCGGCTGCTGGACGACCAGATCCTGTGGGCACCGGCGGTGGCGGGCGGGGTGCTGCTGTCGACCCGGGGCGGCGACTTCGAACTGTGTCTGGGCGAGGATCTGTCGATCGGCTACCAGGACCACGACGCGACGTCGGTCAGCCTGTACTTCCACCAGTCGTTCACCTTCCGGATGCTGACACCGGAGGCCGTGGTCCCGATCATCGCCTGATGCCGGGGCGGGCCGGGGCCTTGAGTCGACCCCGGGATCAGGGACCACGGGGGGGGGAGGCCGGCCGGAGACCGCGGGTCGGCACGGGGTCCGAGACAGCGTGTCGGCCCAGGGCCGGGGACCGCAGGTCGGCCCCGGACCAAAGACCGCGGGTCGGCCTCGGGCCGGGAGATCGTGAGTGGCCCGCAGGCCGTGGGCCACTCGCACCCCTCGCTCGTATGCTCGACTCCCATGACGAGCCGTACGCCCATTCCGCCGGAGCCCACGGTCGCGCTGCGCGAGATCCTGGCCTTCGACGACAGCGGAACACTGCGGCTGCTGCTTGCCCCCGGCGGCCAGGACGTCGAGGTGCGGGCCGTCGCCGTCGGCGACGAGGGGCCCGCGCGGCCGCTCGACGGGTGTCTGGTGCTGGTGGTGGGCGCACCCGCCATGTCGGCCGACGCGGCGGGGCCGGTCCGCGAGGCCGCCCGGCGTGGTGCCTCGGGCGTGGTGCTGCGCGAAGCGGAAGGAGCCGCCGTCGCACCGGAGGTGCTGGCCGCCGCGGAGGAGACGGGCATCGCCCTGCTCACCCGGGCCGAGTGGGCCGACTGGACGGACACCGCGGCTCTGCTGCGCTCCGCACTGGCCTGCGCGCGGGCGGGCGGGGGCGGGCCGACGGCCGAGGAGGGCGGGGCGGAGAGCCTGGCCGCGCTCGCCGCGGCCATCGCCGAGTACACCGGGGGCTCGATCACCATCGAGGACACCCGGTTCCGGGTCCTGGCCCACTCCGCGACAGGACCGGAGGCCGACGGGCTGCGCCGGTCCACCATCCTGGGCGGACGGGTGCCGCAGTGGCGGGTGGCGGAGCTGCGCCGCAGCGGGCTGCTGCGCGCCCTGTGGACATCCCGGGAGGTGATCCACCGCGCAGCGGACGCGGACGGTCCGGAACGCCTGGTCGTCGCCGTCCGCAGCGGTCCCGAGGTCCTCGGCTCCATCTGGGTGGCCGCGGACGGGCGCGCCCTGTCCCCGACGGCGGCGGACGCGCTGCGGCGGGCCGCCGAGGCCGCGGCACCCCATCTGGTGCGGCACCGCCTGCGCGAGAGCGGAGCCGCCCGCCGTACCGAACTCGCCCTGCGGGGACTGCTGTACGGGGAGGGTGATGCCCGCACGCACGCCTGGTCGCTGGGTCTTTCGCCCGATGCGGCGTGCGCGGTCGTGGTGGCCGAACGCGACAGCGGGGCGGCGGCGGGCGACCGTACGCTCGACGTCCTCGCGGTGCAGGCCGTGTCGTACCGTCCCTCGGTTCGCGTGCTGCGCGACGGTGACCGGCTGCTGGTACTGCTGCCGGTGGGCGCGGGCCAGGAAAGGGACGTCCTGGGGCTGGCCCGGGAACTGGCCGGTCTGGCCGCGTCCCTGCCGGGCGGGGTTCCGGTCCGGGCAGGTGCGGGCCCGGTGGCCCCCGGCGCCCTGTCTGCCCGGTCCTCCTGCGAGGAGGCGGCACTGATCGTGCGGGTACTGCGCGAACGCGCCACCCGGGACGGCGAGTCGGAGCGGACGCGGTACGCGGACGCGGCGGGCGTCGGCCCCTCGCTGGACGTCGTACGGGTGCTGGATGTCGTACGGCCGGTGTGGGAGTCGAGCAGCGGTCCCGTGCACGAGCTCGTGCGGGCCGATCTGGCGGCCGACGGCGAACTGGTCCGCTCGCTGGCCGCCTATCTGGACGCGTCGGGTGACGTCGCCCGCGCGGCGACGCGGCTCACCGTTCACCCGAACACGCTCAGGTACCGGCTGCGACGCGCCCGGGAACGGTTCGGCGTGGACCTGGACGACCCCGACACCAGGCTGCTCATCACGCTCGCTGTCCGTCTCACCGGATAGATTTGTCCCCTGTTCGTACGGTCATTGTCCATCCGGCCAAGGGCCTGTGCCGATGTTGTCCTGCCCGACAGAGATCTGCGGGGCCCCCATCACCGACTCTCGCTCCATGAGCCTTCCCTCCACGCCCTCCGCCCTGACCTCCTCCGCGCGTGTCGCGGCCACGGTGCGGCACGCCGTGGCCACCGGTCTGCTCGGAGAGTCGTGCCCGGTCGCCGGATTCGTCGACACGGACGGGGTACGCGATTCGGTCGCCGCGCTCCACGAGGCGTTCGGGCAGGCGCCCGGCGCACCCGGGGTGCTGCACACCTTCGCCGCCAAGGCCGCGTCGCTCGTGCCGGTGCTGCGGCTGCTCGCCGAGTGCGGCATGGGGTGCGAGGTGGCGAGCCCCGGTGAGCTGCGGATCGCGCTCGACGCCGGCTTCGCGCCTTCGAAGATCGTCCTGGACTCCCCCGCCAAGACGCGTGAGGAGATCCGCCGCGCCCTCGCGCTCGGCGTGGCGCTCAATGCCGACAACCTCGACGAGGTGGACCGGATCGCCGCGCTCCGGCCGTCCAATTCGGTGTCCGCCATCGGGCTCCGGGTCAACCCGCAGGTCGGCGGCGGGTCCATCGGGGCGATGAGCACGGCCACCGCCACCTCCAAGTTCGGCGTGGCGCTGCGCGATCCCGGCGCGCGCGAGCGGACCGTCGAGGCCTTCGCCGCACACCCCTGGCTGACCCGGCTGCACGCCCATGTCGGTTCGCAGGGCTGTTCGCTGGAGCTGATCGCGGACGGTATCGCGCAGACGTACCGGCTGGCCGAGGGGATCAACGTACGGCTCGGCACACGGCAGATCACCGGCCTCGACATCGGCGGCGGCCTGCCGGTCAATTTCGCCGACGACTCGGTCCGGCCGAGTTTCGCCGCGTATGTGGCCGCGCTGCGCGAGGCGGTCCCCGGGCTCTTCGACGGCGGGTACGAGCTGGTCACCGAGTTCGGCCGGTCCCTGCTGGCCAAGAACGGCTTCATCGGCGCACTGGTCGAGTACACGAAGGACGCCGGCGGCCGCCGTATCGCGCTCACCCACGCGGGCGCCCAGACCGCCACCCGGACCGTCTTCATGCCGGACGCCTGGCCGCTGCGGATCGGCGCGTTCGACGCCGAGGGGCGCGCCAAGGCGGGACCGTCCCTCGTCCAGGACATCGCGGGGCCATGCTGCTTCGCAGGGGACGTCGTCGCCCACGCACGGGAGCTGCCGGAGCTTCGCCCCGGCGACTACGTCGTGCTGTACGACACCGGCGCGTACTACTTCTCCACTCCCTGGTCGTACAACAGCCTGCCGCGGCCCGCGGTGTACGGGTTCCGGACGGCGGAAGTGAACGGGGAGGACGGCTCGACGGTCCTCTTCGCGCCGGTGCGCGACGCGCAGTCGCTGGAGTCGATCTCGGCGGAGAGCGGACTGGCGCACGCCGACGCCCTGCTGGACCTCCACCTCTGACTCACCCCCGCCCTCGCACGCCTCCTCATACCTGTGCCCCGGGGACTCCGCCCCGGGGCATATTTAATAGCCATGGACATAGTATTCATGTACTGTATCGCCATGGACGACACACCTGAGGGTCCGACACCCGGCTTCCTGGTCTGGCGGCTTTCGATGAAATGGCGGGTGGCCATCGACAGGTCGCTGGCGCCCCTTGGGCTGACACACGCGCAGTACTCACTGCTGGCATCTCTTCTCGGGATGCGGCAGTTGGGGCTGCGGCCGAGCCAGCGCGGCCTCGCCGACCACACCGGGCTCGAACCCCTCTACATCTCCAAGCTCGCACGCGGCCTGGAGACCGCAGGACTCGTGGAGCGCGCCCCCGACCCCTCGGACACCAGGGCGGTCCAGCTGTCACTGACGGACGAGGGACGCGCGGTGACGGGCCGGGCGGTCCAAGTGGTGCACCGGCTGCTCGACGGCATGCTCGCACCCCTCGGCGGCCTGAGCGGCCCGGACGCGGCGGCGTTCACCGACACGCTGACGGCGCTGCTCGACGTGCCGGTCCCCGCGGCCACCGACCCTTCCACCAAGGAGTAACCATGTCCGTCGCACCCGCGCCAGCGGTCAACGGCCAGGTCATCGGCCAGGCCCACTACGCCACGCGCGCCGTCCTGGAACACCTGCTCGTGGCCACCGGCACGACCTTCCACCAGTGCGTGGCGCTGAACGCCACAGCGGACGCCGGCGGGACCGTCGAACGCCGCCGGCTGGCCGACCGGTTGGCCGCCACGCTGAAGATCGAGTCATCGTCAGCGGAGTCGACACTGTCCGAGCTGGTCACCGCCGGTCTGCTGGCCGAGCTGCCGGGCGACGAACCGCGGGTGACGATGACGGATTCGGGCGGGGAACTGCAGCGCAGGACCCGGGCCGGCACCGCCGCCATCACCGCCCGGCTCTACGCGGACCTGCCCGCCGAAGACCTGGCCACGGCCGGCCGGGTACTGACCGTGGTCACCGCACGGGCCAACGCCGTACTGGCCGAGGGCTGAGGCGGGAACGACTGCCGGTCGGCGGCCCCGCGGGGCCGCCGTCGGGACGCATGCCGTCAGACCGGCGAGGGCTCCGGCTCCGGCGGCGGCACCGGATCGGGGTCCGGCGCGGGCGGCTGCGGGATCGGATCGGGCGTCGGACCCGGCGGAGTCGGCGTGGGCGGCGTCGGACCCGGCCCCGGCGGCACGGGGGTCGGCTCCGGCAGCGGCCGGGGCGGCCCCGGAACCGGCCCGGGCGTGGGCGTGGGCGGTACGGGGTCGGGGAACGGATGGGTCATCTCGGGCCTCCGAACGGTCGGGGTGGATCTCCTCCACCGTCTCCCGGAGCGGCTGCCCGCGCCCGGCGAGTCCATACGTACGGGCTACGGATGATCCGCCCGACCCGGTGAGCAGGCCGCGGCCGCGGCGGCGCCCAGCCCCGGACGCGGACTGGAGAGGACCGGGACGCGGGTGGCCGTGCGGGTGACGGCGTCGGCCATGGATGCCTGGGCCAGCACGATCACGTCGGCGTCGGTCACCGCGTCGGCCGCGGCGGCCACCAGATCCAGATAACCGTCACGGTCCCCGGCCTCGAACCGCTCCCAGGCACCGTCCACCAGGACGGTGCGCACCGCGGCAGGATGCCGGCCCGCCCTGTCCGCCTCCTCGGCGAGCAGCGCGAGAGTCGGCTCGATGGTGGCGGTGAGTGCCGCGATGACGGTCACCCGCCGGGCGCGGGCAGCGGCGGCCGCCATCGGGCGGTCGACCCGCAGCACCGGGACGCCGAGCGCCGCCCCGGCCGACTCGGCGACCCCGCCGATCGTCGAACAGGTACAGAGCACCGCGGTCGCGCCCTCGGCCACGGCGGCGGCGAGCAGCGCCTCGACATCGCCCGTCACCGACTCCGGCCCGCTCGCCCCGGCCCGGTCGAGCAGTTCCTCGTGCACGAGGTGGCGCAGCACGAGCGCCGGATGGTCCGCGTCGCGCAGGGCGTCGAAGACCGGGACGTGGACCGAGGATGTGTGCAGCAGCGCGAGGGTCACCGGCGGAACGGTACCGGCCCCGCCGCCGACGCCGGAAGCCAGGTGTCAGTGCAGCTCGGGGCGGGACTCGAGCTGTTCCTTTGCGCGTTGCACAAGCTCGTCCGGGGCTGCCGGAGCCTCGTCGGGGTGGCGCGACGCCCACTTCGCCGCGTACGGGCAGAGCGGGACGACCGGCACGCCCTCGCGAGCCGCCATGGCGTAGAACTCCCGGACCAGGGAGTCCCCGATGCCCTTGCCCTCGTGCCCCGGTTCGACGACGGTGTGCACCGCGACGAGTGCGGCGGGCGTCCCGTCCATGACGAAGTACACGATGACCCCGGCGGCCGTGCCGTCCTCGTACGCGAGCAGCTTGCCCGCTGCCCGGTCGTCACGGATCTCGGGCCCGGTCTCCGCGGACTGCTCTGCCATGGCGGGTGCTCCCTCGGTCGTTCGGGTCGCTTCAGCGCGCCGCGGGCACGGCGTGCGGACTGCGCGCGGTGTCGGTGCCCGGCACGGGCGCGGAGGCGTCGGCGCCGAGTGCGACGATCCGGTTTCCCGCGTCGACATGGACGATACGCGGAACGAGGGCGCGCGCCTCCGCGTCGTCGACCTGTGCATAGCTGATCAGGATGACCAGGTCGCCGGGGTGGACGAGGTGGGCGGCCGCGCCGTTGATCCCGATGACCCCGGAGCCGCGTTCGCCCTCGATGACGTACGTCTCCAGCCGGGCGCCGTTGTCGATGTCGACGATGTGCACGAGCTCGCCGGGCAGCAGGTCCGCGGCCTCCATCAGCTCGGCGTCCACGGTGACGGAGCCGACGTAGTGCAGATCGGCCTGGGTCACGGTGGCCCGGTGAATCTTCGACTTGAACATGGTGCGCATCATCGAGACACTCCTGGACATAGGCTCCCTGCCTGCATTTTTGCAGGTCAAGTGCGGTTCCCCTACCTTACAATGAGTCGCATGTTCGGTCAGCTTTCGCAGGGTTTTTGAGGACTGATGCTGACCAATTGCTGACTTCCCTGACCTGTCAGGCATTGCGGGAGAGCTTCGCCGGCCCTCCTGGACTTCACCGCGACGACTACACAAGCCTACGTAGCAGCGTCGAAGAGTGTCCGTGATCACCGTCACTCTGGCGGTCTGGGCCGAGGTCAAGAGCGAGGGCGGTCACCGGGGTCCGGGCTGCACACCACCTTGGGCCAGCCGACCCAGCCCCCTGAACACCCCCTCAAGGAGGAGGCACCAATGGTTCAACAGGAATCCGAGGGGCCGAAGCGGCGCGGCAACATAGCCGCGGATCGCCGGTTAGCCAAACCGGCGATCCTCATGACCATGGCTATAGCTCGTCCGGTGACTCCTGGCGGTGGCACAGGGCGGGCGTCAAGGACGTTTGGAATTCGGCCAGAGCAGAGCGCGATTCTATGCCGCGATCGGGCTCAGGCCAGTCTCAAGGAGCCATCTTGCCCGTGGAGCCACAGCCGCACTCCGACGAGACCCGCACCGATATCAACTCGTCGGGCAGGCGCCGCAACGTCGAGCCCGTCCTTATGGACACTTCCGAGGTCGCCACGATGCTCAACATGTCCACGAGCTGGGTCTACAAGGAGGCATCGAAACTGGGCTTGAAGGGCTACAAGCCCGGCCGAGGCAGGAACGCCAAGGTGCTGTACAAGAAGGCCGAGATCTTCAAGTGGCTGGACAAGCAGAAGATCCATTAACGCATGGCTCCGCGAGGTCAACGAGTTTCGCTCACCTGCACCAGCATCCATTCGTCCACCGCGGATCACCTGTGCGAGATCTCCCCTGCCCGGTTCGGGTGCGGGGCGTCCTCTCGGAGGTGGTGCATCCACCGTGATGTTCACAGTCGATGCGCCGCAGTGCGGGCGCCCTGGCTCAAGGACCGCGACGCACTCCACGTGATGCGTCATCGAAAAGATGTCGGCCTGAGTACGTGATGAAAAAGCCCAGGTCAGAGACCATTTCTCAGCTCGCCGTCCTGCGTGTGGCGGCATCGAGCGTCATGGCCAACAGTCCATTCCTCCTCGAGACGGAACGGGTTTCCACGGTTAGGCCCCCTGCACGAGCCCTCGGATCATTGATCGCCAGGGCATTGGTGGACTACCACCTCGCGAGGACAAGGACACCGGCATCATCACCCCTACGGGATCCAAGCGAAGGCGATATTGGAAGCCTTGCGGAACGCGGAGAGCGACGGCCGCCCGCCCGCGAAGATGGACACGGCTCACCGCATCCAGGGGTCCCGCAAAACCGGCGCGGTCGGGGACCGATAGGTCTTGCCCTGGCGACAGCGCGCGCCTCTTGCCGCCGGGCCAACCAGCACGCGGGCACTAGGGAATCCGCGAGTCCGCGGTGCACGCCCGCCAATCAACTGCCGCATGAGGGGCAATACGTAGCCGCCCTCCGGAAGGGTTCGCGGATACGTAGTGGGCGAGCACCAAGCAGGCGGGTTGGATCAGGGCCGATGAAGCGCGACGCAGCCTAGTGGCGGTACAGATTGGCTACTCCGCTGCGCATCCACACATCGTATCCCTGAGTCCGGTGGACTCCGACGATCCGATCCAGATGCTCCTCGAACGCCAGCTCGACCTGGCCCAGCCCCGTACAGGAACGCATCAGGGCTCCGTCTGCGCGCGGAGTAAGGCGCACGCACCCGATCCCGGGATTCCGCGCATTGCTTGCCCGGGACAGAGCAGCTTCGGAGAAACCACCCGCGGCGTAGAGCACTCCGCGGTCACAGCCGACGTCGAGCAGTTTGCCGACGAACTCGTCAATGGTCCCGATGCTTACCGGCCGCTTGTATCGCTTGGCTTCGATAGCAATCGTGATGTCTTGGCCGACAACCTGCCCGCGCACCAAGGCGTCGAGTTGTCGCGTGGCCCCGCTGACCAAGGCGGTGACGTGGGCGTCCGGTTCAACGGTGGCGCCTGAATCGAGGCTCTCGACGAGTTCGGCGACCTCTTGCTCGAAGTGCTGCCACGGCCCCTGCTTCTTCCCTCGAACCTGACCGCGCTGGCTCCCCGCTCCCTGTCGAATCACCGCCGCATGTTAGCCCGATCTTCGGTATTCTTCTGAGGAGTTGCCCCGCTCAGGCCATTTCAGGCTGCCCTTGCACTCTCGCAACGGACCGCGTGACGCTCAGGCGTTCAGTACGAGCAGTGAGCGTTTTCAGAGTGGCCACTGATCGGGTGACGGGGCAGTGTGGGTCCGGGTGCGCAACGGACAGGGGCCCCGTGCCGTTGAGAGAGGTGTTCGACGTCTCAACTCAGCAGCACAGGAGCCATGTTGGTTCCATGTCCTGCCGTACTCGACCTGCCTCACGCCCTGGTCGAGTGGGTCACGATGCTCATCGTCACCCGGGAAGGTGACCGCCGGTGCAAGCTTCCGCCGCACCGGCGGGCGCTGATCGCACTGGTGTACCTGCGCCGCCACGAAGCGCTGGCCCGTATCGCCGCGGCCTTCGGGATATCCGTCGGCACCGCCCATGCCTACGTCACCGCGGTCACTGGCCTGCTCGCCGAGCAGGCACCCGGCCTGCTGAAGACGCTGCGCGCACACGATCCGGAGTTCGTTCTCCTGGACGGCACGCTCGCCGAGTGCGACCGCGTCAGTGACGGCAGGGCCGACTACTCGTCGAAACACAAGCGGCACGGGGCGAACGGGCAGGTCGTCACAGATCCCGGCGGGGAGATCCTCTGGCTGTCGCCGGCGCTGCCGGGCCGGACCCACGACCTGACTGCCGCCCGCACCCACCAGATCCTTCGAATCTGTGAACGCCAGGGCACCCCCATCCTCGCCGGCACGGCCTATATCGGTGCCGGCGGCTGGGTCACCACCGCTAGGCGGCGAACTCACCACCACCGAACAGACCGCGAACCGGGCCCTGTCCGCAGCCCGTGCACCCGTCGAACGAGGCATGGCGCGACTGAAGTCCTGGCAGCTCTTCCGCAGATCCCGCATCAGCCCCAACCGCATGAGCGTCATCGCCAGAGCCGTCCTCACCCTGGAGCGGCAACGCTGAAAACGCTCACTGTGCTCCTGTCGGCGGCTGGCGGCCTGGACGGTGGCGGGGGGTACGCCCACACCTCATCAGCGAATCAGGTTGGTTGCCTGAGATCTGCACGTCAAGCGCTTTGCCACATTGTGTAGTCGCGAGGGGACTGAGAGGGGTTGAACTCCCGCCGGGCGGAACGGCGCTGACCGCGATGGGTGCGGCTCCTTCGAGGGAAAGTCGTTGATCAGGAGCCGAGTTGGGAGTGGTGATGGGCGGGGGTAGGTGCGCGGGTGTAGTGGTAGGCGAGCTAGGGGTCGAGGTCGCTGTTGGCGTGGACGGCGTGGAGCCTGAGGACGGCTTCGGCGCCGGTGAGGCCCCAGCGGGCACCGGTGATATCGAGACGGTCGCCGATCAAGGGCTTGCAGGCTCCCTCGACCGAGCCAGTCGCGATCGGCCAGCCTTTCTCCAGTCTGGTGTCGATGCTGTCCTGCTTCGCGCCGGTGAGTCCTTCTTCTGCGGCCCTGGCGGCCATCTCGTCGGTGACGCGGGCTGCATGTCCGTGCAGGATCGCAGTGAGTTTTTCGTGCTGGTTTTCGCAAACCGGACATCACATGGTTGCAACGAAGTCCTGAGCTGGGCATGGACATGGTTGCCAGGGCGGTCAACCGGATGTGAAGATCCTCTTCGCACAAATGGTCTATCGATGGAGATGTGATGAAGAGCATCCGCTTCAAGAAGAAGGCAGCCGCCTTCGCTACGTCCTTCGCAGCTGTGGTGGCCGTGATGGCGACCGCCGGCCCGGCTCATGCGGCAGAGTTCAAGGTCACCGACAACTGCAAGGTCCCGTGGATCACTTGCTCGTACGGTGATCTGTGGCTGCTCTACAACACGAAGAAATTTGCAGTCGAGAACGGCTATATCAAGTCGGCGTACGCGACTTTCTATAGCAACGTGTCCGACCACTCAGGGACGAGCCAGTACCAGGGAACCTCATTGTCGACCTACCGGTACGTCTTCGGTAACGGCGGAAATGGCAACGGGGGGTACGTGAAGAATAATGCCGGGTCTGTACGGAACTGCGCCCGAGATGATAACTACCGCGTGTACTACAACTCCGGATACGGCGGCACGTCTCAGTATTTCGCGAAGAACGGGCCCTACGGAGACTGCCCCGTCACCGACCTGATCTCCGCCCTGCACGACAACAACGCATCCTCCCACTTCGGTTAAGAAGGATCCCCCGTGAAGCACACCAAGCGGATAGCCACCACAGTAGCCCTGACCGCTTCGGCCTTGCTGGTCAGTGCCTGTTCCTCCGGCACAACTTCGGACACCACGAAGATCGCGGCCGACGGCAAACCGATTGTGAACAAGAGTAACTGGCCCGAGAAGATCCCCACGAGTGGCCTGACCAAGAACCTGACCCTTCCGCTGGAGGAGTACATGGCCTCCTACGAGGATCAGGTCGCCATTGAGCAGGCTGCCACCGATCTCCAGCAGTCCTGCATGAAGGAGTACGGCATCGAGCTGACGTTGCCACGAGCGGGCGCCAACCCCCCTCCCAGCGACAACGATGCCAACATCGAACGCCGTTATGGCATCACCAATCGAGCCGAAGCGCAGAAGTACGGCTACGAGCTCGCCCCTACGCTGCGGGAGCACACCAAGCAGCCCCTGCGTGATCTATCCGGTGTCGAGGTCGAGGTCCTAACCGGCCACACCAAGCCCCAACCGCTCAAGGCCCCCGAGGGAACCAAGGCGGGAGTGACGTCCAGCGGCCCCGGCCAGAGCACCAAGCCCGCTCGGGCAGAGCACGATGGGAAGAAGCTGAAGACGGGCGGCTGCATTGGCTGGTCCAGGGACCAACTCGGCGTGCAGGGAGCCGACCCGATCGCCGTGGCGCAGCTCGCCGGGGACAGCCTGACGCAGTCGATGCAGGACACCAAGGTCATAAAGGCCATCGGTGCGTGGTCTTCGTGTATGGACGGCAAGGGGCATGCGGGACTTGCCGATCCGTACAAGGCGATGGACCAGGGCGTCACGAACGACGGGGACCCGTCGCAGGAGTCCATCGTCCTGGCGGTTGACGACATCGACTGCAAGACGCAGTCAGATCTGATCAAGGTCTGGTCCGATGTGGAGACCGCGATCCAGAACAAGCAGATCGCCGACAACAAGAGCCGACTGACCGGGATCAAATCGCAGCACGGCAAGGAAGTCACTGCCGCGCGCAAGCAGATGGCTGCCTCCTCCCAGTGACCGGACTTCGCATGGTCAACGCGATGTGTCTGCTGGCGGCGTGTGTGCTTGTCACCGGGTGTACGGACGACGCTGCTGACCCGGCCCCCGCATCACCGAAGCCGGCGACTTCAAGTGTGGAGCAGAGCAGTCTGCCATTGCGTCCCTCGCCTGTGGCATCGGTGCACTCCGAAGGCCGTAGCCGCGTCCTGGAGTACGGAGATCTAGTCGTGCGTGCCACGCCGGAAAGCGGCGGTGTCCGGACCGAGATCGAGGTATCCAATACCTACGAACGGAACGCAACGTACTCGGTCAAGATCAGCATCGCTGACGGTAAGGGCTGGACCGCGTATAACCAATTCTGGCTTCAGGACGTCCCTTCGGGCGAAACCGGGCGTGATGACGCGATGATCGGCTCCAAGGACATGGGACCCGTTCCTCAGGTTCCGAAGATTTACGTCGACGACTTCAACCCCATCATCGATCAGAAGTAGAAAAGGAAAAAACTTACTGTGCTTGTAAGAGAGAGGAAGCACACGGTGGTGATATCGGCAGCGACAGCGGTTCTCGCCTCATCGCTGGCCACCTCCGCGCAGGCCCAGGGGCCGAAGGCCCCCGACCATGCCGTTCAGGGCGGCAAGAGCCTGCCGAAGCAACCGAGCAAACCCCACGCAGTCGGGAAAAGGGACCGGGCCTCCGTACTGGGCAAGGCTTCGGCGTAGTCGTTTGACGTCCGGTTCGTGTCGTTCTGGCGACCGGATGATGAGGGTGTGAGACGGGAGCAGGCGCGGCCTCCAAGATCATGGAGTTCTTTACGCCCCGTGATCCGGCTGGAAGACCGTGCTTGCCTGCGTATCATCGCCGATCCCGGCGGCCCTTGACCAACATCGTGATCACCCCGAAGCCCGAGACGGGGAGTTCGCCAGTCTGCTGGAGTGGCTGGCCGAGGTGCCCGACCCGCGCGATCCGCGCGGAGTGCGCCACCGGCTGACCGTCGTCCTCGTCCTCGACGCCTGCGCCGTCCTGTCCGGGGCGACATCGCTGCTGGCAGTAGGTGAGTGGATCGCCGACGCCCGCCGTTCGTATGGTCCGCTGGCCAGCCTGTATCCGGCTTGGAGAACTTCCCGCATCACGCCGGTGGAGGCGCTGCACCGCTGAGCGTACGGAGCTCGCCCAGCATGCGCAACGCACGTGGACCACCTCACGTCACGTAGAGAAGGAAAGCCCATGCACGTCCTCAGGCGAACGGCCGTCGCCCTCACTGTCATGCTCACGGCCATCTCGCTCGGTGCCTGCTCCTCGTCCGGATCGGCCTCCAACTCGGCGAAGGACAGGGCCCCTATCGACCAAACCAACTGGCCTGCGGAGGTGCCCACTTCTGGACTGGTCAAGGGCCTGGAGCTGCCACTTGAGTCCTACCTGCCCTCCTACGCGGATCAGGTCGCCGTCGACACCGCGCTGCGCACCCTGCAGACGCGATGTATGTCTGAGTACGGGCTGACCATCGATCTGCCGCGTCCCGGCGCGAACCCGCCGCCCCACAGTAACGCCGTCTCGATCGAGCGGCGCTACGGTCTCAGCGACCGCGCACAAGCACAGAAGTACGGGTACGGGCTGCCGAAGGAGCTGACCCGGAGCCTCGAATCCGTCGAGGACGGACTTTCAGGCATCGAGGTGGAGGTCCTGACCGGGCGGAAGAAGCCCGAGTTCGCCCCGCCCAAGGGCGCCAAGGACAGCGACGGCCATTTCGGCAGGGCCCCGGAGCCCGCGCGCGCCGAGCACAACGGAAAGAAGCTGCACGAGGGCGGCTGCGCCGGCTGGTCGAAGCGGCGGCTCAAGGTGAACGAGGAGGATGCGGGCTTTGTCTCCGGGCTCGCCTCGACAAGCCTCTCCGAGTCCCGACCGCTGAAGCCGGTCGAGAAGGCTCTCCAGAGCTGGTCGGCCTGCATGAAGGACAAGGGCCGTAAGGCCGCCGATCCGTACCGGGCGATGGAGCAGGGCTACGCCGACGGCGATGGCACCACCAAGAACGCGATCGAGCTCGCGCTGGACGACATCGACTGCAAGGAGCAGACCCGTCTGATCGAGGTCTGGTTCAAGAAGGATTCGGCCGTCCAGAAGCGGCTGATCGAGGAGAACAAGAACCAACTTGCCGCCATCAAGGAGCGCATGGGCGAGGCCCTTGCGGCTGCGAAGGCAGTCAAGTGATCAGAGGAGGAGCACAGTTGAGACAGATACGTATCCGTCTGCGCGTGCCGATCGCCCTTGCGGTGACGACCGCGATAGCGATGGCGCTGAGCCTGCCCGCGCAGGCCGAGGAACCAAAGCCGCCCAAGGGCGCGGCGCAGGGATGGAGCGACACCACCCAGCCGCAGAAGAAGCTCTCCCTGAAGCCCTCCGCGATCCCCGCGAAGGACCGCGCCGGCCTACTCGGCAAGGGCTACGAGAAGTCCGCGGACATCGCAGTCACCACGACCGGTGACGGCACCGGCTTCCACCTCCTTGCGGGCAAGGAAAAGGACGGCTACCAACTCCATACGGTGGCTAGTCTGTTCGAGGAAGGCTTCGCCTCTGATACCTGGATTGGCAACCACTGCGTCACCGAGTCCGGGAAGTACGCGGCCGTCTCGTACGCGCCGCGGATGTTCACTAACAAGCCTGAGCTGATGGTGCGCGGTGCCTTCACCGCGGTGGTCGACCTGACCTCGGGGGAGGTCACCAAGCTCCCGTTCCAGTCGTCGCTCGCCTACTTCTCGCCCGGCTGCGGCCAGGGCGATCAGGCGGTGTTCACCCAGCTCACCCATGATGGTGACGACAAGCAGCAGACCCGTCTGATCACCGTCGACGCGGCCACCGGCAAGGAGTCGAAGCCGGTCACGCTCGCCGGCCAGGTCACCTCGGCGATCCCCACCGACGCGGGCATCGTCGCCGCCCACGGCAACAAGCTGGTACGAATCAACGGCACGGCCGGGAAGACCCTGGCATCCACCAACACGGTGCCGTTCCAAATCACCGTCGACGCCGACGGCGGTATCACCTTCATCGACCGTGAGTTGGACAGGAAGGCGTCCGACAAACCGGCCGCCTGGGCCAAGCACCTGGACCGTACGAAGGTGAGCCAGGGCAAGAAGACCGAGCCCGTCACCGTCGCCTCCGGCGGGCTGCACGCCTGGGACCTGACCCGCTCGGCACGCGGCGAGGTGTTCGTTACCGGTGACGCCACGTCCAAGGCCCTGCCCGAGCGGGTGCACAACCCCGGCAAGCTCCCCATGGGCGCGGCGATCTCCAGCCACGCCCAGGCGGCCCTGACCACCACCTGGTCCGATGGGAAGACCACTCTGGTCAACCCGGAGGACGCCGCCAAGCCACGCCCCGCCCGTACGGCCCTGCGCATGCTGGACTCGGGCAAGTCCGCAACCCTAGACCTGCGCCCCGGCACGCACCGCGTGGGCGACAAGGCACAGGGGCAGTCCCTGTCCCCCGCTCTACCCACCGGCGGCCCGGTCGACTCCGGCCCGGGCACGGGCAGGAAGATCACAGGCGGCCTGTCCACGCAGACCGTCCGTACCCAGGCCCTCACCGCGCAGGCCGACAACCCGAGCGAGGGCACCGGGGAACGCTACTGCGCGGTGGCCCGCAACGACGTGAAGAAGCAGGCGTTCCAGCCCACTCCGCGCCAGGTCGAATGGGCCGTGGACCAGGCCGTCGTCGGCGAGCTGAACTTCTACCGGTCGCCGAACTGGAAGAACACCGGCACCGGCGGCTACCAGCCCCAGGGCCTGTTCCCGCCGACCGTGCTCGCTGGGGACCCCAACGGCACCCTCGACAACGAGGACCCGGACGTCACCGACAAGTGGCACATTCCCGCGCAGGTGATGCTCGGCATCACCGCGCAGGAGTCCAACATGTGGCAGGCCACCCGCTACGCTGTGCCCGGTGTCACCGCAAACTCCCTGATAGGCAACTACTACGGTGTCGACTACGCCGCCTCGGGCGAGCAGCTCGATCCCTGGCGGATCAACTGGGCGGACGCCGACTGCGGTTACGGCATCACCCAGGCCACCGACGGTATGCGCCTGACGGGCAAGACCAAGCCGGGCGAGACTGCCCTGTCCACACTCGCGCAGGAAGCCGTCGCCCTCGACTACACGGCGAACGTCGCCGCTGGTGTACGAATCCTGTCCGAGAAGTGGAATCAGACCTACAACGCCGGGATGAAGATCAACGGCGGCCACCCCAAGTGGATTGAGAATTGGTTCTTCGCCCTGTGGGCGTACAACTCCGGCTTCTACGACACGCCTGACTCCCAAGGGCACTGGGGTGTCGGCTGGACGAACAACCCGGCCAACCCGCTGTGGAAGGCCAACCGCGTTCCGTTCCTGCAGAGCGCGTCCAACCCGGCGGGGGACGACTACAGTCACGCCGCGCACCCGCAGGACTGGCCCTACGAGGAGAAGGTGATCGGCTGGGCGGCCCGTCCGATCTCGGCGATGTTCGCGCCCGGTGACTTCCAAGCCGGCTACCGCCCCGCCTGGTGGACCAGCAACGAAGACCGGACCAACGCCAAGCCGCCGCTTGACCTGTTCTGCAACGGGTCGAACTACTGCGACCCGTCCAAGATCGGCGACAACGACTCCAACGACCAGGGCATGGGTGCCTGCACCGCCGACTCGGGCGACAGCGACACCAACCCGCACTGGCTGCACTGCTGGTGGAACGAGGAGATCACCAAGGACCAGTGGAAGGACTGTGAAAGCCTCGCCGAGTGCGGAAACGGCGTCCACCGCTTCACCACCTCCTACGGCGAGCAACCGGACGCCGGCTCATACCCGCCGAACTGCTCCATCGGATCCCTGCCCGCCAACACCTTGGTGGTCGACGACCTGCCCGACGGCACCATCCCCGCGGGAGCCGACACCAGCCGCGGCTGCGGAGCGGTTAAGTCGAGCGGCACATTCGGCCTCAGCTATGCGCCGTGGGACACCCAGATGGATCTCACCAACGACGGTACGGACAACCCGACCACTGTCACCACGTATCCCGGGAAGATCGACACGCACCAGATCGGCGCGGGCTACGGCAACCACTTCTGGTTCGCACACACCCGTTCGCCAGAGTCCTATCCGGCCAACGCGAACCGTTTGAAGGTCACCGGCACCTGGAAGCTGAACGCTCCGCTGACCAACACGACCCGCCAGGCGCAGGTCTTCGCGCACATCCCCGACCACGGAGCGCAGACCACCAACGCCGTCTACCGGATCCAGACCCCGACCGGGGAACGGACAGCCCATATCTCCCAGAAGTCGAACCAGTCCAACAAGTGGGTCGGCCTCGGCGCCTACACCTTTGGCGAGCAGATCCCCGAAGTACGTCTCGACAACTTCAACGGCGGCTCCGGAGACGCCGACATCGCCTTCGACGCCA
The DNA here is from genome assembly GCF_042672475.1 of Streptomyces sp. NPDC127177. Classification (NCBI taxonomy): domain Bacteria; kingdom Bacillati; phylum Actinomycetota; class Actinomycetes; order Kitasatosporales; family Streptomycetaceae; genus Streptomyces; species Streptomyces sp. NPDC127177. The sequence continues at coordinate 46,423 of NZ_JBHXUW010000025.1, forward strand.
TCGCCTTCGTGCCAGGAACCTTCAACGGCATGAAGCTCACCGGCAGCATGACGGCCGACCCGACCGCTCCAGAGCCGGCGCCGGTCGAGCCGAACGAGGACATCACCGACGGCCTCCTCTCTGCGGACGGCAGTTCCTCGGCAAACTCCGCCACGGCGGCGGCGATGGCCGCCACGAGCACCGCGTCATGCTCGACGGTCAACCACTCCCTCAGCCGCAAGCGCACCACCGCCTGTATCCACAGCGACTACGGCATGACGGAGTACTCGAACACCGTCCCGATCGGAAGCGCGGCTTTCGACCTCTACATCACGTACTACCTCGACCCGAAGAGTGCCGAGTTCTCGCAGGTCACCATGATCCGGCTGAAGTCGATGGACGGTACGGCGAAAACCGCAACCTTCGACTACGCGGCCAAATGCCGCGGTTACTGCAACGTCACCAGCGTCGACTGGAACGGATCGAAGACCTTCGCCAAGGGCGACACGCTCCTACGGACCGTCACCACTCGGTTCAAGTGGACGCCCAGCGGTAGCAAGAACACGATCACCCCGTACTTGTCTCTCGGCGGCAAGGTCGGCAGCACCACGGTCGTGAATCCGTCCGAATTCGAGAACGCCAAGCTGGCCATCCGCTGCGACTCCGCAGTCGCCAACGCGGGTACCGGCTGTGTGTTCTCCGGCTACAAGCCGACATATGTCATGAACTCCAAGAAGTTCCCCGGGGCCGCGGCACACATCGACTTGATGTGGCGCAAGACCAACATCAAGTGGGGTCAGCGCAGTAGCGGCAAGTCGCTCACCTACCTCGGCAATAAGAAGGTACCCGGTAGTACCCGTCTCCAGAAGACCGTCAACCGGGAGAAGCTCTGCACGAAGAGCTCCACGAACTTCACCCCGTACGAGGTTCCCGGAGACCCCTATCAGGGCACGGGGCTCTTCAGCGACCTGTGGACCACCGATTCGGGAACCGCGAAGACGGACTCCATCACCTGCGACGAGTTCTCCTTCGCCAACTCCTTCCAGAGCGCGGGCAACATGACCGGCCCGAACCCAGTCAGTACCAACGGCAGCGAGTGTGTGCAGACGTACCTCAAGCGCAACTCCGACGGCACTATGAGCCTTCACCTGCGGCCGGACTTCCCGGACCCGGTCTGGAACGAGCCCTGCGGCCGGTCCAGCATGTCGAAGTGGCAGAACACCCAATCCATGCAGCCCTTCGGCGGATTCATCCGTGAACAGCGGCTGATGGAAGACGACGACTACTGGGTCGACCTCGACGGGTTCACCCCCTAACAGAACCCCACACAGGGAAGGGCCCCCACGGAAACCCAAGACCATCCGTGGGGCCCTTCCCTGTGTGCCTCAGGGGAGGCTGACGCAGCCATCTTGGATCCGCTGACTGGTTTCCTCCGGACCAAGAATTCGCTCCAGATCCTCAAGAACCGATGCGAAGAATTCCGACAGATCCGGGAAGAGATCCATGGTCTCTACGTCGCCGTCACTCCACTGCCCCACCGAACCTGTCTCTGCGTCGATGAAGAAGCCATACATCTCACCACACGCATAAGACTCGGCGGCGAAAGGAATCCATTCCTTCCTCCAATAGCTCTCATCCTCGCTCGGACCAGGCATCATCTGATGATGCAGCCGCTCGATACTCGACAGAGGCAGCAGCGCCCATCCGCCAACGAGGAACTCGCCTTCTGGGCAAGAACCCGTCAGGCCGTTCGACCCATCGAGCCGGGTGACGGTCCCGTTGTTGACCTTCAGATAAGCACGCAGATCCTCCGGGAACCGAACACCTACCTTCTTCTCCCCAGCCGCGATCTCCTCCTCGCTCGCCGCATCCCCCAGAGCACGGTGGCTGACCGGGGCATACTCACACAGCCAGGACACAACCCGCTGCCACGACTCACCTATATCACTCGGCACGCAGACCTCCATCAAAAACCTACTAATCACGTTGGAGCATTCGCGCGGCAGGGAAGATCCTGCCCCTGCGTCACAAGCAAATTCCAGCACAACGGCCAGTTCACGCCCACACCGCACCCTCTGCTGTCTATGCTGACATAGTCAGGAGGGCCTACCAGGATTGGGTGCGGCTCCTTCCCGGGGACGGCTGAGCTGGGGCGGGGTGCGGTGGTCTCTACCGTGCGGGTAGAGGAGGCGGTGCCGGATGGGCTCTTTGTTCGGGGAACTTGAAGCGCGGCGGGCGGCGGTGCGGGCGCGGGTGGAGCGGGCAGGTCGCTGCGTTGACTGGACGGCTGGGGGCGGAGCGGGGGCGGCTGGACCGGTTGACGGTGACGTGGGAGACGCTGGAGGAACTCTCAGCCGAGGGAGCCGCGGTGGACGCGGTCGCACGATCGGCGGCGGTCGAGCCGGTGGGCGGGGGCGGAGTGGTCGGGGTGCAGACCGTGACCGTCTGGCGGAGGGGATGACCGGTGCGGATCTCCCGCCGATCTGACCGTCTCGATATCGCCGGTGCCCGCTGGGGCCTCGCCGGCGCCGAAGCTGTCCTCGGATTCCGCGCCGTCCACACCAACGGCGACTTCGACTCCTACCTCGCCTACCACCACACCCGCGAGCACCAGCGCACCTACCCCGACCACGAAGAAGTCAACGACCCCACGCCCACGCCATACAGGTTAAAGATCAAGCTAAAGGTTGTTGCAGAACGCCTGGGATGGGGCATTCCTCTTGTATGGGTGGGGTGTTGCGGGCTGAGTCGTTGTGGGTGGAGACGTTCACCGGCTTGCGAATGGGCCGGTTCGAGAAGTTGGTGAAGGTAGTACGGGAGCGGTGCGGAAACGATCCTCCCGCACCGCAGAAGAGCCGGACGCCCACTCCTGCGCGGACAGGAGGAGGACAACGCCGAACACCGACGCGTCCGCGCCCGCGTCGAGCACACCTTCGCCCGCATGAAGAACTGGAAAATCCTCCGCGACTGCCGCCAGAAAGGAGACGGACTCCACCACGCCGTCCAAGCCGTCGCCACCATGCACAACCTCGCCATGACAGGCTGACCAGCAGGTCAAACGCCATCCCGGCCTGCCCACACCCACCCTTCTGCAACAACCTTTAGGCCGTGTATCGGAAGTGATCGTGTGCATAGGGTGTCGGCATGTCGCTGAGCCACATAGCCCTCTCATCTGGCCGTTCGATCGAGCTCACCGAGCTCCGAATGTCTTCGACCTACGGGGGGATGTTGGAGGGCTACCCGTGCAAGCCCATCAACGACATGAAGGTCAGCGGCCTCCAGCGGCAGGCTGAACATGCGGCCGCCATAGCCCCCGTCCCGCAGGATGGTCTTGAGGACCCGGAATATATGCACCTGGTTCCCGCGACCCACCCCGTCTTTCTCCATCTCGTCCAGAAAGCGTTCCACCACGATCGGTGTGACCGAGTTCAGCTTCCGCGACCCGAGGCGCGGGACGATGTGCACGTTGATCGAGCTGTCGACGTGTTCCCCCGTGGAGTAATCCGTCATCTTGCGCTGCCGGGGACGCCACTGCTTCGCGTACTCCTCGACCGTCAGCTGGCCCAGTTCACGGCGGGCCGCCGCCACCGACGGCGCTGTGGTCCTCTTCTCCGCGTACAGCTGCGTGAGGCGTTCGATCGCGTCGTCCTGTGCGCCGTAACCGGACTCCTCGCGCTGCTTGCCGAGCGCGTCCCGGAAACGAATCGAGTCCGGGTGAGGGCAGCGGGTGGGCTTCGCGCAGCCGCAGTCCTTGAAGAAGGACCCCACGCCGCGGGCGAGCTGTCGGGCCATGCGATGGACCATCCGTTCCAGCCCAAGAATCATGCTAAGGCGCCGCACCGTAGGTCGCAGGTCAGCAAGCGGGGACACGTCCGGGACGCATGCTGACCGTTTGCTGACCTGAGGGGAGCATATTATGCCGCTGACCTGCGGAAACGCCAATTAGCTAGATCTTCGACCTGAACATGGTGCGCATCATCAAGCTACTCCTGGACCTAGGCTCCCTGCCTGCGTATATGCAGGTCAAAGGCTGTCCGCCCACTCTACAACGAGTCGTGTCCCCGCGAAGGGCCCCCCAGGTCGTTCCGGACCCGCGCTGACCACTGGGATCGAAGGGCGGGTGCCGTGCTCGGCGCCCGCCCTTCGATCGACTGCCCGGTCACCTGCGGTCAGGCGACCGGGCGCGCCGGTCCACACGCCGGAAGAGGGCAGAAAGCTGCCCCGACCGACGGGTACCCAGTGGTCAGCAGTTCCGGACCGGGTTGGTTTCGCTGGAGATCGCGGTGTCCTTCATGAAGCCCAGCTGGCCGTTGTCGGCGACGGTCATCAGCCAGCGCGTGGGGTGGGGTCCACCGACCCAGTCCTGGCCGTCGAGCTTGCAGTAGAACCAGCTCGGGTTGGAGTACATGTAACCAACGACCTTGCTGGCGTCCGGGTACGAGTGGTTGTTGCCGATGATGCCGTACACCGGCGCGCCCGACACGTTGTTGCAGTACCACCTGATCCCGTCGCTGTCCGGCGCGCAGTTGGTTGCCGCGTGGGCGGACGGCGTCGCTACGGCACCGATCCCCACGCTCAGCGCCACCGTCGCCAGGGTTGCTCCCAGCGTCCTGCGTATACGCATGTGTGTCTCCCCCGCTGTCGCTCGTGGTACGGCACAATGCTCATGGCGTGCCGTCAGGTCATCGAGAGAGACGCGGCGACCGCGCGGAAGGTTCCGTCCCACTTCCGAAACAGGCGCTGCCGGGCGGGCGAAGTCTTGTCCCGGCTGTCGTTCAGGTCGTGGCCGGTCCATCTTGCGCTCGCCGATGCGCCGCTGAGGGCCGGAGCGATCTGCCGTTCCGGGCCGGCCGGCCGACTGCGGTCGGATCGTGCGGGCGCCCCCGCTCTCACCCGGTCGGGTCAGTGTCCTGGGCTTCCGCCGCGGGGACGGATTCACCGGCCCGCGAGGTCCGTCCCCCCTCCGACCTGCGGCGCCCACGGCCGTCGGGCGTCATACGCCGTGCCGGTGCCCGCGATCCCCGTCAAGGCGTTCAGGTCATCCCGTATGCCCTTTTTCCCGACACGTCTTAGCCTGCTGACACATAGTCGACAGCCGGCTCCGTCGGCGGAGGGCGAGCTTCCATGGCTGAGCAACGTGAGAAGTCCGGAATCGTCAGCGAGTTGTGCGCCGAATTCGCGGGCACGATGATCCTCATCCTGTTCGGATGCGGTGTCGTGGCCCAGGTGGCGGCCGGTGGAGATCTCACGGATCCGACCGGCGGCCTCGGGGACCACGACAGCATCGCCTGGGCGTGGGGGCTGGGCGTAACGCTCGGCGTCTACGTGGCGGCGCGGCTGAGCGGGGCCCATCTGAATCCCGCGGTGACCCTCTCGCTGGCCGCCTTCAGGGGGTTCCCGTGGAGCAAGGTGGCTCCCTACGCGCTGGCGCAGACCGTCGGCGCGTTCGTGGCCGCACTCCTCGTCCGCTGGAACTACACCGAGGCGCTGGCCAAGGCCGACCCCGGACACACCATCAAGACGCAGACCGTGTTCTCCACACTGCCGGCCAACGGCAACGCGGCTCTGCCGGTCCACGAGTGGGGCGCGTTCCGTGACCAGGTGATCGGCACCGCGATCCTGTTGCTGCTGATCATGGCCATCACGGACCTGTTGAACACCCCGCCCGGCTCGAACATGGGCCCGTTCATCATCGGCCTGGTCGTGGTCGCGATCGGGATGGCCTGGGGAACCAACGCGGGCTACGCGATCAACCCCGCCCGTGACTTCGGCCCCCGGCTCGCGAGCTTCATCACCGGCTACAACGGTGCGTGGCGAGATCAGTACGGAAATCTCTACTTCTGGGTGCCCATCGTGGGCCCGCTCGTCGGAGGTCTGCTCGGCGCGGGCTTCTACAAGGTCTTCGTCGGACGGTTCCTGCCGTCCGCGGTACCCGAACCGCCGGGACGCATCCCGGCACCCAAGGACTGAGCACACCGGCCGGAGAGGCAGCACATCATGGCGGACTTCATAGGCGCGGTGGACCAGGGGACCACCAGCACCCGATTCATGATCTTCGATCACGGCGGCAACGAGGTCGCCAAACACCAGCTGGAGCACGAGCAGATCCTGCCCCGCTCCGGCTGGGTGGAGCACGACCCGGTGGAGATCTGGGAGCGCACCAACTCGGTGATGCAGAACGCGCTGCGGCACGGCGGTCTGTCACCGAGCGACCTGGCGGCCATCGGGATCACCAACCAGCGCGAGACGACGGTGGTCTGGGACCCGCGCAACGGTCAGCCCTACTACAACGCCATCGTGTGGCAGGACACCCGTACCGACACCATCGCGGCAGGGCTCGACCGCTCGGGCGCGGGCGAGGTCATCCGCCGCAAGGCAGGTCTGCCGCCGGCCACGTACTTCTCCGGCGGCAAGATCCAGTGGATCCTGGAGAACGTCGACGGCGTACGGGAAGCGGCGGAGGCCGGTCACGCCATCTTCGGCAACACGGACGCCTGGGTCCTGTGGAACCTCACCGGCGGGCCGGACGGCGGTATCCATGCCACCGACGTGACCAACGCGAGCCGTACCATGCTGATGAACCTGGAGACCCTCGACTGGGACGACGAACTCCTCGGATTCTTCAACATTCCCCGGGCGATGCTTCCCAAGATCAACCCCTCCTCGCACCCGGAGGCCTACGGCTCCACCCGCACCTCCCGGCCGTTGCGTGCCGCCATTCCCATCGGCGGAGTCCTCGGCGACCAGCAGGCGGCCACCGTCGGCCAGGTCTGCTTCTCCCCCGGCGAGGCCAAGAACACCTACGGGACCGGCAACTTCCTGCTGCTCAACACCGGCACCGAGCTGGTCCGCTCGCAGCACGGCCTCCTCACCACGGTGGCCTACCAGTTCGGCGACAGTCCGGCGGTCTACGCGCTGGAGGGTTCCATCGCCGTCACCGGATCCGCGGTCCAGTGGCTGCGCGACCAGATGAAGATCATCAAGTCGGCGGCCGAGAGCGAGGGACTGGCCCGGGGCGTCGAGGACAACGGGGGCATGTACTTCGTTCCCGCGTTCTCCGGCCTGTTCGCGCCGTACTGGCGTTCCGACGCGCGTGGTGCGATCGTCGGCCTGGCCAGGTACAACAACAACGCCCACCTGGCACGGGCGACGCTGGAGTCCATCTGCTACCAGAGCCGCGACGTGGTCGAAGCCATGGAACAGGACTCCGGCGTCCATCTCGACGTGCTCAAGGTCGACGGCGGTGTCACCGCGAACGACCTGTGCATGCAGATCCAGTCCGACGTCCTCGGCGTCCCGGTCAGCCGGCCCGTCGTCGCGGAGACGACCGCTCTCGGCGCCGCCTACGCGGCGGGGCTGGCCACCGGTTTCTGGCAGAACACCGACGAGCTGCGCACCCAGTGGCACGAGTCGAAGCGGTGGTCGCCGCAGTGGTCCGAGGAGCAGCGCGCGGAGGGCTACGCGGGCTGGAAGAGGGCTGTGGAACGCACCCTGGACTGGGTGAAGGTCGACTGACCACGTCCTCGCGACGGCAAGACAGGCCCGGGCAGGGCGCATCCTGCCCGGGCCGTCAGCGCAGCAGGGTGCCGCGCACGGTGATGCCATGTCGGTCACGCAGGCGGCGAACCTCCCACAGGGTGACCGCGGTTACGGAGATCGGCGCCCCGAGCGTGAACAGCATGCGGGTGCCGAACGGGACCCCTTCGTAGGAGCCGGTGAACAGGTCGATGACCGCGAGCTCCCACACCAGTGCGGTGGCCACCAGGGGCGGCACCAGGTCGTGGATGTCCGCCGTGCGGAACACGGTCGCCGTCGACATCACGACGCCGTAGAGCACGAACGGCAGCCACCACAGGAACAGGAAGAGGAACCCGGCGACCTTGACGTAGATGTTGTCCGGAACGATCTCGTCGCTCATGCCCTTCTGGTCCGCGATCTCCAGCGCCACGACCACGAAGACCGAACCGAACAGGGCCAGCATCGCGCCCAGCGGCCTGAGGGCGCGCCGCAGGAACACACGCCGGTTCGGCGGCCGTGACATCGCCACGAAGACCCCCACGACCACCGGCAAGGTCACCGCCATCACCAGCACGCTGTTCCACACCTGGTCGACTCGGTCATCCATCAGTCCCTTGGCGGACGAGACCAGCCGGTAGGACAAGGCGAGCCAGGTGACAGCCGCGAACCCGACCAGCGTACGGATCAACTGGAGCCGCCTGACGGCGAGATCCTCCACCCGCCCCGGACGCGACGGTGTGAAGACACGTCTGGCGAGTCCGATCGGGTTGCCCGCTCGCCGGATCCGCTGCCAAGGCGTCGGCGGATGGGGCGGCTGCGGAGGCCACCCACCCGGTGGTGGCTGCGGCGGACCGTACGGGTAGGGCTGGGGAGGTCCGTACGGGTAGGGCTGGGGAGGTCCGTTCCGCTGTGGGGGCGGTGGGCCGTACGGCCCGGACGGCGGGGGCTGCGGCCCGTACGGCCCGTAGGGCCCGGACGGCGGAGGCTGCTGCGGTGGCAGGCCGTTACCCGGTCCCGGATACGGCCCCAACCCCCCGTTACCACTCACGTCCCGTCCCCCCGCTCCGCCTTCTGTACGCCCGAAGCATAGAGGTCCAGCCCGCCATCTCCACGCGCTCGGCAGCGCCGGATCGCCCGCGCCGTCGTACGCGCCACGCATCCAGCGCGCGCGCCCGCGCCGTACGCCGCCGCCCTACAGGGGTTCGATGGCGCGGTCGGCCCCATGTGGTGAGCCGTCCAGGGCCTGTTCGGTCCAGATGGTCTTGCCGCTCGTGCCGTAGCGGCAGCCCCAGCGGGTGGTGAGCTGGGCGATCAGGAACAGTCCGCGGCCGCCCTCGTCGGTGCTCCGGGCCCTGCGCAGGTGGGGCTGGGTGTTGCTGGGGTCGGAGACCTCGCAGACCAGGACCCGGTCACGGATCAGCCGCAGGGACACCGGTCCGCCCGCGTAACGGACTGCGTTGGTGATCAGTTCGCTGACGATCAGTTCGGTGGCGAACATCTGCTCGTCGAGGCCCCAGGCCTCCAACTGGACGTTGACGTCGGCGCGTGCCGCGCTTACGGCTGCCGGGTCGGCCGGGTACTCCCACGCCGCCGTGTTCTCCTCGGTGACGGTCCGGGTGCGGGCGAGGAGCAGCGTGACGTCGTCGTCCTGGTACTCCGGCGTGGGGTGACCGGCCATCAGCTCGGCGCCGATCTCGTCCGGCGACCGACCGGCCCCGGCCAGTCGTCCCAGTGCGTCGAGCAGGGCGGCCTCGCCGCCGCCGGAGTCCCTGCCGCGGCGGACCAGGCCGTCGGTGTAGAGGGCGAGGATGCTGCCGACCGGCAGCGTCGTGCTGAAAACCTCGAACGGGTTGTCGCCGACGCCCAGGGTCGGTCCCGGAACCACGGGGAGGAACTCCACCCGCCCGTCGGGCAGGGCTACGGCCGGGGGCGGATGGCCGGCGCTCGCCATCTGGCACACCCCGGTGACGGGGTCGTAGACGGCGAACAGGCAGGAGGCGCCGACGGTGTCGGACTCCTGGGCCTCGCCCTCCATGCGCTGGACCAGGTCGTCGAGCCGTGCCAGGAGTTCGTCGGGGGGAAGGTCGAGATCGGCCAGGGTCTGGACCGCGGTGCGGAGCCGGGCCATGGTGGCGGTGGCCTGCAGCCCGTGGCCGATGACATCGCCGACGACCAGCGCCGTTCTCAGCGATGACAGGGGGAAGGCGTCGAACCAGTCCCCGCCGACGCTCACACTGCCGCTCGCGGGCACGTAGACGCCCGCGGTCTCGGTGGCCGTGCTCTTCGTCGTCGACGGGGGCAGGAGGCTCTGCTGAAGGACGATAGCCGTCTGGTGTTCCCGGGTGAACCGGTACGCGTTGTCGATGGCGAGGGCCGTGCGGTGGCAGAGGTCCTGCATGAGTTTGATGTCGGCGTCGTCGAACGGCGAGGGATCGCGGGTGCGGTACACGGAGGCGTATCCGAAGAAACGGCCCCGGTAATAGAGCGGGCAGCCGAGTGAGTGGTGCATCCCTTCCGGCATGTGGCGCCTGATCAGGTACGGGTCGTGACCGAGGATCTCCCGCGAGAGTGCGGCGTCCGCGGCGACCACACCCCCGACGGTCCTGACCGCGATCGTCGGGCTCTCCGGGACTGCGGGCACGGGCTCACCGACCTGGACCAGTGCGGCGGGCCACGTGCCGCCGTGCGCCTGGACGGCCGCCCGGCGCGGGGCGAACGCTTCCTGCCCGGGGTGGCCCAGCGGCGGATCGCGCCCCTCCAGCACATCGTCGGGGAAGTCGACGTTGGCGAGGTCGCCGAGTGCCGGCACCAGCACGGCCACCAGGTCGCGGGCGCTGTGCACCAGGTCGAGTGAGCCCCCGATACCGAGCCCGCTCCGGTACGCCGTCGACAGGCGCTGCTGGGCGCGGTGGCGCCCGGTGACCTCGATGGCGGCCATGGCGATGCCCAGCGGCGCGCCGGCCGGGTCGCTGACCCGGATGCAGGTGAGGGACAGCATCCGGTCGGAGCCGAGTTCACCGAAGGGGTACTCGGCGGCGATGACGGGCATTCCCGTCTCCGCCACCCGGGCCATGAACTCGCGGACGGTCCCGTGGATGCCCGCACCGGGCAGCTCGACCAGCCAGTCGTCGCCGGCACCCTCGGGACACAGCAGATCGCAGGCGGCGTTGGAGCGGACGACGCGCAGGCTCATGTCGCACTCGATGATGGCGATGTCGTCCTGGGCCAGCACGGAACGGGCGAGGACCGAGTCCTGGTCCCATCCCTCCGGTGTTCCTGCCGGCTCCGCGACCACGAGCGTGGTCCCCGGGGTGTCCGAGCCCATCAGCCGGACGTCGGCCTCGATCAGCCGCCCCGAGCTGTGCCGGAGCCGTGTCCGCCCGGTCCCCCCATGGGCGGACGCCTTCCCACGCCCGGGTGCGAGAAGCCGACGGGCAGGTCTTCCGGTCACCTGGTCGCCGGTCCAGCCGAGCAGGTCCGCGGCCGCACTCGACCACCAGCAGATCCGGGCGCGGTCGTCGAGGAGTGCCGCCGCGGCGCGATTCAGCCCGGCGCCCGATTCCTGGTGGTCGCGGCCGGGAGATGCCATCGGTCGTCTCCATGGCGGGAGGGAACTGCGTGCGGGGCGCACCTCTCACCCCAAGCATGCGCTCCCCCGGTGCTTCGGGCACGTCGGGCACCTCGCGCCGGACGGCGAAGAGCACCGCCGGGCAGACCGGGGGCCGTCGGCACCGGCTCAGGTGTGCAGCGCCAGGTAGGGCGCCATGGCCAGCAGGGAGACGACCAGGGCGTATTTCAGGCGTCTGGCCGGGATCCGGTGGGCGATGCGCCAGCCGATCAGGACGCCGGCCAGCTCCGGCACGCCCACCAGCGCGGCCAGCGGCCAGTTCACGTCGCCATGGATCACGTACGCGACCGTGCCGACGCTCGCGATGACGATGGACTGGGCCTGGGCCGCGGCCAGCGACGCGAGCACGGGCATCCCGCAGACGACGAGGAGGGGCACGCTCAGCATCGGGCCGCCGAGGCCGAACAGACCCGCCACGAGCGATACGACGACACCGATCGCGGCCGTGCGCCCCCACGGGATGCCGGGGGCCGTGAGCTCGTCCGGCAGGTCGCCGGCGCGCCGGTCGCGCACCCACACCAGCGCCCCGGTGACGGTGACCGCGAAGGCGAGCAGGAGCCCGAAGCCGCGTCCTTCGACCATGGTGTTGCACAGCACGCCCAGCGGGGTGCCGGCCAGTGCGGCGGCGGCGAGTACGGCGGCGCAGCGGCGGGTGCCCGGTGCCTTCAGCTGACCGGAGTGGGTGTAGGCGGTCGTGCCGAGGACGCCGGTGGCGACGTGCGTGACGATCGCGGTGCCGGCGACACCGGACGGTGGCAGGCCGGTGAGCAGGAAGAGGCCGATGGTCGGCAGCACGCCGCCCGGCCCGATGGCCGTGATCCCGATGCCGCCGAGCAGCCCGATCAGCGCCAGGAGGACGAGGTGGGCCGCGTCCGGTTGGGCCGTCATGCGGTCAGTTCCTCGGGAGTACGGCGCGCAGCGCGAACCGGTCGGCCCGTACGCGCAGGGACTCCACGTCGACCGGGCGCCCGTCGGGCAGCCGGGTGATCCGGTCGATCGCGAAGAGCGCCGCGCCGTCCGCCACGTCGAGCACGCGGGCGGTGTCCGGCTCGGCAGTGACCGCGTGCACGGTGACCTCGGCGCTTCCCAGACGGGCCCCGGTCACCTCCTCGATGAGCGCGAACAGGTCGCGTCCCGCGAGGTCGCGGTCGAGCAGTGGACGGCCGATGTCGGGTGCCAGCCACGTCGAGTCCAGGGAGAGCGGGGTGCCGTCGAGACGGCGCAGCCGTTCGATGTGGACGGCTGCCGAGCCCTCGGGGAGATCCAGCCGTGCGGCGATCGCCGGGGGCGGGTCCGGGACGACGCGCGCCTCGCGCACGTCGTTGGAGACGGTGCCGTACGGGGTGAGTTCCTCGGCGAGACCCGCGAGGCGGTCGAGGCCGTGCCGGTAGGTGTGTGCCGTGAGGAGGGTGCCGATGCCGCGCCGCCGGGTGACCAGGTTCTCGTCCCGCAGCAGGTTCAGCGCTTCGCGGACGACGTTGCGCGAGGTGCCGAGCGACCGGCTCAGTACGTACTCGTCGGGGAGTCTGCCGTCCGTGAACTCGCCGGCGACGACGCGCTGTCGCAGCGCGTCCGCGGCCCGCCGTGCCTGTGCTGCCCGGCCCGTGGCCATGTGCTGCCTCCCGGATGTGTCAAGGGTTGCAGACCGTACCCCCACTCATGTTTCGCCGGTGTTACGCCACCCCCTGTGACCTGGGGGAACGCCTGACCTGCGGTTCCGTCTCCGAGGCGGCGGCCAACGCCGGGTCGCCGCGGGCGGGGCGGTGCCCCAGGAGTGCCCGCGGCGACCCGGCACCGTGGCCGGGGGACGGTGTCAGGGCCGCACGGTGCAGAGTGCGAGCAGGCACAGGTTGAAGCCCTGGGTGTTGCTCGGCCCCGCGTCACGGCCGGGGGCGGACTCCCCCACCGAGCAGCGTGAGAGCAGGCAGAGGTTGCCGCCCTGGACGCCGCGGTAGGAACCGGTCGACGCGATACCGCCTCCGCGCGACTGGTCCGCCCGTATGGAGTGGCCGGCCGGGGCCGGCTGACCGGCGGCCGAGACCGCTCCGGCACCGGCCGCCGACGCCATCACCAGTGCCCCCGCGGCCGCCAGGGTGAGGAACGGGCGCGGGACACCTGCGGAAAACTTCATGGACGCTCCAGAGATCTCGTGATGTTCCGAGTGGTCGTTTTCGACATGGACACTTCGAAGCTGTCGGCCGCTCCGGCTTGGTCGCCGGCTCGAATCCATCGCTCCACCGGCTTTATGCACACGCGAAGCGCAAAGCCGAAGGCTCGCGACTGTGTCCCGCGTCACATCGCCAATCCGGGACATCTGTGACTCCGAACAACTGCTGTGACAGCCCATTCGGGGCGGCAGCGACTTTCGAAGGAGCACGGCACGGTGTCGGTGCGTCAGATTTCCGCTTCACAACCGCGACGCGTGAAGGCCCGTCAGCGCGGAGCGGGGGCGCGGCCATGAGGTAGCCGCCCGCCATGGAGCCGCCCGTGCGAACAGGGGCTCCCGTACCGAATCCGTCCTGAACCGGCGCAACGCCTTGAGCCGTTCCCCGGCCCTCAGGCCTTCCACAGAGGTGAGAACGCGTGACCGACGCCCCACACACCATGGCTCCCCAGGATGTTCTGCCGCTGACAGCCGCCCAGCGGGGCATCTGGTTCGCGCAGCGCATCGACGCGGACGACCCCGCGTACAACGTGGCGGAGTACGCGGACGTCCGGGGCCGGCTGGACCCTGCCGTGCTGCGGGCCGCCGTCAGCCGTGTGGTGAGCGGGAACGAAGCGCTTCGGGTGACGTTCGGTGAGCGTGACGGTGTCCCCTTTCAGCGGATCCACGGCGCCGACGGCACCGGCCGGCCCCCGCTCGACGTACCCCTGGTCGATCTCTCCGGTCACGCGGATCCCCATGGCGAGGCGTTGCGGCGCATGGAGGCAGCGCTGCGGCGGCCCGTGGACGTCACCAGCGGTCCGCTGGTGCGGATGACCCTCTACCGCCTGGCCGAGACGCGTCATCTCTTCCACCAGCAGGTCCATCACCTCGCGCTCGACGGGTACGGCGCCGCGCTGGCGCTCTCCCGGATCGCCGAGGCCTACACCGCTTCGCTCGACGCTGCCGGGGGCACGCCGCCGGCCGGCGCGGGCGGCACACTCGCGGCGCTCATCGACGAGGAGGACGCCTACCGCGCGTCCGGACAGCACGCCGAGGACAGCGCGTTCTGGTCGCGGTACCTGGCGGGCGCCCCCACTCCGGCCGGGGCCGGCCGGACCCGGCCCGTGTCCGGCCGAGGTTCGCTGCGGGTACGCGAGGAGCTGTCGCCCGCGCGGGCGGACCGGCTGCGGGCCGCGGCCCGGGAGTCGGGGGTGGGATGGCCGACGTTCTTCATGACCGCACTGGCCGTCTACCTGCACCGGAGCCAGGGCGTCGGTGAGGTCGTGCTGGGGCTGCCGGTCACCGCGAGGCGGACCCCGCTCGCCCGTGCCACACCGGGCATGCTCAGCTCCATCCTGCCGATGCGGCTGGCACTCGCCCCGTCGGACCGGGTGGCCGATGTGGCCAGGCGCGCCTCCGCCGAGGCCCGAAAGGTTCTGCGGCATCAGCGCTACGCCGCGCAGGAGTTGCGGCAGGACCGGGGTCTCGCGGGCACGGACGTGCCGTTGAGCGGCCCTTCGGTCAACATCCTGGCCTTCGACGACAGCCTCCGCTTCGGCCCGCACCCGGCCACCCTGCACAACCTGTCCATCGGTCCGGTGGACGACCTGGCCGTCGCCGTGCACGCCTCCTACGCCGACGGCGGCCTCCACATCGACCTGCACGGCAACCCCGAGCGCCACACCGCGCAGGAGCTCGCGGGACATCACCGGCGGCTGTGCCGGCTGATCGAGGACTTCGCCGACGAGCCGTCCCGCACCGTCGGATCGCTGAACTTCCTCAGCGACGCCGAACGCCGGCTCGTCCCGGGGCTCGGCGCACCGCACACCCCCGCAGCGGGCGGCACCCCGCCCGTCCCCCTGCCCGAGCAGCTCTCCCGGCAGGCCAG
Organism: Streptomyces sp. NPDC127177; assembly: GCF_042672475.1. Classification (NCBI taxonomy): domain Bacteria; kingdom Bacillati; phylum Actinomycetota; class Actinomycetes; order Kitasatosporales; family Streptomycetaceae; genus Streptomyces; species Streptomyces sp. NPDC127177. Next base: position 61,582 of record NZ_JBHXUW010000025.1, read on the forward strand.
GATCTCCCCGGACCGCACCGCGGTCGTGTCCGGGTCCACCCGGCTGACCTTCGCGGAGCTGGACAGCCGAGTCGACGCGCTCGCCGGAGTGCTCGCCGCCGCCGGGGCCCGCCCCGGGGTCCGGATAGCCGTCGGCCTGCCCCGCACCACGGAACTCGTCGTGGCGATGCTGGCGGTGATGCGGGCGGGGGCCGCCTATCTGCCGCTCGACCCGTCCTACCCGGCGGACCGGCTGGCCTTCATGATCGAGGACTCGGCCCCGGCCGCGCTGGTCGCGACCACCGAGTCGGCGCACCTGATCGATCCCGCACGCTCGCTTCCGCTCGTGGACCCGGACCTCGTCCAGCAGGAACCCGACGTGAGCGCGCCGGTCAGCCCCGGCCCCCGGGACGCCGCCTACGTCATCTACACCTCGGGTTCCACCGGCAGGCCCAAGGGCGTCGTCGTCGAGCACCGCTCACTCGGCAACCTCCTCGAACACCACCGGCGGGAGTCCCACGCCCTGGCGGAGCGGGCGTACGGCCGCGGGCTCCGTGTCGCTCTCACCGCGCCGGCCTCCTTCGACGCGTCCTTGGACCCGGTCCTGTGGATGGCCGCCGGACACGAGCTGCACATCGTCGGCGACGCCGTCCGGCGTGACCCCGAGGCGCTCGTGGAGCACCTCGTCCGGGAGCGGATCGACGTCATCGAGACGACACCCGCCTACCTGCGCCAGCTGCTCACCGCCGGGCTGCTCGCGACCCCCGGGCACCGGCCGCGCGTCATCGCCCTCGGCGGCGAGCCCGTCGACGACGCCCTGTGGAAGCGGCTCTCCGCCCTGGACGACCTCCTCGTCTTCAACTTCTACGGACCGACCGAGGCCACCGTGGACGCCGTGACCGCCCGGCTCGCGGGCCCGGCCCCCGTCATCGGACGGCCGGTCGCCGGTGTCCGGGCGTACGTGCTCGACCCGTCGCTGCACCCGGTGCCGCGCGGCGGATCCGGTGAGCTGTACCTCTCGGGCGAGGGCGTGGCCCGTGGATACTCCGGACGTCCCGGGCTCACCGCGGAGCGCTTCATGCCGGACCCGTTCGGAGCGCCCGGGGGCCGCATGTACCGCACCGGGGACCTCGCCCGGTGGGACGACGACGGAATGCTGGAGTTCCTGGGCCGCGGCGACCGTCAGATCAAGATCCGCGGCCACCGTGTGGAGACCGGCGAGATCGAGTCCGTCCTGCGGGAGGTGCCGGGGGTCACGGCCGCGGCGGTCACCGCCGCCCCGGACCAGGACGGTGCCGAACGCCTCGCGGCCTTCGTGGTGCCCGCCGACGCCACGGCCGGTCTCGATCTCGCAGCCGTGCGGGACGCCCTCGTCGAGGCCCTTCCCGACCACATGGTGCCGTCCGCGTACGCGACGGTGGAGCGGCTGCCCCTCACACCGAACGGAAAGCTGGACGCCGGGCTGCTGCCGCCCGCCCACCCCGTGGCCACCCGGGGCGGGGCACCGCGCACACCCGACGAGGAGCGGATGTGCGCCGTGTTCGCGGGGTGCCTGGAACTGCCGCGGGTGGGCCGGGACGACAGCTTCTTCCTGCTGGGCGGCCACTCGCTGATGGCGACGCGTCTGGTGGGCCGGATCCGGGCCGAGTTCGGCGTCGAACTGCCGATCCGGTCCCTGTTCGAGTCGCCGACGCCGGCCGGGCTCGTCGCGCTGCTGGCCACCGCCCCGCCCGCCCGGCCCGCCGTGACCGCGGTCCTGCCCCGCCCGGAGCGGCTGCCCGCCTCGTCCGGACAGCAGCGCCTGTGGGTGACGGAGGCCATGTCGGACGCCGGAACCGCCTACCACGTACCCCTCGCCCTGCGCCTGTCCGGGCCGTTGGACCGGGACGTCCTGGCGATGGCGCTCGGTGACGTCGTCGCCCGGCACGAGAGCCTGCGGACGGTCTTCGCCGAGGACGCGGAGGGCGTGCGGCAGCACGTGCTGACCGCCGCCGCCGCCGGGTCGCCCCTGGTGGTCGAGGAGGCCGGCGACGCCCTGACCGTACGGCCCGACCCCGCGCCCTTCGCGCTGGACCGGGAGCTCCCACTGCGGGCGCAGCTCTTCCCGACCGGAGCGGACGAGCACGTCCTGGTGCTCGTGCTCCACCACATCGCCGCCGACGGCTGGTCGATGGGGCCCCTGCTGCGCGACCTCTCCACCGCGTACGCGGCCCGCGCGTCGGGCACCGCGCCCGGGTGGGAGCCGATGCCGGTGCAGTACGCCGACTACACGTTGTGGCAGCGGTCGCTGCTCGGTGACCCCGGACAGCCGGACAGTGTCGCGAGTCGGCAGCTGGCGCACTGGGCGGCGGCCCTTGACGGGCTCGCCGAGGAGAGCGGGTTCCCCACGGACCGCGCCCGGCCCGCCCGTTCGTCGGGCCGCGGCGGGCGGGTGCCGGTCGTGGTCGACGCGGCCGCACACCGGGCGCTCGCGGAACTGGCCGCCGACAGCGGGGCCAGCGCCTTCATGGTGCTGCACGCGGCGCTCGCGGCCCTGATGACCAGGCTGGGCGCCGGGAACGACATCGCCGTCGGCACACCTGTCGCCGGCCGCACCGACGAGAGCCTCACCGAACTGATCGGGTTCTTCGTCAACACACTGGTCCTCAGAACCGACACGTCGGGGGCCCCCGCCTTCCGGGAACTCCTGGCACGGGTCAAGCGGTCCGACCTCGCGGCCTACGCACACCAGGACCTGCCGTTCGAACGTGTCGTGGAGGCGCTGGCACCGCAGCGGTCCGCCTCCCGCCACCCCCTCTTCCAGGTCATGCTCAGCCTCAACAACACGCCGCTGCCCCGCCCCGTGCTGCCCGGTCTCGCGGTCAGCCACGAGACCTCCGTACGGGGCACCGGCGCGAAGTTCGACCTCACCTGGGACCTGGCCGAGCGGTACGACAGCGCGGGCGCGCCCGCCGGTATCGAGGGTGAGCTGGAGTTCGCCCGGGATCTCTTCGACCGGGCCACGGCAGAGCGGTTCGCCGAACACTTCTCCCGGCTCCTCACCGCGTTGCTGGCCCATCCCGACCGGCCTGCCGACGACGCCGGTTTCCTCACGCCCGGTCAGCGCGACGCGGCACTGGACGAGTTGCCGCGCGCCTCCCGCGCCAGGCCGGCCGCCGGTTCGCCGGGCTCCGGCGACGGCTCCGACTGGACGGTGCTGGACGTCCTCACCACACGCGCCGCCCTGCAGCCCGGCCGCACCGCAGTCGTCGCGCCCGACGGGCGGCTCACCTTCGGCGAACTGCTGGCCGGCACCGAGCGGCTTGCGCGGCACATCCGCGCGGCGGGCGTCGAACGGGGCGACCGGGTGGCCGTGGCCCTGCCGCGCACCTCCGGTCACATCGTGGCGCTGCTGGCCGTGTTGCGCGCCGGCGCCGCCTACGTACCGCTGGACCTCGCCCAGCCGCCGGCCCGCAACGCGTCGATCCTCGACACCGCGGCACCCCGGCTGTTGCTGACCGTGTCCGGCACGCAGGACATCCCGGACGGGAGGGTGCCCCGTCTGTTCCTGGACGGGCAGAGCCGGCCGGACACGCACGCCGAGGACGCCCTGCCGCCCCTGCCGCGTGCCGGGGACGTGGCCTACGTACTGCACACCTCGGGATCCACCGGCCTGCCCAAGGGGGTCACGGTGGAACACGGCGCCCTTGCCAACCTGTACGCGGGACACCGCGAGCGGCTCATGGAGCCCGTGGAGGCCTCAGCGGACGGCCGCCCCCTGCGGGTCGCCCTGACAGCCGCCCTCACCTTCGACGCCTCCTGGGACCCACTGCTCTGGATGATCGCCGGCCACGAACTCCACCTGGTGGACGACACCGTCCGGCGCGATCCCGAGTCCCTCGCCGCGCTGGTGCACGACCGCGCGATCGACGTCGTCGAAACCACCCCGTCCTTCCTCGAACAGCTCGCGCTGAACGGTCTGTTCGCTCCCGGCCGGCGCCGTCCCCGAGTGGTGGCGCTGGGTGGTGAGGCGCTGGGCGAGCAGCTCTGGGAACAACTGGCCGCGATGCGCGATGTCATCGTGTGGAATCTCTACGGGCCGACGGAGACCACGGTCGACAGCGTGATGGGACGGGTCACCTTCGGCACGTCCGCGCACCTGGGCAGCTCGGTCGCCGGTTCCCGGGCTCGGGTGCTGGACGCACGGCTGAGGCCGGTCGCTCCGGGGGTGACGGGTGAGCTCTATATCTCCGGTGCCGGACTGGCCCGCGGCTACGAGAACCTCCCCGCCGCCACCGCCTCCCGCTTCCTCCCCGACCCGTACGGGGTCCCCGGCGCCCGCATGTACCGCACGGGTGACCTCGTGCGGCGACGGGAGGGGCGGCTCGTCTACGTGGGCCGGGCCGACGGCCAGGTCAAGGTGCGCGGCTTCAGGGTCGAGACCGGCGAGGTCGAGAGCGTCCTGCGCGGCCACCCCGACGTGGCGCAGTGCGCGGTCGCCGTCCGCGCCGGCACGGACGGTGCCGGACAGCTCGTCTGCTGGGTCGTACCCCGTGACGGCCGCGGGCTCCCGGCGGGTGAGCTGCGTTCCTTCGTGGCGGAGCGGCTGCCCGCGTACATGGTGCCTGCCGTCGTGCTCTCCGTCGCCTCGATGCCCTTGACCGCGCACGGCAAGGTGGATTTCCGGGCCCTTCCGCAGGACGGGGGTTCCTCCTCCGGCCCGGGGGCAAAGCCGTCGGCGGCGGAACCGCCCCGCTCACCGCGCGAGGAGATACTCTGCGCGCTGTTCGCCGAGTGCCTGGGGCACGAACACGTGGGCAGGGGCGAGGACTTCTTCGACCTGGGCGGGCACTCGCTGCTGGCCACCCGTCTCATCGGCCGCGTCCGGGGCGCCTTCGGGGTGGAGCTGCCGGTGCGCACCCTCTTCGAGTCCTCGACTCCCGCGGCGCTCGCCGGCCGGCTGGACGGAGCGGAGAGCGCACGGCCTGCGTTGCGTCCGGCCGTCCGCCCCGACCGCCCCCCACTCTCCCCGGCGCAGCAACGGCTCTGGTTCCTGCACCAGTTGGACCCCAATGGCGCGTCCTACCACATCGCGTTCGCGGTGGAACTGGAAGGCGCCGTGGACCGTACGGCGCTGCGTCGGGCCATCACGGATCTGGTCGACCGGCACGAGAGCCTGCGGACCCTGATCGGGGTGAGCGACGGCGAGCCGTTCCAGTCCGTGCTGCCGCCCGCGGACGCCGGCCCCGCGCTGCCCGTCACGGAGACGGCGGAGGCGGACCTCCCGGGTGCGCTGCGGGAGGCGGCCGGCCGGCCGTTCGACCTGGCGCACGAACTCCCCCTGCGCGCCCGACTCTTCAGTACCTCGGAGGAACGGCACACCCTGCTCGTCGTCGTGCACCACATCGCGGCCGACGGGTGGTCGATGGGACCGCTGGCCCGGGACCTGGCTGAGGCCTACGCGGCGCGGACGGCAGGCCGGTCACCGGACTGGGCCCCGTTGCCGGTGCAGTACACGGACTACACCCTCTGGCAGCGGGATCTGCTGGGAGACCCCGGCGTGCCCGGCTCGGCCCTCGCCACGCAACTCGCCTACTGGAAGGCGGCGATGGCGGGTGCACCGGAGGAGACGCCGTTGCCCGCCGATCGTCCTCGGCCCACCGTGCCGAGCGGCCGGGGCGGGTCGGTCGCCTTCCGTGTCCCGCCGGCGACGACGGCGGCGCTCGCACGCCTGGCCGGGGCGTCGGCCACGAGCACCTTCATGGTGCTGCACGCCGCACTGGCCGCGGTTCTGCACAGGGCCGGTTCGGGCGACGACATCACCATCGGTACACCGGTGGCGGGGCGGACCGACGAGGCGCTGGAGCCACTGGTCGGCTTCTTCGTGAACACACTGGCGCTGCGGGCCGACGTGAGCGCCGATCCCACCTTCGGTGAACTGCTGGCCCGGGTGCGGGAGACCGATCTCGCCGCCTACGCCCACCAGGACCTCCCGTTCGAACGACTCGTGGAGGAGGTGCGCCCGGCCCGCTCGCTCAGCCGCCATCCGCTCTTCCAGGTGATGCTGACCCTCAACAACACCAGGCCGCCCCGTGCCGAGCTGCCCGGTCTGCGTACGAGGATCCACGAGGTCGACACCTCCGCGGCCAAGTTCGACCTCTCCTTCGGCTTCACCGAACGTCCGGGCACCGGCGATGACGGTGCGTTCCTCGACGGCACGCTGGAATTCGGCCGGGACCTCTTCGACACCGCCACCGCCGAACGGATCGTGGAGTGGTTCCTCGCGCTGACGGCCCAGGCCGTCGGTTCGCCGGACACCCCGGTGAGCGAACTGCCGTTGCTGGCTCCGGCCGAGCAGTCCCGGCTGCTCGCGCTCGGGGACGGCGGACCCGGCAGTGGGGCGGCCACCGTCCTGGACCGGTTCGCCGAGACCGTCGCCGCGCACGGCGACGCCGTGGCGGTGGCGGCTCCGGACGGAGAGGCGACGTTCAACCAGCTCGACGCGGGCTCCGACCGCATCGCCGCCCTGCTGCACGCCGAGGGCGTCCGGGCCGGTGCGTGCGTGGGGGTGCTGCTGCCCCGGTCCCTCGACTCCGTCGCCGCACTTCTCGGTGTGCTCAAGGCGGGCGCGCTCTACGCGCCGCTCGACGCGAGCCTCCCGGCGGGGCGGATCGAGGCGGTCCTGGACGACGCCCGGCCGGTACTGGTCCTCGCTGCCGAAGCCACCGCCCACCGGGTGCCGGCCGGGTGGCGTCCGCTGGTACTGGGCGCCGGTCCGCACGGGACGGCGCACGCTTCCCCTCCCCCGGCCCGTCCGGCTCCCGGGGACGCCGCGTACCTGATCCACACCTCGGGCTCCACCGGCCGCCCCAAGGGCGTGCGCGTGGGCCACGGCTCGCTGGGCCGTCTGCTGGACCACCACCGTTCCCAGGTATTCGCCCCCGCCGTGCGGGCCCGTGGCGGCCGGCGGCTGCGGGTCGCCCTGACCGCCGCGCTCTCCTTCGACGCGTCCTTCGACCCCGTGCTGTGGATGATCGACGGCCATGAACTCCATCTCCTGGACGACGGCACCCGACGCGACTCCGAGACACTGGTGGACGTCGTACGCGGCCGGGGCCTCGACGTGCTGGAGTCCACCCCCACCCATGTCGGCCAGTTGCTGGAGGCGGGGCTGCTCGCCCCGGACGCGGCACACCGTCCGACGGCCCTGGTCCTGGGCGGCGAGGCGGTACCGGCCGCCCTGTGGACAGCACTGCGGGCGATCCCCGATGTCCAGAGCTGGAACTTCTACGGTCCTACGGAGGCCACCGTCGACACCCTGGTCGCCCGGATCGCCGACACCGTCCGCCCGGTGCTCGGCGGGCCCGTCACCGGCACCCGGGTCGCGCTGCTCGACGGCAGGATGCGCCCGGTGCCGCAGGGGGTGACCGGGGACCTGTACCTCTCGGGCGAGAGCCTCGCCCACGGCTACCACGGCCGCCCGGCCGAGACCGCCCGCAGTTTCGTACCCGACCCCTACGGGCCGGCCGGCGCCCGGATGTACCGCACGGGCGACCGCGCTCTGCGCGCGTCCGACGGCTCCCTGCTCTTCGCGGGCCGGGCCGACGGCCAGATCAAGGTGCGCGGCTTCCGGGTCGAGCCGGACGAGGTCGCGGCCGTGCTGAGTGCCCACCCCGACGTCGTGCGGGCCGCGGTGGTCGCGCACGAGGACGATGCGGCGGGCACTTCGCTGTCCGCCCATGTAGTCCTGTCCGGAGCACCGGACATCGACGGCGCCCGCCCTGCCTCCGGGCGTCTGGTGGCGCTCAGGGAGTACGCGCTGCGGCAGCTGCCCGGCTACATGGTCCCGACCGGCTGGCAGTCCCTGGAGCGTCTCCCGCTCACCCGGAACGGGAAGCTGGACCGCGCCGCCCTGTCCCGCCCGGCTCCCCTCGTAGCGGCGGACGCCGCCGGGCGCAGCCCGCGCAATCCGGCCGAGGACGTGCTGTGCACCCTGTTCGCCGAGGTGCTCGGTGCCGAACGCGTCCTGATCGACGACGACTTCTTCGCACTGGGCGGGCACTCCCTGCTCGCCGCACGGCTGATCGGCCGTGTCCGGTCGGCCCTCGGCGTCGAACTCACCATCCGCAGCCTCTTCGAGGCACCGACGGTCGCCGGGCTCGCCGAACGGCTCCTCGACGGGAAGACGGACAACCCGCTGGCCACGCTTCTCCCGCTGCGCACGGCGGGCAGCCGGCCCCCGCTCTTCTGCATCCATCCGGCCGGCGGGCTCGCCTGGTCCTACGGCGGACTGCTGCCCCACCTGGACCCCGGTCAGCCGGTGTACGGACTGCAGACGCCGAACCTCGACGGCAGCCGGCCGTTCCCCACCAGCATCGAGTCGATGGCCGCCGTGTACGTCCGTGAGCTCCGGGCCGTCCAGCCGGACGGGCCGTACCACCTGATGGGCTGGTCCTTCGGCGGCAACGTGGTGCAGGAGGTGGCGGTCCAGCTCCAGGAGGCCGGCGAACAGGTGGCTCTGCTGGCCATCCTGGACGCGTTCCCGCTCGCCCCGCTGGACGACCTCGACGACGCGGACCGGGACACCGTGTTCCGGGCCCTGCTGACCAACATGGGGGTGGGCGACGAGGCCCTGGGCCGGGACGGCGCGGTCGAGGCGAGCGCGGTCCGCGACGAGTTCCGTCGCAGCGGAAGCCCCCTCGGTTCGCTGGAGCCCGCCACCATCGACGCGATGGTGGACAACTTCGCGGGCCAGGCCCGGCTGATGCGGACGTACACACCCCGCCGCTTCGAAGGCCCGGCACTCTTCTTCACCGCGACCGAGGGCCGCCCCGCCGACACCTTCGGCCTCGGACTCTGGGCCCCGTACATCACGGGCCCCATCGACAACCACGACGTCGCGTGCGCGCACGCCCAGATGATGCAGCCCACCGCACGCGCGCAGATCGGCACCACCCTGGCCGCCGCACTGAGCGACGCCCACGACACCTCTCAGGGAGAGAACCGATGACCAACCCCTTCGACGACCCGCAGACCCAGCACCGTGTCCTGGTCAACGACGAGGACCAGCACGCCCTGTGGCCCTCGTTCGCCGAGATCCCGGCGGGCTGGCAGGCCGTGTACGGGCCCGCCGGACATACCGCGTGCCTGGAGTACGTCGAGGTGCACTGGACGGATCTGACCCCGCGGAGCGCACGCGTCGCCGTGGCCTGACGCACCCGTTCACTCCGACCGCACGACGAGAGGCAATGATGACGGAGCGGCGGAACCAGCCGGCGATACGTGCCGAGGGGCTCACCAGGAGGTTCGGCGACAGGACCGCCCTGGCCGGGGTGGATCTGGAGGCGGCGCCGGGCACCGTACTCGGTGTCCTGGGGCCCAACGGCGCGGGCAAGACGACCGCCGTACGCATCCTGAGCACGCTGCTCCGTCCGGACAGCGGGGAGGCCTGGGTGGCCGGGCACGACGTACGCAGGGATCCCGAGAGCGTCCGCCGGAACCTGGGCCTCTCCGGCCAGTACGCGGCGGTCGACGAGAAGCTGACGGGCCGGGAGAACCTCTGTCTCGTCGCCCGGCTCTACGGGATGGGCCGGCACGCCGCCCGGCGCAGGGCGGGGCAGCTGCTGGAGAGCTTCCATCTCCAGGACGCCGCCGACCGGCCGAGCGGCACCTATTCGGGCGGCATGCGCCGACGGCTGGATCTGGCCGGCGCTCTCGTCGCCCGTCCGGTCGTCGTCGTACTGGACGAGCCGACCACCGGGCTGGACCCGCGGGGCCGGGCCGACACCTGGCGCTGCATCCGGGAGCTGGTCGCCGGCGGCACCACGGTGCTGCTGACCACGCAGTACCTGGAGGAGGCGGACCAGCTCGCGGACACCATCGTCGTCATCGAGCACGGCCGGGTCATCGCCCGCGGCTCCGCCCTCCAACTGAAGGGGCTGGTGGGGGGTGAGCGGCTGTCGCTGACCGTGCCCGATCCCCTGCTGCGGACGACGGCCGCACAGATCCTGGACGCGCTGGGGCGGCACACACCGACGCTGGACGCGCGGACGGGCCGGCTCACGGTCACCACCGATCACGGCGCCCTCACCCTGGAGGACGCGCTCGGCCGGCTCCGGCTGTCGGCGGTGGGAGTGAGCGAGGTGGAACTCGCCCCGCCCACCCTGGACGACGTTTTCATGGCCCTGACAGGACAGTCGGAAACCGGACCGTCGGATCCCGGACCATCGGACTCCGGACCGTCGGACCCCAGGCGCGAGTGGGCCGCCGCGCCGGCCGGCGCACCGGGCGCGGCCACCGGTGTGGAGGGTCCCCGATGAACACGCTCCGACGGCCGGCGCGCGACGCCTGCCTCATCGCCGGACGCAATCTCCTCAACCTGCGCCGCACCCCGGGCTCCGTGATCGCCGCCCTGGTGCAGCCGGTGATGTTCGTGCTGCTCCTGGCGTACGTCTTCGGCGGGAGCCTCGGAGGCGCCGGATACCGCACCTTCCTGATGGGAGGGATCTTCGCCCAGTCGGTCACCTTCAACGCGGCGTTCACCGCCCTGGGACTCGCCAACGACATGGACAAGGGCATGGTGGACCGATTCCGCGCCCTGCCCATGCCCCGGATCGCCGTGCTGCTCGGCCGCACCCTGTCCGATCTGGTCATGAGCGCGGTGACCGTGTCCGTGACCTCGCTGTGCGGTCTCCTGGTGGGCTGGCGCATCGCCGCTTCCGCGGCCGACGCCGTCCTCGCCTACCTGCTGGTCCTGCTCTTCGCGTTCGCCATGTCATGGGTCGGGGCCACCATCGGACTGATGGCCCGGAGCGTGGAGGTCGCCCAGAGCGCCGGACTGATCTGGCTCTTCCCCGTGACCTTCGTTTCGTCAGCGTTCGTTTCGACCCACACGATGCCCGGACCACTGCGCACCGTCGCCGAGTGGAACCCGGTATCGGCGACGGCGACCGCCGTGCGGAAGCTCTTCGGCAATCCACCGCCCGCGGGCATGCCGGTGAGCGAGGCGTGGCCGGTGGTCCACGCGCTGCCGTACGCACTGCTCTGCGCGGGCCTGGTCATCGCGTTCTTCATGGCTCTCGCCCTCTCCCGCTTCCGCCGGATCACGCTCGGCTGACGTGTGGGAGCCGGCTCACGACGGGCGGTAAGCCGCGGCTGCTCGCCGACTCGTTGGGGTGGATCCCGGCATGTCGCCTGGCTCCTGGGCACCGCCGAGAAAAGGATCAGGACGTGCGGCGGGCCCGCCGAGGGCTGCCGCCCACAACAACGCCGGGCGAGGGACCGAGGAGCGGACAGATGTCGCAGCAGGAAAGCATCGCGGCCCGGACCGGGCTCGGGGAAGTGGCGGGCTCCGGCGGTCCCGATCTCCCGACGGACCCGGTCGCACCCGGCCCGCCCTCCCCGCTGAACAGCGGCTCCGCCTACGACGAACACGTCGAGCGCTGGGGCACCAGCTATGAACTGGGCCTGCTGAAGCAGCTCGGGCTGGCCTGACCGGCGCGGCCGGCCCCGATCGTCCGCGCCCGGCGCGGACGGCGGTCCGGGGCGCGTGGAAGGGGCGGGGCAATGACCCGTTCCAACTCCGCACGCCCTGCCGGTGAGTGCGGTCCGCGGCGATGATGAGCGGGACGGCGAGTGATCCGAGCTGTTCCGCACATCAGCCCTCCGGGCCGGCGGACATGCGTGGAAGGAACCCACATTGTTGCTTCTCATCTCCCCGGACAGCGTCGAGGAAGCCCTCGACTGTGCGAAGGCGGCGGAACACCTCGACATCGTCGACGTGAAGAAGCCCGACGAGGGGTCGCTCGGCGCGAACTTCCCATGGGTCATCAAGGCGATCCGCGAGGCGGTTCCGGCGGACAAGCCGGTGTCCGCCACGGTGGGAGACGTGCCCTACAAGCCCGGCACGGTGGCTCAGGCGGCACTCGGCGCGGCGGTGTCCGGGGCCACGTACATCAAGGTCGGCCTCTACGGCTGCGCCACGCCGGAGCAGGGCGTCGAGGTGATGCGAGGGGTCGTCCGAGCCGTGAAGGACTACAGACCGGACGCGTTCGTCGTCGCCTCGGGGTACGCCGACGCCCACCGGATCGGCTGCGTCAACCCGCTGGCCCTGCCCGACATCGCACTGCGCTCCGGAGCGGACGCGGCCATGCTCGACACCGCGATCAAGGACGGGACACGGCTCTTCGACCATGTTCCGCCCGATGTCTGCGCGGAGTTCGTCCGGCTGGCCCACGAGGCCGATCTGCTCGCCGCCCTCGCGGGCAGCGTCAAGGTGGGGGACCTCGCCGCGCTGACCCGTATCGGCACGGACATCGTGGGGGTGCGGGGGGCCGTCTGCCAGGGGGGCGACCGCACCACCGGAAGGATCGTGCCGCAACTGGTGGCCGCGTTCCGGGCCGAGATGGACCGGCATGCCCGGGAGTACGCGGCTGCCGCCACCGCGGGCTGACCGCCGGCATGCCGACACGTCAACCCCGTCGCGCCCCTGTCCCGCGCGTCGGGCACCTCGACCGCTTCCCCGTCGTCGATCCGGCGACGGGCGAGGCCTTCGACGAGGCACCGGACCAGCGGCCGGAGGAGTTGGACTCCGTGGTCGGCCGGGCACACGCGGCCTGGCCGAACTGGCGGTCCGACCCCGCCGCCCGTGCCACCGCGCTGCTCGCGGCGGCCGATGCCGTGGAGGCGGCCGGCGCCGAACTCGCTCCGCTGCTCACCCGTGAACAGGGAAAGCCGCTGGCCGAGTCGTACGCGGAGATCGCCCGTACGGCGGCCCGGCTGCGCTACTTCGCCGATTCGGCCCCCGTGCCCCAGCCGATCACCGATGACCGGCCGGTGCGCAGCGAGATCCGCTGGCGGCCGCTCGGGCCGGTCGCCGCCATCGTCCCGTGGAATTTTCCGCTTCAGCTCGCGTCGGCGAAGTTCGCGCCCGCACTCGCCGCGGGCAACACGGTGGTGCTCAAGCCCTCCCCGTTCACTCCTCTCGCCACCCGGCTGCTGGTCTCCGTGGTCTCCGCGGCCCTTCCCGAGGACGTGCTGACGGTCGTCACCGGTCACGAACCGCTCGGCGCCCGCCTCGCGGCCCATCCGGGGATCCGCCATGTGACCTTCACCGGTTCGGTCCCCACCGGGCGGGCCGTCGCGGCGGGTGCGGCGGCCTCGCTGGCCCGGGTCACGCTGGAGCTGGGCGGCAACGACGCCGCCGTACTGCTGGAGGACGTGGATGTGGAGCGGATCGCCGACCGGCTGTTCTGGGCGGCCTTCCGCAACTGCGGTCAGGTCTGCATGGCGGTCAAGCGCGTCTACGCCCCTGCCCGGCTCCACTCCTCCGTGGTCGAGGCCCTCGCCCAGCGCGCGAAGGCCGCGGTTGTCGGAGCCGGGCTCGATCCGGACACGCAGCTGGGACCGGTCAACAACGCCCCCCAGCTGGCCCGGGTCGAGCGCCGCACGGCCCAGGCCCTGACGGACGGCGCCCGGGCGGCGTCCGGTGGACACCGTCTGGACCGGCCGGGCTACTTCTTCGCTCCGACGATCCTGACCGGTGTCCCGCCCGGCAGCCCGGTGGTGACGGAGGAGCAGTTCGGTCCTGTGCTGCCGGTACTGCCGTACGGGAGCCTCGACGAGGCCGTCGAGGCGGCCAACAGCACCGGTTTCGGCCTCGGCGGCTCGGTGTGGGGGGCCGACCTCGACCGGGCCGAGGCAGTGGCCGACCGGCTGGAGTGCGGGACGGCGTGGATCAACCACCACGCCGAGCTGTCCCTCGCCCAGCCCTTCGCGGGCACCAAGGACAGCGGTGTCGGCGTGGCCGGTGGGCCGTGGGGGCTCTACGGGAATCTCAGGCCGTTCGTCGTGCACCGTCCGGAGGAGGTGTGACGAGGAGGTTCGGCGCAGCGGTACTGCGCTCGTACGGGAGCCCGTTCACCGTCGAGGACGTCCTGCTCGACGCGGGGCCGGCCGTGGGCGAGATCCTGGTCAGGGTCGCTGGGTGCGGGATGTGCCGGACCGATCTGGCGGTCCGGCGGTCCGGCGGCCGGTCACCACTGCCGGCGGTGCTCGGCCATGAGGGTGCGGGGGTCGTGGTGGAGACGGGCGGCCCGGACACCGGTCTGGTCGTCGGTGACCATGTCGTGCTCAGCTTCGACTCCTGCGGACACTGCCGGTTCTGCCTGAACGCGGCCCCCGCCTACTGTGAGTCGTTCGCCTCGCTCAACCTCTTCGGAGGACGGGCGGAGAACGCGGCCCGGTTCAGGGACGCGGCCGGGGGCGGGCTGGCCCCGCGGTGGTTCGGCCAGTCCTCGTTCGCCGAGTACGCGATGGTCCCGGCCCGCAATGCCGTCCGGGTCGACCCAGCGCTCCCGGTCGAACTGCTGGGACCGCTCGGCTGCGGCTTCCTCACCGGCGCCGGAGCGGTCCTCAACTCCTTCGCCGTCTCCCCCGGCGACACCGTCGCGGTCTTCGGAGCCGGGGCGGTGGGCCTGGCCGCGGTGATGGCGGCCACCGCCGCCGGAGCGGTGACGGTGGCCGTCGACCGGCACCCCCAACGGCTGGCTCTCGCTGAACGCTTCGGCGCGATTCCGCTGCACGTCGATGCGGCCGGCCTGCCCGGCCGCATCGAGCGGCTGACCGACGGAGGCGCTCAGTACGCGCTCGACACCACGGCCTCCGGCCCGTTGATCAACGACGCGCTGCGCGCCCTGCGTCCGACCGGCCGTCTCGGGCTGGTGGCGCGGCTCCACACCCCGCTGTCGCTCGAACCTGGCACGCTGGACCGGGGGCGGCGGATCTCGCACATCTGCGAGGGGGACGCGGTGCCGGGGGTGCTGATCCCACGGCTGACCGGGCTGTGGCAGGCCGGGCGGTTCCCCTTCGACCAGCTGATCCGTACGTACCCCCTCGCCGCCATCAACGAGGCCGAACGCGACTGCGAAGCGGGCCTCGTGGTCAAACCCGTCCTGATCCCGTAGCGGGCACCCCCTGGCGCTTGGGCTTGTTCGCGAACGCCCAGCGGTTGCCCGCAAGTGCGTCGTTCTGCTCGGGCAGCGGGCCGCGTCCGTGCTGATGAGTGAAGTCGAAGGGGGTGTGAACCGCGGTGGACCAGCCCTTGCCTGCCAGGTTTCCTGCCGAGTCGGGTCGCGGCTCCCGGTTGAAGAGGTTCAGCAGGTCGATGCCGATCTGCTGTGTCGTCGCGGTGTAGAGCGGGCTGTCGCGGTACTCCAGCAGGTCCTTGTCGAGCTTGACCTCGAAGGCCAGGGCGCTCCCTTCCGCACTCAGCCGGTCCACGGTGTCGATGAGGTACGTCTCGGCGGCGCTGGGCAGGTAGAACAGCAGCCCCTCGGCGAGCCAGACCGTCGGGGCTGCCGGGTCGAAGCCTGCCCCGAGCAGCGCTCCGACCCAGTCGGCACGCAGATCGACCGGGACCGGTACACGTGCGGCCTTCGGGGTCGCCGAGAGCGAACCGAGCACCTCGTGCTTGAACGCCAGCACGCCTTCCCGGTCGATCTCGTAGATCACGCAGCCGGGTGGCCAGTCGAGCCGGTACGCCCGGGAGTCCAACCCGGCCCCGAGCAGGACCACTTGGCGAGCGTCCGAGTGCACCGACCGGAGGAGGAAGTCGTCGAGGACCCTCGTCCGCAGACCGAAGTAGCGGGCGAACCGACCCCACAGCGGGTTCGCGTCCCCGTCCGGCACCTGTTGAATGCGGACCGGCCAGCCGGTGCATGGCGGGGCGGCGAGCACGAAGTGCTCCGCGTAGACGTCCTCGGCGAGGGCGTCGTGACGGTGGGTCTCGATCGCCCGCGCCGCCGCGACCAGGAGGGCGGTGAGGCCGACACCCCCCTCGACGCCTTCCACGCCGGTGTTCCGATGCGCCGTACCGACCACATGTCCCCCTTGGTTGCGATTGAAGACCACAAAGAGCACAGAATGCGGAACGGGCCCTTCTCTTTCCGATGAGAAGGGCCCGCATTTCAGGCCGCCGGAGTACCCACCAGATGGTCACCCGCGATTCCGGCTTTGTCCGGGCTGTAGTAGTCCTTGATTCCCTCGACCCAGGTCTCGACCTTGATCAGATCGGCATCCGTGGGTTCGAAGGCGTCGAAGAGAGCCTCGATGTTGGGGCGTCCGAACCCGATCGCGGTCATCAGCGCCGCGAAGAGCGGGCGCTCGATGAGCCCGTCGCCGTCCGGGTCACCGAGCGCGGCGAGCGATTCCGCGAACTCGCTGATCGTCGCGTCGAAGCGCTCGGGGGTGAGTACGCAGACGGCGTACTCGTCGAAAGTGATCACGCCGTCTCCGTCGGCGTCCAGCTCGGCCTCCAGGGTCGACCAGTACCGCCGGAACGCGGCCGCCATCGCACTCTTTGCCGTGTCGTCCGAATCCACTGCCGCCTCGACGACCCGGCCGGCCATGATCTCGAAGTCCTCGGAGTCGAGAACCCCGTTCCCGTTGGCATCGAGGAGGGTGAAAACGAGCTTGACCCGGTTGGTTGCCTCTACGCGCACAGACCCGCCACCTTTCTTTTGGCCATGCCTCGCAGGCCGGCACAAAAGGAATTGAGGAATGATCGGTCATCGCATGCACGGCCCGCTCCGAATCCGGGATCCGCGGCCGCCTCTTCACTATCCGGCCGACGAACGCCCCGTTGCGAAAAAGTCAGCAGGATTCACCTGAACGGGTGCATTTCACCCAGAGGGGGTGTGATTGTGCGCCATCACCCCTTCGAGGCACCGGCGTTGAGTCGCCCCGTGGAGAGATCGTACGGATTCCCTACGCGGGGGTAGGCCCCCGCCACCCTCTTGCTATACCTTCCGTCTAACAGCTTGCTAGACGCGACGTCTAACAAGCGGGAGCGGCGCCTGGCGGCGTCGGGTCGATCTCTCTTGATTCAAGGAGCCGCAGCATGGCAAGCAGCACTGTTCGGCCGGAGGACCAGGACCGGCTCGCCGAGCAGGACGTCGCCCGACGTCTGCTCGACTCGGCCGCGAAGCTCTCGTACGACCCGGCCACCGAGGTGGACTGGGACACCCCCCTGGACACGGACCACCACGGCGCGAGCCCCGAGTGGAGCACTCTCTACGGGACCGCGTACTGGCAGGAGTTGACCGAGGACCAGCGCAAGGCGCTGACGCGCCAGGAAGCCGCCTCCGTCGCCAGTACGGGCATCTGGTTCGAGATGATCCTGCAGCAGATGGTGCTGCGCGACATGTACGCGAAGGACCCGACCGATCAGCGGTTCCAGTGGGCGCTGACCGAGGTCGCCGACGAGTGCCGGCACTCGATCATGTTCGCCCGCGGCGCGGCCAAGCTCGGCGCCCCGGCCTACCGTCCGCGCCGCCCGGTGGTCGAACTGGGCAGGGCCTTCAAGACACTTGCCTTCGGCGAGGCCGCGTACGCCGCGATCCTCGTCGCGGAGGAGGTGCTCGACGTGATGCAGCGCGACTGGATGCGGGACGAGCGGGTCGCGCCGTTCGTCCGCACCATCAACAACATCCACGTGGTGGAGGAGTCACGGCACATGAAGTTCGCCCGTGACGAGACCCGCAGGCGGCTGCGCGGCGCGGGTCCGGTGCGCCGGCACATCAACTCGCTCGTGGTCGCCATCGCCTCGTACTACATCGTCACCAGCATGGTGAACCGGGACGTCTACGCCAACGCCGGACTGGACAGCGAGCGGGCCCGCACCGAGGCCAGGAGCAACGAGCACCACAAGTCACTGATGCGCTCTAGCTGTTCGGGTCTGATGGAGTTCCTCGCCTCGGCCCGGCTGCTGACCAAACCGGCTCTGTTCTTCTACAAGCGCGCCTCCCTGATCTGACCGAGCCCGACCGACCCGAGCTGACGAGATGACCTACGCCATCACCCAGACCTGCTGCAGCGACGCCACCTGCGTCGCCGTGTGCCCCGTCAACTGCATCCATCCGACACCCGACGAACGGGCCTTCGGCAGCACGGAGATGCTCTACGTCGACCCGGCGACCTGCATCGACTGCGGCGCCTGCGCGGACGCCTGCCCGGTCGACGCCGTCTTCCCCGTGGACAGCCTCTTCGGGGCGCAGAAGGAGTACGCCGGGATCAACGCCGCCTACTTCGAGGACCGGGAGCCGGAGCCTGCCGCCGGACCGAACTTCCACGCCTGGGGCGAGCCCTCGTTCCCGCGCAGCCTGCCGTCCGACTTCGCACCGATCCGGGTGGCGGTCGTCGGTACGGGACCGGCCGGGATGTACGCCGCCGAGGACCTGCTGCTGCACACCAACGCCGAGGTGACGCTGGTCGACCGGCTGCCGGTGGCCGGTGGCCTCGTCCGGTACGGTGTCGCGCCCGACCACCCCGCGACGAGGAAGGCCGGCGAGACGTTCGCGCGCTTCCACACGCACCCCCGGGTGCGGATGCATCTGGGTGTCGAGGTGGGCCGGGACGTCACCGCCGAGGAGCTCGCCGCCCATCACGACGCGGTGATCTACGCGGTCGGGGCGTCCACCGACCGGCGCCTCGGCGTCCCGGGCGAGGATCTCGCGGCCAGCGTCTCGGCCACTTCGTTCGTGTCCTGGTACAACGCCCACCCCGAAACCCCGCCCGATGCGGTGGATCTGACGGCGGATCGGGTGGTCGTCGCCGGCAACGGCAACGTCGCCCTGGACGTCGCCCGCATCCTGGTCTCGGATCCGGCGGCCCTGGCGGGGACGGACATCGCCGACCACGCGCTGGCGGCCCTGCGGGACTCGAAGGTGCGCGAGGTCGTTCTGCTGGGACGGCGCGGCCCGGAACACGTGGCCTGCACGGCGTCCGAGCTGCTCGCCCTGAAACACCTGCCGGGCGTGGACCTGGTCGTCGACGACCACGACCCGAGGACCGGTGCGACGATCGACGGCGCGGCGCCGGGAGAGAAGGCCGCGCTGCTACGGGGAACGCGACGGGAGACGGTCGACTGGTCCCTTCCCCCTGCGGCGGGGCGACGCATCGTCTTCCGCTTCCACTGCGCGCCGGTGGAGATACTCGGCCGGGACCGCGTCGAATCCGTGCGGGTGACGGCCGCCGAGGGCGAGCAGGAGATACCGGCGGGTCTGTTCCTGCGGGCGATCGGCTACCGCGGGCTGCCGGTGCCGGGGCTGCCGTTCGACGAGACGACCGGCACCGTCCCGCACGAGGGCGGCCGGGTGACGGGCCTGCCGGGGACGTATGTCGTGGGCTGGATCAAGCGTGGCCCCTCGGGCGGCATCGGGACCAACCGCACCTGCGCCGCCGAGACCGTAGGCACCCTCCTGGGCGACGCCGTGGCGGGCGTACTGCCCTCCCCCGCATCCCCCGCCAAGGCGTTCCACCGGCTGGTCCGGAGCCGCGGCGCGAACGTCGTCGACGCGAGGGGTCTGGCGGCCATCGACCGCGCCGAGCTGGCGAACGGCCGCCGGCAGGGCCGCCCGAGGGTCAGGCTCGCCACGGTTCCCGCGCTGGTCGCTGCGGCGAAGGGCGGACGCTGGAGGTAGCCGGGCCGGGCCGGCCCCGTGGGCCCGTCGCGGCGGCGGGTCCCGTCAGCACAGGAGCGGACCCCGGGAGGCCCACGCCGGGGTCCGCTCCTGTTCGGCCGGCCGCGCCCGATCCCGCGGATCCCACCGATCAGAAATGCTCAGGCTCCGGGGCCTGTGCCTTGGCTCGCTTGCCCACGACGAATGCGGCCGCCGCCGCGCTGCCCGCGAAGGCCAGTGCCACCGTCCAGGGCTGGTTGAACGCATGGCAGGTGGCGTGGTCGACGGAGTAGCGGCCGGGGCCGATCAGTCCGATCGCGGCAGCGGTGAAGCCGAGGAAGGCCGGGTACTCGTAGCCGCCGCCCTGGGCGAAGAACCCGGCGGGCGCGTGGACGGCCACGGCTCCCGCCATCGCACCGGCGGCCGCCGCCCCGGCCGCGGGGGTGGCCAGACCCAGGGCCAGCAGCACACCGCCTCCCGCCTCGCCCGTTCCGGCCGCGACCGCACTGTGCTTCGGCGGCCGGAAGCCCATGGCCTCCATCGCCGCGGTGGTGCCCTCGATGCCTCCGCCACCGAACCAGCCGGCCAGTTTCTGGCTGCCGTGCGCCGCCAGTACCGCGCCGGTGCCGACGCGCAGGATAAGCAGGCCGAGATCACGACGGTTCACGCTGCCCATGAGGGTCTCCGGGTGGTTTCGGGGTCCCGCCGCGGACAGCGGGGCCTCGGATGCGGTTCGGAACCACTCTCCGTGTCGCCGCGCCCCGACGGGTCACGTTGTTACGCCGTCCGGGCACGGCAGGGGGCGGCGTGAGCCGTGACACAGTGCGACGTACGCCATTGTGCAACTTGTTGCACAATGGCGTCCCGGTGGTCTAGAACTGGATGGCCGACACTGCGCGAGGAGCCGCCGCATGAGCCCGTACCCGCATCTGCTGAGCCCGCTCGACCTCGGGTTCACCACTCTCCCGAACCGGGTCCTGATGGGATCGATGCACATCGGTCTCGAAGAGGTCGAGCACGGCTTCGAGCGCATGGCCGCGTTCTACGCCGCCCGTGCACGCGGCGGCGTGGGGTTGATGGTCACGGGTGGCATCGCGCCCAACGACCACGGCTGCACGTTTCCCGGTGGCGCCAAGATGACCACCGAGGCGGAGGCCGCCGAACACGCACGGGTGACCGCGGCCGTGCACGAGGCGGGCGGCCGGATCGCCATGCAGATCCTGCACTTCGGGCGCTACGCCCACCACCCCGGCCTGGTGGCACCGAGCGCGATCAAGGCGCCGATCAGCGCGTTCACCCCGCACGCGCTCACCGACGACGAGGTCGAGTCGACCATCGAGGACTTCGTCACTGCGGCCGCGCTGGCCCGGCGCGCGGGGTACGACGGCGTCGAGATCATGGGCTCCGAGGGCTACCTGATCAATGAGTTCATCGCCGCGGAGACCAATCACCGCGAGGACCGCTGGGGCGGCTCGTACGAGAACCGCATCCGCTTCCCCGTCGAGATCGTGCGCCGGGTCCGTGAGCGGGTCGGCAGCGACTTCATCCTGATCTACCGCCTGTCGATGCTGGACCTGGTGCCCGGCGGGTCGTCGCTGGAGGAGGTCGTACGGCTCGCGCGGGAGATCGAGGCGGCCGGGGCGACGATCATCAACACCGGCATCGGCTGGCACGAGGCGCGTATCCCGACCATCGCGACATCGGTGCCGCGGGGAGCCTTCACCTGGGTCACCGAGAGGGTGCGCGGCGCCGTCTCCGTACCGCTGGTGACGAGCAACCGGATCAACACCCCCGAGGTCGCCGAGGAGGTCCTGGCGGCGGGCCGCGCGGACATGGTGTCGATGGCCCGGCCGTTCCTCGCCGACCCGGACTTCGTCGTGAAGGCGAGCGAGGGCCGCGCTGACGCGATCAACACCTGCATCGGCTGCAACCAGGCCTGCCTGGACCACATCTTCAGCGGCCAGGTCACCTCCTGCCTGGTCAACCCGCGGGCCTGTCACGAGACGGAACTCGTGCTGTCGCCGACGCGGACCCGCAAGCGTGTCGCGGTGGTCGGCGCCGGACCCGCCGGGCTCGCCTGCGCCGTGACGGCGTCCGAGCGCGGCCACGAGGTGACGCTCTTCGACGCGGCCGAGGAAATCGGCGGGCAGCTCGACGTGGCCCGCCGGGTGCCGGGCAAGGAGGAGTTCAACGAGACGCTGCGCTACTTCCGCACCCGGCTGGCGGAGGAGAAGGTCGAGCTCCGGCTCGGTGCCCTGGCCACCGCCGCCGGACTCGACGGCTTCGACGAGATCGTCCTCGCAACCGGAGTCACCCCCCGCACCCCCGCGATCCCGGGCGTCGACCACCCGAGCGTGGTCAGTTACCTCGACGTCCTGCGCCACGGGGCACCGGTGGGCGACCGGGTCGCTCTCGTCGGGGCGGGCGGCATCGGTTTCGACGTGGCCGAGTTCCTGACCGACGGCGGGGAAGCGGCGAGCCTGGACCCGGAGGCGTTCTTCCGGCAGTGGGGCGTCGACACCGAGTACCGGGAGCGGGGAGGGCTGGGAGCCGCCGAGCGCACGAAGTCCACGCGCACGGTCCATCTGCTCCAGCGCAAGGCGAGCAAGGTCGGCGCGGGACTCGGCAAGACCACGGGGTGGATCCACCGCACCGAGCTCCGGCACCGCGGCGTCACCATGCTGGCGGGCGTGGGGTACGACCGGATCGACGACGACGGGCTGCACGTCACGGTCGAGGGCGAGCAGCATCTGCTGCCGGTCGACACGGTGGTGCTTTGTGCGGGCCAGGAGCCCCGGCGGGACCTGTACGAGGAACTGCTCGCCGCGGGCCGGCCGGCGCATCTGATCGGCGGCGCGGACGTCGCGGCCGAGCTGGACGCCAAGCGGGCGATCCGCCAGGGCACGGAACTCGCCGCCTCGCTCTGACCGGGCGCGCCCGGGAGGGGCGGCCCGCCCCTCCCGGGCGTCCTTAGGATGCACCCCATGTCACTCCCGCACGCGATCCTCACCGCCCTGCTCGAGAAGCCTTCGTCGGGGCTGGAGCTGACCCGCAGGTTCGACCGGTCGATCGGCTACTTCTGGTCGGCCACGCATCAGCAGATCTACCGCGAGCTGGCGAAGCTGGAGCGGGCCGGGCACATCAGGGCGCTCGTCCCGGCCCAGCCCGCCCGGGGGCAGAAGAAGGAGTACGAGGTGCTGGCGGCGGGCCGCGAGGCGCTGGCCGCCTGGGTGGCCCTGCCGGAGGACCCCAGACAGGTCCGTGACCCCCTGCTGCTGCGGATGCGGGCTGCGGCGGTCGTCGGCGCACCGGGCCTGGAGGCGGAGCTGCGCCGGCATCTGGCGCTGCACCGGGAGCAGCTCGCGGAGTATCTGGCGATCGAGGAGCGGGACTTCCCTCCGGAGCGCGCCGCTGCGCAGGACCGGCTGCGGCATCTGGTGCTGCGTGGCGGCATCGACCTGGAGAACTTCTGGATCGGCTGGCTGACCCGCGCGCTGGCCGAGGACACGGTCCCCGCAGCGGCCGGCCCGGAGTAGGCACCCCGGCACGCCACCCGGGGCCGCTCCGCTCGAACGCCAGCCGGAGGCCCGGGAGGAAGGGCTGCTGAAGAGCCGCTGGGGCACTCCCGCAACGCCGCCGGACGCCGCGGGGCAGCCCTCAGGAGCGGCCGGCCCTGATGCGCCGGAGGTGGCCGTGGTCCGGGCGGTGCACGCGCGGGCTCTTGATGACCACCCGCGACGGTACGACGGGGGCGGGCCCGGCCACGGTCGTCGGCGCGGCGGGCGCCGCCACGGCCTGGGCGCGGCTGAGCAGGAACACTCCGCGTACCGCGGCCGCCGCACCCAGCAGCGCCAGGACCAGGCTGGTCGTGCCGCCCTGGAGGCGCTCCCCCAGCAGGGCCAGGCCGATGGCCGCCGCGGCGACCGGGTTGGCGAGGGTGACGACGGCCAGCGGTGCGCCGAGGCCGCCCCGGTAGGCGGTCTGGGAGAGCAGCAGCCCGCCCATCGCGAAGGCCGAGACGAGCAGGGCGACGACCACCAGCCGCCAGCTGAACAGCGGGCCCGTGGTGTGGTCGGTGACGGCGACGGTGAGCGTCTGGGTGAGTGCGGACGCGACACCGGAGGTGATGCCGGAGGCCGCGGCGTGCCGCAGCCCCGGGCGGGCGCCCGGCCGGCTGAGGCCCGCGACGACGGCCATGGTGCCGGCGCCGACGGCCAGCGCCTCGACCAGGCTGAGGGTCTCGTGCGGCGCGGAACCACCCGCGGTCATGAGCAGGGCCCCGAGGCCGAGCAGGGTCAGGAGGGTGCCGCGCCACTCGGTCGTGGAGACGCGGCGGCCGGCCGCGCGGGCGCCCAGCGGGACGGCGGCGACCAGGGTGAGTGCGCCGAGCGGCTGGACGAGGGTGAGCGGGCCGTACTTCAGTGCGGCCACGTGCAGCAGCGCGCCGCCCGCGTTCAGCCCTACGGCCGACCACCATGCCCCGCGTCCGAGCAGCCGGAGCGTTCCGGTGCCGGGTGCGGTGCGCCCTGCGAGCCGTGCCTGCGCCACCGCGGCCGACGCGTACGCGGCGGCGGAGACCAGGGACAGGGCCACGGCGATCAGGGTGGCGTTCATCGTCCGCCTCCGGACGACGAGGCGTAGGCGCGGGGACGGGCGCCCGCGTCGGCCCGCGGGCCGGCGGCGGATGCGTGCGGTCCGGTCGGTGACGTGTACGAGCCGGTGGCGGGCGCCGTCGGCCAGGGGATGTGTGCCCTGACCGGTTCCGTGCGCGGCAGGCGCAGTGCCGCGAGGGCCACCGAGAGCAGCGCGGCCACCACGATCGAGTCGAGCCAGTAGTGGTTGGCGGTGGCGACTATGACGAACAGGGTGATCGCCGGGTGCAGCAGCCACAGCCAGCGCCACCGGGAGCGCGTCGCGACGACGAGGCCGACACCGACCATGACCGCCCAGCCGAAGTGCAGCGAGGGCATCGCTGCGAACTGGTTCGCCATCGAGTCGGTGGCGGGCGTCGCCCCGTACACCGTGGGCCCGTACATCTGCCCGGTGTCCACCAGTCCGGTGGCGGGGAGCAGCCGCGGCGGGGCGAGCGGGAAGAGCAGGTGCAGTGCGAGCGCGGCCCCGGTGAGCGCGGCGAGGATGCGGCGCGACCAGACGTAGTGGCGCGGCCGGCGCCAGTACAGCCAGCCGAGGAAGAGCAGGGTGGCCGGGAAGTGCACGGTCGCGTAGTAGGTGTTCGCCAGGTGGATCAGCGTCTCGTTGTGGAGGAGCAGGCCCTGCACCGCTCCCTCGCCGGGCAGGTGCGCGGCTCGTTCGAGGTCCCAGACGTGTCCCGCGTTGTGGAACGCCTCGTCGGCGTGACCGTTGGCCGCCTGGCGGCCGGACTTGTAGATCACGAAGAGTCCTGCGACGAGAAGAAGCTCGCGGACGAGGGGCGGTCGGGCAGAACTGTCCGGCTCCCGATCTGCGGGCCTGTTACCGGCGAACATCACCCGGTGCCCCTTTGCTGACGAAGCGGTGTTTCGGTGGCACGGATCGATCCATGCCACATCGATACGCCAGTGTACCGATACGCGAACGTATCGGAACACTCGCGTATCGGTACACTGGCGTATCGATGGACCTCGTCGCAGAGTCGCAGAGAGGGAACGCGCATGTCGTCGCAGGAAACCGAGCAGGAGACGGCCCCCGCGCCACGCCGCTCGAAGATCACGCCGGAGCGGGCACAGGAGCTCTACACGGCCGTCCTCGACATGCTCAGGGAGAACGGCTACGAGTCGCTCACCATGGAGGGCGTCGCCTCCCGGTCCCGCTGCGGCAAGTCCACGCTCTACCGCCAGTGGGGCTCGAAGCCCGAACTCGTGGTCGCGGCCCTGCACGGAACCAGGCGCGGGCTGCTGCGACGGATCGACACGGGCACCCTGGCCGGTGATCTGCGCGAGGCGGCACGGGCCATCGGCGCGGGTTCCGTGCGTGACACACCGCTGATGCTCGCCCTGAGCCACGCCGCGCTACAGAGCCCCGAGCTGCTGTGCGCGCTGCGCGAGTCGCTGATCCTGCCGGAGCTGGCCGCGATCGACGCGATCGTCCGGCGCGGGGTGGAGCGCGGCGAGGTGGCGGCGGACAACCGGGCCACGGAGTTCGTCTCCGCCCAGCTGCTGGGCGTGATGCGCGCCCGCCCGATGCTGGAGGGCGCCATCGCGGACGAGACCTATCTGGTCCGCTTCCTGGAAGACGCCGTCTTCCCCGCACTCGGCCTGGACGCCACGGCGTCCGGGCCCTGACAGACGTGGGCCGTCGTTGCAGCGGATGACGACGGCCCGCTCGCGCCGCACCGTGGGGACGGGGGCGGCGCACCCCCGGGCCGGACCGCACCCTTCTCGTCCTCTTGACGATATCCCTCACTCTGATTATCGTCGCAATGACGACAACGAGGGGGGCCACTCATGGCCGACATCACCAGGCGCTTCGGCTGGCGCCATCTGCGCTCGGCACCCACCGCACACATCCGCCACCACAAGCGCGGCCGGCTCGCGCACGACGGGGCGGGACTGAGCTTCTGGTACCGCTCGCTCAGTGCCGCGCTCTCCGAGGTGCCGGTCAACGACCGCGAGCTGGCCATGGCGTTCCACGCCCGCACAGCCGATTTCCAGGACGTCACCGTGCAGGCCACCGTGACGTACCGCATCAACGATCCCGCCGAGGCCGCCGTCCGCCTGGACTTCTCCGTCGACCCGGACTCCGGTGTCTGGCGCGGAGCTCCGCTCGAGCAGATCGCGACGCTCCTCACCGAGACGGCTCAGCAGCACACCCTGGACGTGCTGGCCCGCACCCCGTTGGCCGGCGCGTTGGTCGACGGTGTCGCAGCTGTACGCGAACGGGTCGCCGCGGGCCTGGCCGGTGAGCCCCGGCTGCCCGCAACCGGGATCGAGGTGGTGGCGGTGCGCGTCGTCGCGATCAGGCCCGAGGCCGAGGTCGAGCGGGCCCTGCGCACTCCGGCCCGTGAACAGATCCAGCAGGAGGCCGACCGGGCGACGTACGAACGGCGGGCGGTGGCCGTCGAGCGCGAACGGACCATCGCCGAGAACGAACTCGCCAGTCAGATCGAGCTCGCCCGCCGCGAGGAGCAACTGGTCGAGCAGCGCGGCACCAACACCCGGCGCGAGGCCGAGGAGAGCGCGGCGGCCGACGGCGTACGCGCCGAGGCCGAGGCGGCGCGCACGGTCCGCCTCGCCCGGGCCGAGGCGGAATCGGCGCGTGAGGTCGGCGCGGCCCGCGCCGAGTCCCAGGCGGCCTGGCTGCGAGTGCACGGAGAGGTGGAGGCCGCGACCCTGCACGCGCTGGCCGCCACCCGGCTCGCCGAGAACCTGCCGCGCATCGACAGCCTCACGCTCTCGCCCGACGTACTCACCGGACTGCTCACCAAGCTCGGCCGACCCGCTCCGGAAACCCGGGCATGAGCCTGGCCCCGAGAGCGGTTCTGGTCCACCGCACCACCGAGTACGAGGAGTTGATCGCCCGGCACGGCACCCATGGTCAGGCGGCCTTCTTCCTGGCCGGCCGGGGCCGGTCCATCGACGAGGTCGCCCGGCGGCACGAGCGGACCCGGCAGGCGCTGGCCGACGTCGCCGCGGCCGTCCCGTTGCAGTGGCGCCAGTCGCGGGTGGAGCGCCAGGATCTGGACCGGTTCCTTTTCGCCCCCGAGGACGTGGTGGTCGTGGTCGGCCAGGACGGCCTGGTCGCCAACGCCGCCAAGTACCTCTCCGGCCAGCCGGTCGTGGGCATCGACAGCGATCCCGGGCGCAATCCCGGAGTCCTGGTCCGCCACCGGCCCCGCGACGCGGCCGCGCTGCTGCGTGCGGCCGTGACGGCGAACGGGGCGGCGGACGAGCTGACCATGGTCGAGGCGGTCGCCGACGACACGCAGCGGCTGCTGGCACTCAACGAGATCTACCTCGGCCCGTCCGGGCACCAGACGGCCCGCTACCGGCTCGGCCCCGACGCGGCCGGCTCCCCCACCGAACCGCAGGCCTCATCCGGTGTCCTGGTCGGTACGGGCACCGGCGCCACCGGCTGGCTGCGCTCCCTGTGGCAGGAGCGCCGAAGCCCGCTCGCCCTGCCCGGCCCCACCGACTCCCGGCTGCTCTGGTTCGTACGGGAGGCGTGGCCGTCGCCGGTCACCGGGACCTCCCTGGTCTCGGGCGAGCTGGGCCGGGGCCAGGGGCTGCGGCTGACCGTCGAGTCCGACCGGGTGGTGGTCTTCGGCGACGGCATGGAGGCGGACGCGCTGGAGCTGACATGGGGCCAGACCGTACGGCTCGGCATCGCGCCGACCTCCCTGCGACTGGCCGTGTGAGCTGCGCCCGCCGGGACGCCCCCTCCCGGTGGCACGCCGTAGGCTCGACGCCCCGTACGGTCACCGACCGCCGTCGATCCGAGGAGCCCGAGAGATGAACAGCGACGCGGCGCAGGTCCCCGCCCGCAACTCCCGTCCACCACTGGCCCAGGCCGCGCTGGGCGTGGGCGTGATCGTGCAGGACGGGCAGGGGCGAATCCTGCTCGGACGGCACCACAGCGGCACCTGGGAGCTGCCCGGCGGGAAGGTCGATCCGACACACGAGTCCATCGCCGCGGCGGCGGTACGGGAGCTGCGCGAGGAGACCGGGCTGGAGGTCGCCCAGGCCGACATGGGCGTCTTCGCGATGCTGCACGACGCGGTCGGTGGCATCAACCGGGTGACGATGGCCGCCCTGGTCACCGTGGCTTCGGGCAGCCCGCAGGTGACCGAACCCCACCTCATCGCCACCTGGCGGTGGACCCGGCCCGAGGAACTGCCTACACCGTTGTTCGACCCCTCGGCGCAGATCCTCGCCGCCTGGCGGCCCGACCTCGGCATCGAGCACCCGCCCGCACACCGCCTCTCCGTACTGCCCGAGGATGCACAGGTGAACCCCTAAATCATTTATTCGTTTGCCTAGGGGTCGTAGGCAGAGTTAGCGTCGTATCCATGAAGGCCGTGACCGAGCAGGACATCCGCGCATCGTTCGTCAACTGCTCCAAAGGAGAAGCCAAGCGCCTGCCGCTCCCCCGCGATCTGGAGGAGCGGCCGTGGGAGCATCTGGACTTCCTCGGCTGGCGCGACCTCTCCGCCCCCGGGCGCAGCTACATCGTCACCGAGCACGAGGGGAGGCTGACCGGCCTCTCGTTGCGCTTCCCCTCCCAACAGCGCGGGTTTCTGCACCGCAGCATGTGCTCGCTCTGTCTGACCACGCACCCGGGCAGCGGGGTCTCGCTCATGACCGCCCGCAAGACCGGCCCCGCGGGGCGCGAGGGCAATTCCGTCGGCCTGTACATGTGCACCGACCTGGCCTGCTCGCTCTACGTACGGGGAAAGAAGGCCGTGGCCGCCGGCGCGCGCTTCAAGGAGTCGCTGACGACGGAGGAACAGATCGCCCGTACCACGGCCAATCTCTCCGCGTTCGTGGGCAAGGTCCTCAGCTGAGCGGTGCGACCGGCTGCGCCGGTCAGCGGATGTCGGCCTCCACCGGGGAGGGGTCGGCCGGGTCCCGTAGGCCGGCCGGAACTCCAGCGTGATCGTCCGGGCACCGGCCGGCGCGTCCGCCGTGGCCCGCACCCACCGGGGCGGGTCCCCGACCGCGTCCCGCCGAGCGCGCGACGTGTCGTCGCCCGCCGACGCCCACCCACTCGGTGTCGCCCCGGGTGCCGCGCACCGTCGGCGTGCCGCTCTACGGCTCCAGGACGATGCCGTCGGGTGCGGTGGCCGTCCAGTGGACGGTGTGTCCGGTGAAGTCGACGTCCTGGGCCTCGACATCGAGCTCCGAGGGGTCACCTCCGCGGCTCAGCACCAGGAATCCCGGGGCGCCGTACCTGCGCCACCGCTCGTACCGCAACCGCTACCGGATCGCCGCCCGCACCCCCAACACACCCGACAGCACGACGGGCCACGGCGGCTTCCGCTGCGCGCTCACGCTCCAACCCCCCGCATCACGCTTCGCGCACACCCGGCTATCCTGGCCGCCGCACCGGACACGGGGTGCCCCTCGCAGGGGCTGAGAACACACCCGTCGAACCTGAACCAGTTAGCACTGGCGGAGGGATGTCTTCATGTCATTGCCGTATGCCCAGGACGAGCGCGACACCGCGGCCCGGCCCGCGTTCGACGGGCGCATGCCCACCGCCCCCGGCGATCTCCGCGTCGAGGCGCACGGGATAGCCCCCGTGCCGGAGGACCGTCGTTACGGCGGGCCCGGCCGGCTGTTCACCGTATGGTTCGCCCCCAACCTGACGATGACGGGCGTCTTCACCGGGACCGTCGGCATCGCGCTGGGCCTGGACTTCGCCACGGCGCTCACCGCCGTCGTACTCGGCACACTCGTGGGCGCCGCGCCCACCGCGTATCTGGGGACCTGGGGCAGCCAGACCGGCGCCGGTCAGCTGCCGCTGGCCCGGCTGGCCTTCGGCCGGGGAGTCGTGCTGCCCGGCGCACTCCAGTGGCTGTCGTCCATCGCCTGGGACGCGTTGATCGGCCTGTTCGGCGGGGACGCGCTGGCCCAGCTGTGCGGCTGGCCGTTCTGGCTGGGGGTGCTGGTCATGATGGCGGCACAGGGCGCGCTCGGCGTCCTGGGATACGAGGTGATCCACCGGCTCCAGACCGTGATGACCTTCGTCCTCGCGGCCGCCTTCGTGGTCCTGTCCACGAAACTGCTGGACGGGGTCCACCCCGCCGCCACCGGCAGTGTGCACGGCGCGGACCGGGCGGGGGCGTTCGTCCTGACCTGCACCATCGCCCTGAGCCTGGCGCTGTCCTGGGCCCCGTACGCCAGCGACTTCAGCCGTTATCTGCCACGCGGCGCGTCCAGGCCGCGCATGTTCTGGTGCACGCTGCTCGGCGTCAGCGCCTCCTTCGTGGCCGTCCAGACCCTCGGGCTGTGGGGTGCGTCCGTCTTCACCGACCAGACCGCGCGCGGCATCGACACACTGCTCGGCGGGGGCGCACTCGGAGCCTTCGGGCTGCTCGCCGTGGCGCTCGCCGCGCTGTGCAGCAACGCCATGAACGACTACAGCGGATCGCTCGCGCTGCAGACCATGGGCGTACGTCTGCCGCGCCCGGTCGCCGCGGCACTCGCCGCCGCCCTGGGCTTCCCGCTCGTCCTGTGGATGCACGCGGCCGACACCACGACCCGCTTCCAGAACGTGCTCCTTCTGGTCGGCTACTGGATCCCCGGGTTCGTCGCGATCGTCGCCGTCGACTGGCTCGTCCGGGCCAGGGACCGCGGCCACTCCCCCATCGACCTGGCCGCCGAGAGCGCCCGCAGGCAGCCGTGGTGGCCCGCGCTCACCGCCTTCGCCGCCGCCTTCGCGGCAGCGGTGCCCTTCATGAGCACCAGCCTGTACGTGGGTCCGGTCGCGGATGCCCTGCACGGGGCCGACCTCGCCTACGGGGTGGCGTTCCTCGTCGCACTGGCGGTCTACGCCCCGCTGCGGCTGCGCCACCGGGCCTGACGGCGCGGCCGCCCCAGGAGCACCGCGGACAGTGCGGCCGACCGCCGGCCGCGCGCATCCCACTCCACTTCGCCGGCCCGCCTCACACTTCGAGTCGCCGGCTCGTCATCCATGGGAACGGCATCCCATATCGGTGCGCCTCCGGACGGCGCACCCCGGAGAAGCGGGGATATCGTGTCTGCCGCCTATGTCACGGTCACCATCCTCGGCGCGGTCTTCAACGGCGCCGCCGCCGTCACCTACCTGATCGGCCACGAATACCCCAAGACCCAGGCCGACATGAAGGGCATCCCCCGGAAGTACGTCCCGGTGCTCGGCACGCTCCTGGCCGCCGGCACCGTCGGACTGCTGGCCGGGCTCGCCGTGCCCGTCCTGGGCATCCTCGCGGCCTGCGGCCTCGTGCTGTACTTCATCGGCGCGATCATCGCCCATCTGCGGGTGGGCTCCCGCAACATCGTGGGCGGGATCCTGTTCCTCGCGACCGCCATCGCCGTCCTGGTGCTGGGCCTGGCCGGCCACGGCCCCTGGTAACCGTACGGAGAGCCCTCAGCGGTGCCGCAGGAGCCGTGCCTGCTCCGCCTTGAGCTGGGTGAATCCGCTACGGGCGTACGCCCCGAGCTCCTCGCCCGGGAAGGAAACGACCGAGAGGTTGGTGTCGTAGCGGCCCTGCGCCCAGCGGGCCGCCGTGATCTCGTAACCGGAGACGTGCGCACAGAGCTTGAGCAGGAGCGGCGGCATGTTCGGCTCCCTGAGGAGGTCCGTGTGCCCGAGGACGAGGTCGCGCATGGCCTGGATGTTCGGGACGAAGACGGTGGTGGCCCACAGTCGCCATTCGGCGGCCTCCTCCTCGGTGGGAGGGGTGTCGTCCGCGAACGGCGATATGCCGCCGGGGCGGGTGTGGCGCTCCACGAAGATGGTGAAGATGCGGCTGTTGGCCTCCGTCAGTGCGAACAACGGTCCGTACAGGTCGCTGAGTTGACGGTTGATCCGGGAGAGGCGTTCCTGGCGCTGCGACAGCCGGAGGCTGTTGAGGTAGGTCGCGAAGTAGCCAACGACTGCCAGACCGATCGTGATGACTGTTGCGATCATGGACGGTGATACTAAGGGCTGTCCTCCGGTCAAAGAATACGGGCAGGACCGTCCGCACCGGGCCGGTACTTGCGCAGGAGAAGAGAGCCCGGCAGGCCCAGATGGTGACGGAACGCCTCGCACCCCAGCGGGGTGACCGCGACGGCACGAGTGGTGCCCACGCGTGTGATCCAGCCCGTGTCGAGCGCGTGCCGGCACAGCGCCGCGCCGACGATGCCGGCCAGGTGTGGCCGGCGTTCGGTCCAGTCCAGACACGGCCGGGCCGCCGGCCGGCGCGTACCGGTGGGAACGGTGATGCCCAACTCGCCGAGCCAGCCGGCCCCGGCGTCGGTGAGCCCGAGTCCGTGCTCCGGATCCAGCAGATGACGCTCCGCCATCGCGTCGGTGATGGCGACGCCGACCGTCCCGGCAAGGTGGTCGTAACAGGTACGGGCATGGGCGAGGGCGTTTCGGCGGCCTGCCGCCGAGAGTGAACGCGGTGCGCGGGAGCGGTCGGGCGCGATCGCGGCGAGGCTCTCGATCAGCTCGGCCACGTGCGGGCCGGACAGACGCACGTAGCGGTGCCGGCCCTGCCGCTCCTCTGCGAGCAGGTTTCCGCGCACGAGTACGTGCAGGTGCTCCGTGGCCGTCGAGGGAGCGACACCCATGTGGTGCGCCAGTTCCGTCGCCGTCCATGCCCGGCCGTCGAGCAGGGCCAGGCAGAAACCGGCCCTGGTGCCATCGGCCAGCAGCTTGGCCACGGCGGCCAGATCGGGGCCGCTCTCCTGTGCGCGCCATGTGTCCATACGTTCCATTGTCACCCCCGGCACTTCGGCCGCCGCCGAAACGACCGGATCCCGGAACGCCTCCCCGGTGAGGTCGGCCCCTGTCGTCGGGCAGCCGGACACGATGCCCGCACCGGGCGGATGTTCCCTGTTCCCCGGCAGGTCAGTGCCCCTTTCCTCCGGGGCGGGTTGGGTAGGGTCTGCACATGAACGAACAGCACGATCCGCTGGCATGGCAGCTGAAGAGCGAACGCCCGGGCCCCGTCGGCTACCTGAACGTGCGCTGCCGCACCTACGTGCAGCCGGACGGCAAGGAGTCCGACTGGGATGTCCTGCAGGGCTCACGCGCGGTGGCCCTGGTGGCGTTCACCGAGGACGGCCGGGGTCTGCTCGCACGGCAGTACCGCCCGGGTCCGGACAGAATCCTGGCGGAGCTCCCCGGCGGCATCATCGAGCCCGAGGAGGACGTACTGACCGCCGCGGCCCGTGAACTCCGCGAGGAGACCGGATACGAGGCCGGTTCGGCCGAGATCGTCATGCAGACCTATCTGGCGTCCTTCGCCACCCACGTGCGGTACGCGGTACTGGCCCGTGACTGCCGCAAGGTCGGCGAACCCACCCCGGACGCCGAGGAGTTCGTGGAGCCGGTGCTGCTTCCGCAGGACGAGTACGTGGCCCATCTCCTGAGCGGTCAGTACACGGACGCGGACCTGGGCCTCGCCGGGCTGGTGGCAGCGGGCCTGCTCAAGCAGACGGGCTGAGTCCGCGGCGCCGGACCGGAACCGGTCGAAGCGGGCAGCAAACAAACACGCACGGAGCCGGAACCCACACGGTCCGGCTCCGCCTTCCGGCAATGGCGTGGTGAATTGCGAGAGCCGGCGCAATAGCCGAAATCCTCGGGCACGCAATTGCCGCACCCCCGTCCGGGCCGGAAACACGGACTTTACGCACTCCACCCCCGGAAATTTCCCGTCACCGGCGGAGTTCACTGTAGGGAACAACAGAATCGGGCACCGGGGGCGGCACTGCGTGCCTTCACCCCGAGCCTTTGCCGAACCCCACAGAGAACAAACAGCACCGAGGCCCAAACGGTCCCCGGCACGGTCCGCATCCGGTGTGCCCGCACACAAAAATCCACCGGCCCCACGCATAATGTGCGGGTCCGGTGGATGTCTACGGTGGAGCAGCGACGCACGGAGTCCGTTGGCGGCCGGCCCGTACGCGCTACGTCATTACTTGATGAAATCTCCGACAACCTTCGGCGGCCAGGTGCCCACGTTGAGGACTCCCATGGAGTAGGCGCGCGACACCAGGGCCGCCCGGTTGGGCACCCTGAGCTTCCGCAGCAGGCCGGTCACGTGGTACTCGACGCCCTGCCGGCTGAGGTGGAGGCGGGATGCCAGCGGAATGGTCGACATTCCCGCCGCTATGCCTTCGAGGATGCGCGCGTCGATCTCGGTGAGGATCTTCTTCTGGTGGGTCAGAACGCCCGCGTCCTCCTCGGAATCGTCCGAAGAGCGCATAAGGACCAGGATCGCGGCCAGGTCAGAGGTACCGCCACTCACAGCGGCGGCGGTGAGCGTACCGGCGAAAGCCTCGTCCTCCGGCCCCACTGCCACTACGTGAGAGGCGAACCGCTGCCGCTTCCCTTCCACCAGCCGCGAGAACTGCCTCATCAGCGGCTGCTGGACGCTGGGGTGCACCAGCTCCCGGAAACTGCGGCCGTAGAGGCCGGTGGAGGCGTCGCCGAACCTGCGGAAGAACTCCTCGTTCGCCTGCCGGACGGTCAGGCCCGGGTCGAGCGAAGCGACGCAGAGTCCGGGCCGGTCGAAGTCCTGGGCGCCCCCATATCCGTTCTGGTCAGTTTTGAGGTCACTCGCTATGACCTGCACCGAATCAGTGAGCGCAGCAATCGCCACGAGACCGCCATCCTTTCGGGTACCCCCCCGATTCAATTGATTGCAGAACATCGCCCTGCCGATGGAATAATCCCGACCTCCGACCTCAAGTGCTGCCATTGACGGGTTATCCATTCACAGAACGGAGACTAGGTAGCCCGGCGCTCGCCCGTCAACGGCTCCCGGCGCAGATGGCTAATGCCGTGGTCCGCACCGTCGAAGGTTCGGTCCGCAATGCGGGTGCACACGGGGGAAGAATCAAGTTTTGAGGTTGATTTGAGGTCCGTCACGTACTCGCGAAGTGCCCATGTACACGCCCGGGCCATCGCCCTGTAGTGCCCAGTTAACATCGAGGTCCGATGTCTACGCGGGGAGAACTCCCGCCAACTCGTTTCTACCCGAGATTCCGAGCTTCCTATAGGAATTCGTCAGATGTTTCTCGACGGCTCGCGAACTCACCCCGAGCTCGTCGGCGATCTCCTGGTTGGTGAGACCCCGGCTCACCAGGGCGATGACCTTGCGCTCGCTGGGGGTGAGGGTCGTGGTTCTCGGGACCTGGGCGGTGTCGAGCCCGTGTTCTGCCTGTTCGACCAGCCAGGGGGCTCCGTATGCCGCCGCGATGGTGCCCGCTTCACGGAGCGCGGCCTCCGCTTCGGGCCCGCTGCCCAACTGGCGGCCCAGGAGCACGAGCGTCCTGGCGAGTTCGAGCCGGAACTGCGAGCCGCGCAGGACGGTTGCGGCCTCGCGCAGCAGGGGGATGCCCCGCGCGCCCTGGAGCCGTCCCTTGAGCCGCAGTGCACGGCCGAGCGTGGCGGGTGCCCCCCACTCCTTGGCCCAGCGGAGCTCCTCGTCGGCGAGGTGCAGCGCGGCGGCTTCGTCGCCGAGCCGCTGGTAGAGGCCGACGGCTTGCGGACGCCAGGGGAAGAGCGCCGAGTTGCGCCAGCCGGAGTTGCTCAACTGGCGTCCACAGGCGAGCAGTCGCTCCAGGGCTATGGCCCGCAGACCGCGCTGGGCGTCCACCGATGCCTGGAGGATCTGCAGGGACGCGGTGAGGGCGAGGCCGGTCGCCCCGCGCCGTCTGGCCAGAGCCAGGATCCGCTCACTGAGCTTCGTGTCGCGCAGTTCGAGCGCGGCAGTCGCCAGGATCATCAGCGACGCCTCGCGCCAGTCCGCGTCGGCAAGGGTCATGGCACGCTCCACGTACTCGCGGGCCAGGGTCGGCCGGCCCTGCGAGACGAGGACGAACGACCGTGCGGCGAAGAGGAGCAGACCGTCGGCGTCGGTCGCGTTGGGTGCCCCGCTCTGATGTGCGCATGACATCCAGGAGTCCACGTCCCGTACCGACTCGGTGGTGAACAGGGTGATGACGACCAGGGGCAGCACGGTGTGCGCGCCTCCCACGACGGCCGGTTCGCGTTCCAGGACGAGGCCGGCCGTGCGGGCCGCTTCCGCGGCGGACACCCCGCCGGCGAGTGTGGCCGAGAAGAGCAGCACCGCCAGCAGTTCGCGTTCGGCAGCGGAACCGATCGGCGGTTCCTCCCCCAGCCCGCGCAGGCGTTCCGTCGCGGAGGCCAGCTCTCCCGGGTTCTCGTGCCCGGAATGCCGCACGCGGGCCTCCAGCCGCAGCGACATCTCGCGTACCTGTGCCTCTCCTGGGGTGCACAGGACCATCTCGTCCCGGACCTCGCTCAGCAGCTCGGCCGCGGAGGAACGCGCGGCACCGAGCAGAAGAGGCGGAATCCGCAGGACCGCGGCGGCCCGGTCCCTCGCCGTGGCCAGCAGCGGCAGCGCCTGTGCGATGTGGCGTTGGCACGCTTCGAGGTCGAAGCCGCGCTCCGCGGTGGCCAGTTCGACGAGCAGGCCGGCCCGGCTCTCGTCCTGCGTACGGTGTCCGAGCAGCGCGCGGCGCAGATAGCGGGCGGCGTTCTCCGGCGCGCCCCGGTGGAGCGCGTCCTCGGCCGCCGCCCGCAGTGCCATCACCGACCAGTGCCGACCGGAGACCGCGCCGGCCATCAGGTGGTCGGCGACCTGGTCGGCGGGGCGGCCACTGGAGAACAGCAGGTCCGCGGCTGCAGCGCACCAGTGTTCGCGCTCCACGACCGACAGGGAGGAGTCGACGGCTTCCCGCACGGCGGGATGGGTGAAGCGCGG
This sequence comes from Streptomyces sp. NPDC127177, assembly GCF_042672475.1. Classification (NCBI taxonomy): domain Bacteria; kingdom Bacillati; phylum Actinomycetota; class Actinomycetes; order Kitasatosporales; family Streptomycetaceae; genus Streptomyces; species Streptomyces sp. NPDC127177. The sequence goes on from NZ_JBHXUW010000025.1 coordinate 98,419, forward strand.
ATCGGGCGTCCCGGCCAACAGCCCCGCCTCGCACAGCGCGCGCCGAGCGGCCCCGAAGCCGATCTCGTCCAGCCCGGCGAGTTCCGAGACGAGTCCGAGGTCCCCGTTCCCGCCCAGTGCGGCGACGGCCGAGGCGACGTCGCGAACTCCTTGCGGCCCGGTCCGCAGATAGTTCGCCAGCCGTTCCCGGAGCCCGGCCGACCCCGCGCTGCGCGCCTGGCAGGCGTGCTCGGCGGTGAGTGCGCCGTCCTGTGTCCGCGTGCTCAGCAGAATCGAGGTCAGGAACAGCGGATTGCCGTGACCCGCCTCATGGCAGGCTCGTACGTACTCCTCGCGGACGCCCGGGCCGAAGTGCTCGTCGGCCATGGCCCGGGTGGCGTCGAGCGAGAGCGGCGCGAGGCGCAGTCTCAGTGTGGCCGAGGCGGCGATCCGCCGGACGAGGGCGTGCCCGGTGCCCTGGTCGCCGTCGCGCAGCGTGCAGACGAACGCGGCTCGCAGCCCTCCGAGTTCTCTGACCAGCTGGGCGAGCCACCTCAGGGATTCGGCGTCCGCCCACTGGAGGTCGTCGACGAGGATGAGCAGCCGGGCGTTGCCGCTGAAGTCCGCGAGCAGCGAGCGCAGGACGTGCGGGCTCTCCTCGGGGGCAGCCGGATCGTCGGTGTCGGACAGCAGCCGTTCGGCCGGACCTGGATGCCGCCGCCACCGTTCGCGGTCCTGCTGGGAGGCGCCGGCCAGCAGGCTGTCGAGCAGTTGTCGAACCACCCCGTACGGGAAGTGCCGTTCGGCGGAGCCGGCGTTCGCCCGCAGGACCCGGACGTCACCCCCGGGCACGGCGCCGGGGAGTTCACGCAGCAGGGCCGTTCGTCCGATGCCGAGAGGCCCGGACACCACCGTCACCGATGGTTCGCCCCGATCGGCCGTGTTCAAGGCGGCTGTCAGACGGGACAGTTCCGGTTCCCGCTCATGAAGCATCGCTCGACCGCTCTCCCATGTCGCGCAGCAGCCGGCACAGTTCCTCACGCCCGTTCAGCCGGAGCTTGCGGTAGCTGTTGCTCAGTCTCAGTTCCACGGTGCGTCTGCTCACGGAGAGCAGTGCGGCTATCTCCCGGTTGCCGTTGCCGCGTCCGGCGAGGGTCGCGGTGCGCTGTTCGGCCTCCGAGAGTGAGGTCCATTCGGGGGGCAGGGCGGGGCCTGCGGGCCGCGGCGGGCGTTCCAGTCGTTCCGCGAGTGCGCGCACCGCGGCAGCCAGACGGCTCGTCGGGTGGGTCACGCTGAACTCCGCGAGCCGGGCCAGGGAGCGCCGGGCCGCGGTGCCGTCGCCGTTGTCCAGTTCGCCGACGGCCAGTCGGGCGAGTGCCCATGCGTACAGCAACTGCGAGGGTGAGTCGCGCAGCATACCCACCGCTTCGCGCACCTCGGAACCGGTCGGCGGGACACTCCACAGGTGGGCCAGGCCGAGCGTGCTCGCCGAACCCCAGCGCCGGGACAGCCGCAGATTCTCCCGGCTCAGCCGGGCCGCCTCGTCGGAGTCACCGAGGGCGTAAGCGGCCTCCGCGGCCTGGGCGCGCCAGCTGAGCAGTGCGGGATTGCTCCACTGCGCGGTGAGCAGGCGCCGTCCGCTCTCCTTGGAGAGCTCCGCGGCCTCCGCCCAACGCTCCTCGTTGGCGCAGACCCGTGCTCTGGCGAAGAGGAACGCCGCCCAGGGCATACCCCGGTCCGCACCCGGGGGTGCCGGAGCCGCGGCCAGGGCGCGCGCGAGCGCCTCACGGCCGGTCTCCAGCGCGGCCTGGATGCGCAGAGCGGTGACAGCGGGCGCGATGAGCGGGTGGCGCCTGGCCGCAGGCAGGGCCAGGTCTGCGGCGTCCAGGTCTCGTTCAACGGCGTCGAGCCGGCCGGCACGCATCGCGAGGTCGGCCCGCACGGTCAGCACCTGCGCGGCGGCGGCCCTGCGCTGGTCCTGCCGCAGGGCGGTGAGCAGCCGGTCCAGCTCGCTCTCCGCTTCCTCGTGGTCGTCGGTCAGGATCAGTGCCCGGCAGGCGGCCAGGCGGGGCATTGTCAGTGTGGTGTCCGTCCTGCCGCCGGTGAGCGCCGCGCGTGCGAGCTCTCTCGTGGTGCGCAGGTCCTCGCCCCTGACGGCGAGCTGCCAGGCACGGACGCCCGCCTGCGCGGGGTCGGAGGGTTGGCCGGCCAGCGCGGGCACGGCCGGCACCACGAAATCGGGAGCGCTCAGGTCTTCGTCGGCCAGCCAGAACAGCGCGGTCAGGCCGTCGCGTTCGTCCGGCCGGGAGTGCGGCAGTGCCTCTGCGGCCGCCCGGCGTGCCCAGTCACCGTTGCCGCGGGCGAGGCCGATGTCGACGGCGTGGGTGCGCAGACCCCCGGAAGCGTCATCGGCTCCGATGAACTCGCCGAGTCTCCGGTCCCCCGCCAGGGGCGCCGATATCGCTTCGGCGGCGGCGAGCTCCAGGGTCAGCCGGGCGCGCTTCCCCGGCTCCATCGGCTCCCGCAGTGCTCGGGCCAGGAAGGCGGTGGCCCGGTCGTGGTCATCCGCGTCCAGTGCGGTGGCGAAGCACCCCCGGAGCGTGGTGACCACCCAGGGCGCGCCGAGGGGAGGTGTCCGGAGCAGGACGCGGGCGACGGCTTCGTCGTCGGCCCCGGCGCGGTGTGCCAGGTGGGCGGCCCGGGAGTGGAGACGGGAGCGCTCCTCGGCGCTCATGTCCTCCAGCATCCGGTTCTGCACGGCCTGGTGACGGACCTGCGTCTTCGTGCCTCCGGAGACGATGAGCCCGTCGGCCTCGAGCATGTTCGCCAGGTCCTGCGCGCCTGCCGGTTCCAGACCGGCCAGCGTGCACACGAGGGGAAAGCTCAGCAGCTCGCCGCCCACGGCCAGGGCCCGCATCAGGCCGGCGGATTCCGCGGGCAGGCAGGCCAGCGCACGGGCCGCGTGGTCGCCGACCACGGCGTCGGCGAGGTCGCGCAGCTCGGCCAGCCGCGCGGCGACGGGTGCGTGGCCCCGCTCGGTGAACCGGTCGAGTACCTCGCGGAGCACGGCGGGGTTGCCCTCGGTCGCCGCAGCGACCGCTGCGGTGAACCGCGCGTCGCCGGGGGTCCGGCAGACGGCCTCCACCATGGCCGCGACCCCCTGCCGGGTGAGTCCGCGCACCACGAGCTGCTGGGTGGGCACCGGGGTGGTGGCCACCGGATCGAGCCAGCACCTGGCACCGTCCGAGGCTCCACTGCCGCTGGTCAGCACGGCGACGGGGGTGTCGGTGGACAGCCGTACGACCAGGTCGCGCAGCCAGGACAGGGATGTGGGGTCGAGCCACTGGGTGTCCTCGACGACGACCAGGGCGGGCGATGCGGCTTCTCCCGTCAGGGTGAGCGAAGCGGCTCGGAGCCGGTCCAGCTCGGTGGGCAGCGGCCCGGACTGCTCCGCCCGGCCCGTCATCGTCGTCATGAAGCGTGGCACCACGTCCTGGGGCCGGTACCGGTCCTCCGGCGAGGCCTGTGCCCACAGAACGCGTAGGCCGCTTTCCCGGGCGCGTCGGGCCGCCCAGCCCAGCAGGGCGTTCTGCGCGTGGCCCGCTCTGCCGGCCAGCGTCACGACGCCGGAACGCCCGCGGCCCGGCGCGAGGACCAACGAGGCCAGCGCCCGCTGCACCTGCTCCTGTTCGAGCAGTTCCGTGCTCCGGTACAGGCTGTCCCTCCCGTGTCCGGGCGGCGCCGGGTTCGGCATCTTGTCACCACTGTCGTTCAGGCCAGTCATACGCATCACCTCGCCCGTCCGTTTCAGCGGCGCCAACGTGATGCGGATATCCGCCCGGACGGCTGCCCGTCGGGGACGCTCGGTGTTCGCAGGGCGGAGCCGAGTTCGGTACGCCCGCTCACACCCAGCTTCCGGTACACATTGGTCAGATGGGTTTCGATAGTCCGAACAGTGAGGAACAAGGTCTCCGCTATCGACCGGTTGCTGGCGCCCGCCGCCGCGAGCTCCGCCACCCTGCGCTCCATTCCGGTCAGCATGTCGAGGGGTGAGGCGCTCATCTTCCGCATCCTGCCGCCGGCCGTGACCAGCATCCTGCGCGCGTGGGCTGCTGTCGCGAGGGCACCGCAGCGCTGGGCGAGGTCGGTCGCCGAGCGCAGGTGCTCACGGGCTGCCCGCTGGTCACCCGTCTTCAACAGTGCCCGGCCCAGGACGAGCTCGGCCTTGGCCTGTTCCGCCCTGGCGGGCGAGTCGGCCAGCGTGGCCACGGCTTCGGTGAGTGTCTCTATCCCGGCACCTCCGGGCGTGATCGCGCCTCGGGCCAGGGCGGCGAGCCCCAGGGCCCGGGAGGTGCCCCAGCGCCGGGCCAGCTCGTCACCGTGTGCGCTCAGGTCACGGGCCTCGTCGGCCCTGTTCATCGTGGCGAGCAGAAGGGACGCCTCGGACCACCAGGGCACGAACACCGCGTTGCTGAACCGCGCTTCCTCCAGGGACCGGCCGCACTCCAGGTACAGGCCGAGGGAGGCCTCCCGGTCGCCGAGTGCCCAGCGGGCACGCGCGTGTGCCATCAGAGCCAGGTGGTACTGCAGGACGAACCGTTCCATCCCGGTCCTCTTGATGTTCGCCAGCACCTCCTCGGCCTGTCCGGGATCGCCGCGCTCGACGAGCAGGGTCGCGAACGCGATCTGCGGCAGGGCGCTGCCCTCACCCCACCGCTCCTCGCCGACGATCTCGACGGCGGTCTGCGCATCGGCGAGCGCGTCGGGGAAGGCACCCGCGCCGTGCAGCACCAGGGCGCGGGTGGCCAGTGCGAGCACGTACGTCCACACCGCCGCGTTCTCCTGGCTGAACTGCAGCAGACGGTCCAGCGCCTCCAGCGACTCGTCGACCTCGTCGGCGAGGCTGAGCGCGTAGGACGACGACACCGACGACCAACCCTCCAGTTCGGTACCCGGGGAGGTGAGTGCTCGGCGTGCGTGCTCGACGGTCCGTTCCGCCGAACGGCCGCCCATCGCGGTCAGTACGGTCATCATCGCGAGCATCTGCCGCTGGGCCGGGGTGTCACCGGGGGGCTGGGTCAGCCGTGAGGCACGGTCCAGGGTGGCCGCGACGGTCGTCTTCTCGTCCGAGCCGATGATCAGCAGCACCGACTCGACGAAGGTGTGCAGTTCCCGGTCGGCAGGATCCGGGGCGGGACCGAGCGCGGCCTCCAGTTCGGCGAGGACCTCGCCCAGGACCCGTACCCCTTCGGGGGACCGCTGGAGCGCCAGGCAGAGCATGCCGTACCGCAGGGCGACCCTCGCCCTCGTACGCACGTCCCCGGCGAGGGGGAGCGCCTCCTCCATCAGCCGGGCCGCTTCCGCCGGGTCGATCTCGGCGAGCGAGGCCGCCATCTGGATGCGTACCGGCACACTGTCCGGCTCCGTCTCCAGCACCCGGCGCAGATAACGCGCGGCGGCCTCGGGCGCTCCTCGGCCTTCCGCCTGGACGGCCGCGTCGCGGAGCGCCGCAGTCATCCACGGCTGTGTCAGCGTGGGCAACAGCATGAGTCTGCCCGCGACTTCCTCGGCGGGCCGGCCCGCGTCGCTGAGCAGCAGAGCCGCTCTGGTGCGCAGGGCGGCCAGCGCTTCGCCGCCCATCGGAGCGAGTGCGGCCGAGCGCACCACGTCGTGCACCAGGTCCGTGCGGTCCGCCGCGAGGATCTCGGCGCGTCGGAGTCTGGCGACGCCGTCCTCCACGAGCAGGGGCGGTACGCCGGCCAGCATGCCGATCAGTTCCACGGTCTCGTCGCCGAGGACCGCGACGGCGGTGGCCACGTCACGTACCCAGCGCGGCTGGCTGTCCAACAGCGCGCCCACCGAGGACGCGACCACCTGGCCGCCCACCTCCGCGACTCGTCGCAGCCCTGTTTCGTCCGGCTGTACGCCCTCGGCGTTCAGTTCGCTCAGGAGTCTGCTGAGGGTCAGGGGATTGCCGCCCGTGACGGCGGCGGCGCGTTCGGTGAAGGCCGGCTCCGCGGTTGTCCGGAAGATGTGCCGGGCCATCTCGCCGACGGCCGGGTGTCCGAGCGGGGCGAGCCGGATCGTCGTGGGGGTGTGCTGCGCGGCGATGTCCGTGAGTAAGGCGGGCGCGAGTGGCTCGGCCTCACTGCGGTGGGCCAGCACCACCAGGAGCGGCAGGTCGTCGGCGCGTCGCAGCAGGAAGTCCACCCAGCCGAGGGAGCGCTCGTCGCACCAGTGCACATCGTCCAGGACGAGGACCAGCGGCCGGTCCGCCATCAGGTCGGCGGCGAGCCAGTAGAGCCCGTGCAGCACTGGATAGGCGGCGGAGACGGCCGGTCCGCCCTCCTGGCCGACGTGCTGGGCAAGGAGGGCGGGCAGGGCCCGCCGGGCGTTCCCGCGGAGCAGCGGTGAGTCCGCAGCGTCCTTGCCGCTCAGCCCCAACCCGGCGAACAGCGCCCGTACACCGCCGTATCCGGCCCCTGCGACTGTTTCGCCGCACGAGCCGTACAGCACCGTCATGTCCTGGCACGCCTCGCTGCGCACGAAGGTCCGGAGCAGGCTGGTCTTCCCGATCCCCGCGGGGCCGGACAGCATCACCAGCCCGGCTCTACCGGCACGCGCCGCGTCCGCCTGCCGGGAGAGCAGCAGAAGCTCATCCGCGCGTCCGACCAGAGGCTCGCGTGTATCCGCGCGGTCGGCCTGTACCGGCATGAGGGTCTCCTCGCCTCTCGGGGGACTCAGCAGAGGTTGAGCGGCCTGCGTTCGACGGACTTGCAAGCACAGATTCCCGCGCCTCGCAAGGCTTGTTTCGGCGCATGTCGCCTACCCCCTGCGAACCGGATCAACCAGTCGGACCGTCCGTGGCGTTATGACGCCACAGGAGCTTCCGGCGTGTCCACAGGGAGTGCCGCCGTGCATCCTGACAGCACTCTCCCTCCAGGAAAACCGGGTGAGCCGGGGCCCGAACGAGAGCACATTCTGACAGAACGATCACCGTGTTCCGGCCGCCGCCCGACTTCAGTACAGCTCGGAGCACCGAGGGTGGCCGAAAATAGCGGTCAACCGAAGCCGGGCCGCAGGGCGTGCCGAGCGCTTCACGGGCGGGCGGGCAGCCTCCTACGCCGAGGTGGAGAAATGTTTCCGCAGGAGCGCGAGGACTGCCGGTGCCTGGGCACTCAGGTAGAAGTGCCCACCGGGGAAGGTAAGGAGCTCAAAGGCTCCCGTCGTGTGGCGACGCCAGTCCTCCGCCTCGCTCAGGGACGTCTTCGGGTCATTGTCGCCGGTCAGCGCGGAGATGGGAGCACGGAGCCTCGTCGCCGGATCGCAGCGATAGGTCTCAATGGCTTGATAGTCACTACGGATCGCGGGGAGGATCATGCGCAGGATCTCCTCGTCACCGAGCAGCGCCGTGTCGGTACCGGACAGAAGCCTGAGCTCGGCGACGATGCCGTCGTCGCTGCGCGTGTGCACACTCTCATCGCGGTGGCGCGAAGGTGCGCGCCGGCCCGAGGCGAACAGATGCGACAGCTCACCGCCGTCGGCCTCGAAGCGCCGGGCGACCTCGAAGGCGATCGTCGCACCCATGCTGTGCCCGAAGAACGTGGTCGGCCGGGCGTGGAGCTGTCTGCGCAGCGCCTCGTACACCTGGTCGGCCATGACCCCGAGATCGTTGGGGCAGGTCTCCTTCCGCCGGTCCTGACGGCCGGGGTACTGCACCGAGTACACCTCGGCCACGGACGACAGCTGTGCGGAGACGGGGAAGTAGAAGGACGCCGAGCCACCCGCGTGGGGGAAACAGAAGAGTTGTTCCGCGTTTGCGGGTGCCGGATGGAAGCACCGCGCCCAGAGACTCTCCTCGGTGGACGTCGTCATCGTGTTGCATCCTCCTGGAGCTGGGCCGGGCGGCCGGGACCGAAACGGTCCGGGTCGGCCGGCCTGTGACAGCGGGACATAGAGGGGCACACCGCGAACACCATGATCGCGCCGATGTGACCGAAGCCAACCCGCAGCCCTCCTGCCCGACAGAGCGAGCGGCGGCGCACGTTACCGGCCGCCTGTCCGCCTGACCGGCCCGGTGGCCGGCACCCCCCATTCCACTAGGACGAGCAGTGGGAATTTCCCTAGACTCTGGACGGATGTCGCTGCCCCGAGCCGGGCTCCGGGCAGCGATGTCCGCCGCTGCCCGGAGCCCTGAGGTCAGGAAAGGCCCAGCTCTTCGTCGAGCAGTGCGAACACGTCGTCGTCCGAGGCCGTGTCCAGATCCAGGTCGGCCGAGTCCTTGGACGACTCCTGTCCCAGCGCGGCCCACTTCGTCCGCAGTACCTCGATCCTCCCTGCGACGTGCTTGAACTCCTGTGCGCCGACCGTCATTTCCGTGATGCTCTTCTCAAGACGGTCGAGGACGGCGAGCACCGCTCCGGCTCCCTCCGTCTCTTCCGTCACCAGGCGGGAGTAGAGATGGTCCACGACAGCGGCCGGTGTCGGGTAGTCGAACAGCAGCGTGGCCGGCAGTCGCAGTCCGGTGGATGCGTTGAGCCGGTTCCTGAACTCGACTGCCGTGAGGGAGTCGAAGCCCAGTTCCTGGAACTGCCGTGTGGCGGCGACCGCAGTTCCGTCCGCGTGTCCGAGCACGAGCGCGGCCTGTTCCCTGACGAGTGCCAGCAGAACGTCCCGGCGCTCCTCCTCGGTGAGGGGCGCCAGTCGCTGTCCCAGTGGTTCGGCGGTCTGCTGAACCACTGTCGCCGTCCGCCGGGACGACGTCCTGAGCAGACCTCGTAGCAGGAACGGGGTGTCTCCGAGTGCCCTGAGGGCCGCGAGGTCCAGTCGCACGGGCAGGACGAGCGGCCGGGAATCGAGTGCCGCGTCGTACAGGGCGATGCCCTGCTCGACGGTGAGCGGCGGCATCCCGGAACGCGCCAGACGCTCCATGTCCGCCTCACTCACACCACCGGTCATCCCACCGGCCTGCTCCCACGGACCCCACGCCAACGACACACCCGGCAGACCCTCAGCCCGCCGACGCGCCACCAACGCATCCAAGAACGCGTTCCCCGCAGCGTAATTCCCCTGACCGGCACCACCGAACACACCAGCCACCGACGAGAAGACCACGAAGGCCTCCAGATCAAGCTCCTCCGTGAGCTGGTGCAGATGCCAGGCCGCATCCACCTTCGGCCGCAACACCCTCTCCAACCGCTCCGACGTCAGCGAACCCACCACTCCGTCATCCAGCACACCAGCCGCATGCACCACAGCCGACACACGGTGCCGCGACAGCAGCCGCTCCAGCGCATCCCGATCCGAGACATCACACGCCTCGACCACAACCTCGGCCCCGTGGAGCTCCAGCTCAGCCACCAACTCCTCAGCACCCTCCACACCCAGCCCACGACGGCTCACCAACAGCAACCGCCGCACACCACGACCCACCACCAGATGCCGGGCCAACACCGCACCCAGACCACCCGTACCACCCGTGATCAGAACCGCACCGTCGTTCTGTCCGTTGTCCGCTGCCCCGGTCTCCTCACCGGCCGGGGACACCGGCTCCGGGAGAGGAACCCGGTCCAGCCTGGCGGCCCTGATCCCGTCGCCCCGCAGAACCAGCTGCGGTTCGTCGCAGGCCAGCGCACGGATCAGGGTCACTCCGTCACCGACGTCCTCGGGGTCCAGATCCAGCAGCCCGAAGCAGCCCGGGTTCTCCGTCTGGGCGGATCGGACCAGGCCCCATACGGCGGAGGCAGCCAGGTCGGTGACGGTGCCGTCGTCCACGGACACGGCCCCTCGCGTGACGAAGACCAGCCGTGAACCGTCGAAGCGGTCCTGCGACAGCCATTCCTGGAGGAGTGCCAGCACCTCGGAGGTCAGCGCGTGGGCCGACTCGACAACACCGGCCTCGGGCCGCACCGCTATTGCCACGAGTACGGTGCCCGGCACCGGGGAGTCCCCCGCCGCCAGCGCCCCGAGGCCGACTGCCGTTTCCACCGTCCCGCCGGACCGCGCCACCGCGGCGGCGAGATTCAGCGCGTCCGGACCGATGACGGCGACCGGCTCGGTGGACGCCGGCTCCGGTGTGTCCTGGACGGGCGCCCAGTCCACACCGAACAGCATGTCCCTGCCGGGGCCGGTGGGCCCACCCAGCTGCTCGGCCGAGACGGCCCGCACGAGCAGCGACTCGACGGATACGACCGGCTGCCCGGAGGGGTCGAACGCCGAGATGGAGACCGCGTCCTTACCCGCCGGAAGGAGCCGCACCCGCAAGGTGGCCGCACCGGTCGCGTGCAGGGAGACGCCCTCCCATGAGAACGGCAGTCCGCCGCCGCCCTGCTCCCCCTCGTCCGCGAGGAGCGAGGCGTGCAGCGCGGAGTCCAGCAGCGCCGGGTGCAGCCCGAACCCGGCCGCCTCACCCCGTGCGCCTTCCGGCAGGCTCACCTCGGCGAAGATCTCGCCCTCCCGACGCCACGCGGCACGCAACCCCTGGAACACCGGGCCGTAGCCGAAGCCAAGCTCCGCGAAGCGCTCGTAGCAGCCCTCCGTGTCAAGGGGATCAGCCCCGGCAGGCGGCCAGACCGTCGTGTCGAAGCCGGTGTCCGTGGGCGCGGAGCCGCTGGTCAGCATGCCGGTGGCGTGCTGGGACCACGGGGCGTCGTCGATGTCCGCCGTCTCTTCGGTGCGGGAGTAGATGCCTACCTGGCGCCGTCCCGACTCGTCGGCGATGCCCACCGTGACCTGCACCTGTACCGCGCCACGTTCGGGAAGCATGAGCGGGGCGGCCAGGGTCAGTTCCTCGATGCGGCCGCAGCCGACCTCGTCACCGGCCCGGATCGCCAACTCGACCAGAGCGGTACCCGGCAGCAGGATCCGGCCCATGACCGCGTGATCCGCGAGCCACGGATGCGACTGGAGCGACAGGCGGCCGGTGAACAGCAGCCCCTGCCCAGAGGCGAGTTGGACGGCCGCTCCGAGCAGCGGGTGCTCGGCCGAGCCCAGTCCGGCGGCTCGTACGTCACCGGACGTACCGGCCTGCGAGCCGGCCGGCCAGAACCACTGGTGCTGGAAGGCATACGTCGGCAGCGCGACCCGGCGCGCCCCGGTCCCGGCGAACAGCGCGCTCCAGTCGAGTGCTGTCCCATGCACGTGGAGGCGGGCCAGTGCGGAGACCGTGGTCAGTTCCTCGCCCTGGTTCCTGCGCAGGAACGGCACGGCGACCGCGTCATCGGGTGCGGATTCCAGGACCATGGCCGACAGGACGCTGTCGGGTCCGAGCTCCAGGAACGTCGTCACCCCCTGCTCTGCCAACGTCCTCACACCGTCGGCGAACCGGACGGCCTCACGCACATGCCGCACCCAGTACTCCGGCGAGCACAACTCATCCGCGGTGGCGAGCAG
>NZ_JBHXUW010000026.1:0-103716 GCF_042672475.1 Streptomyces sp. NPDC127177
GCGCACAACACCGTGCGGGCCCCACGCCGTCGGCTCGCGGAGTGGCCCCTCAGGCCTGGGTCAGGGCCCAGATCCCCACGGCGAAGCAGACGAGCGCCAGCAGCAGCACCGGGACCGCCACCTTCGGGGACGGTCCCGGCCGCCTGCCCGGAGCGTGTGCCGCGGCGTGCGGGGGCGGCGTGACCCGGGCCGCGGGCGGCTGGTCGAAGTGCGGCGCGACCCCGGTGCCGGAGGCTCCCGGTCCCGCCCCCGGAACCTGCGGCTGCTGAGCCGTGTAAGCACGCGTAAGAGCCTGTTCGTGCTGCACCGCGGCCGTCGGGGCCTGTGAGAGGTCCGGGGCGGCGGCAGGCGGGGGTGACGCCGTATACGTGGGAGTTTGAGGAGCGGGAGTGCCCGGCTGCGCCGCCTGGGGCGTGGCTGCGGGCTGCTGCGGGGGCGGCTGGAGATGGAAGCTGCCCGTCTCCGACATCGAGGCCGGGGGCTGCGCGTGGGGCTGCTGTACGTCCTGCCGGCCCGTCTGCTGGGAGGCAGGCAGCGGCCCTGCCGGTCCGAAGCCCGCGGGCAGGGGGCCGATCTGGTCGAACACCTCCACCGGCTCGTCCTCGGTGCCGGGCTCGGGCAGCATCTCGGCCGCTGCCGTCAGCGCCTTGCGCGCGCCCGTGGCGGAACGGAAACGGGCCTCGGGATCCGGCTGAAGCAGCCCTGCGAGTACCTGCCAGAGCGGCTCGGGAACGCCCTGCGGGGCACTGGGCGTGCCGTACGAGGTGAAGTGCTCGACGAGCGCCTTCGAGTCGGGCTTCTGCCCCTGGAGCAGATACAGGGCGACGAGACCGACCGCGAAGAGGTCCGCGGGGAAGTCCGGTTCCGCACCCATCATCTGCTCGGGCGCGAAGTAACCCGGCGTTCCCACCACGTAGTTCGTCTCGGTGAGGCGCGGCTCGCCCTTGCGCATGGAGATGCCGAAGTCGGAGAGCCGCAGATGCGGCCGGCCCGTTCCGGTGGCCTCCATAAGGATGTTGGCGGGCTTGATGTCCCGGTGCACCACGCCCTCGGCATGCACCGTCGACAGCCCCGACAGCAGCTGGTCGAGCAGGGTGCAGACGAAGCGAGGGGGCAACGGGCCGTAGTCACCGATGACATGGGCCAGCGAACCGCCACTGATGAGGTCCATCGTGAACAGGACCTTGTCGTCGTCCGCGGCCCAGCTGGCCGGGGCGAGGACGTGCGGATGCTCGATCCGCAGCGCCTGCTCGCGGACGAAGCGCAGCAACGTGTGTGCGTCGCTCTGCTGGAGAACCTTGGCTGCCACATAGCGGCGGCGCCGGTGGTCCCAGGCACGCCAGACAGCACCGACCCCACCACGTCCGATCGGATCGATCAGTTCGTACCGACCGGCGAAGACCTCACCCATTGCGCTGCGCTCGCTCCCCGCTCCTGCTCTCGGCCCGTGCGTCTGCCCGGGCCCGGATACCTGCGGCTGCCGCCCGGGACGTGCCCGGTCTAGCTCTGGTGTCCCTCGTAGTGCGCCACCGCGTCCGCGGTGCGTCCTGCCCCGTACACCTTGAGGAACTCTGCCAGTTCCGGGTGCGTCGGGGCGAGGGAGTCCGCGGCATCGATGATGTCACCGGCGGCGGCGACGGACCGCAGCAGCGACTGGATCTCGCGGACCACACGGCGCACGGTGGGCGCCCCGCCGGTCGTCGAGGTCTGGCCGGTTCCGGTGAGCACGGAGCCGCCCTGGGACTTCTTGATCTCTTCCATGCGGTCGGTGGCCTCTCCCGCGCTGACGCTTCCGTCCGCCACCTGGCTGGCGAGTTCCTGGAGGGCCTGGACGCGCTGCACGACCGCCGGGTTGCCGATCTTCGCCCGCTGACCGCTCATGAGCTGGGAGAGCATGGGGGCGGACAGCCCGAGCACTGCGGCGAGCCGGGCCTGGTTCAGGCCGAGATCATCGATCAGCCGACGGAACAGCGCCCCCAAAGGCTCGCCGTACCAACTGCGCTGAAGATCCCTGGCTCTGGCCGTTGCCTCTTGCTGCGCTGCATCCATTGCGTCTCCCCTTCGCTGCGGCTTCGCTGCTGCGAACCTCGACGAGCATCTTACGGAGCGTGGTCGTCGACCGGGAGCCCCCATCTTTTGGAGGATTCGGGGGATCACCCGGTACTCTGGTCTGCGGCGGTGGACAGGAAGCCGGTACGTCCGGTGCTGCCCGCTTTCGGGGCCTTAGCTCAGTTGGTAGAGCGCTGCCTTTGCAAGGCAGATGTCAGGAGTTCGAATCTCCTAGGCTCCACATCACCAGGGGTCCCTTGGTCCGCGGAAACGCGGGGCAGGGGACTTTTCTGCGTCTATGAGGCGCGCTCTCGGAGTTCGGAGAGGTAGTCGGCGATCGCGTCCCGGTTGCGGGTCAGGACGTCGATGTGGCCGGTCAGCCTGTCACGCTCGTGTTCGAGCGCTGCCACCGTCTCGGCCGTGACGCCCTCGAAGACGATCGGATCGCGGGGCGATTCCAGGCAGGGCAGGATTCCGCGGATCGCCCGCGTCGACAGGCCGGCCTCCAGCAGTTCGCGGATCTGCTGGACGCGGCCCAGGGCCGTTTCGCCGTAGTCGCGGTAGTTGTTGGGCCCACGGGTCGAGGTGATCAGACCCTTCGCCTCGTAGAACCGCACCTGCCGCGCGGACGCACCCGCCCGCGCGGCCAGCTCACCAATACGCACATTCGGTACGCTACCGCTTGACCCTGACGCATGTGTCAAGGTTCGACGATGTCCACATGACCGAACTGAACGGAACTGTCGGATCGACGTTCGAGCCCGTCCACGACGTCGTGGCGGCACAGCTGCGCAGTGGCGCCGAGGTGGGTCTGTCGCTGGTCGTCGATGTCGACGGCCAACGGGTGGTGGACCTGTGGGGCGGCCATCGCGACGCGGCACGTACACAGCCCTGGCGGCGCGACACGGTCACCAACGTGTGGTCGATCACGAAGACCGTGACCAGCCTGGCCGCCCTGCTGCTCGTCGACGCCGGCGAACTGGACGTCTACTCACCGGTCGCCCGCTACTGGCCGGAGTTCGCCGCGAACGGCAAGGAGCACCTGGAGGTACGGCATCTGCTGTCACACACCTCGGGTGTGTCCGGTCTGGATCGACCCGCGCGGCTCGAGGACCTCTACGACGTACGCGCGGCGGCCGCCCGAATGGCCGCGCAGAGGCCCTGGTGGGAGCCCGGCACCGCTTCCGGCTATCACGTCCTCAACTACGGCCATCTGGTCGGCGAGCTGGTGCACCGCCTGACCGGCCTGTCGCTGCGCGACTTCGTGGACCAGAACATCGCCCAGCCGCTGGGCGCCGACTTCCGGATCGGGCTGCGTGACGCCGACGTCGGGCGGGTGGCCGACATCATCCCGCCGGCGCCGGACTTCGATCCCACCGCGCTCGGTCACGACTCAGCCGCGTACAAGACCTTCACGGGCCCCTCGTTCAGCGCCGACGCGGCCAACACGGCGGCCTGGCGCGCAGCCGATCTGGGCGCGGCCAACGGGCACGGGAACGCCCTCTCGGTTGCGAAGATCCTCGCCCCGCTAGCCCGCGCGGGGGCCTCGGACCGCGGGCAGCTCCTCAGCCCCGGCACCATCGGACTCGTCTTCGCCGAGCAGTCCAACGGCACGGACCTCGTCAACGGACTGCACCTGCGATGGGGCATCGGATACGCACTGCCCGACCCGCGCACCCTGCCCTGGATCCCTGACGGCCGCATCGCGTTCTGGGGCGGCTGGGGCGGCTCGATGGCGATCATGGATCTCGACCGTCGGATGACGATCAGCTACGTCATGAACCGGATGGGGGCGGACATCCTCGGCTCACAGCGGGCGGCGGCCTACACCACCGCGGTCTACCGGGCCCTCGGCACCGGCAACCTCTCCTGACCGGCGCACCCTTTTCGCAGGCCGCAGGCCGGTCGGCAGCCCGGTGAACGGCCCGGTGGACGGCGAACGGGCGCCGGAAGTACCCGAAGGTCTTCCGGCGCCCGTGCGCCGCACTGGTGCCGCCGGTCAGGGGCGGTTGTCCGGGTCGGTGCCGTCCACGGCGTCCGGTCCGTCCGTCTCCGCCTCCGCCTCGGCCTGCTTGGCCTGGACGTCCGGGTCGAGGACCGCGGAGCCGGTGCCGTCGACCGAGGTCAGCGGTGCGCGGTCGTCGACCTCGGTGGGGGCGGGCGGCTCGACCAGCCAGTCGGGGTTGGCCTGCTTGTCCCACCAGCGCCAGACGGCGTAGGCGCCGCCCGCGAGGATGCCGGCGACGGCCAGCCCCTTGAACGCCCGGCCGGCCTTGGCCCGCCGCTCGTGCTTGCGGGTCAGCTTCCTGATCTCCTTGGCCGTCACCTGCCCGCGCAGAGCGGCCAGGGCCGCGGTGCTGCGTGCGGTGGCCTGCTCGGCGACCGGCTGGGCGGCGGCCAGCGCCTGCTCGACGCGGGGGACGGTGTAGTCCGCCGCGCTTCGGGCGGCCTGACGGGTGCGCTGCGCGGCGCGCTGCGCGGTCTCGTCGACCTTCGGGGGCACATGGGTACGGGCAACTTCGATACGTGGCGCGAGATGCGTGCCGTACTGGACGCGAGCCTGCTTGGCTGCCTTCGACACCTTCGGTGCGAGCAGCGTACGGGCCTCCTGCGCGTAGTGAGCGGCCTGTTCCTTGGCCGTGTCGGCGTAGGGCGCCACCACTACCGCGGCGTGCTGCACGCTGTCCCTCGCCGAGTCGGTTGCGGCACGCACGCTGTCGATGCGGGTCACGGGATCCTCCTCCTTGGTGGCGGGTTGGTACTCCGCCTTTCCACCCAATTCGAGATCATGCCTACACGGGGCGTGTGTGGCACGTGGGGCGGGCATCCGGGTCATTCAGGTCATGAAGGACACCCTTGGGCAATGAGGTGCAAGGGGAGCCTGTCGTCGACAATGCCACGGTTCGGTCCGGCACGCGCCGGTTCGTCACGCACTTGGCCGCATTTTGGTCCGCCGGAAGCGGCGGCGGCCCCGCGGGCGGGGCGGGGGAGGCGGACCGCGAGTCATAAGCGGTCCGTGCGGCGCGGGCGGGCCGGACGACTCGGGGGGTGGACCGTGGGAGGATCGGTGAACGTCAGAGAAGACTTTCAGGAAGGCAGACCGTGGCCGAGCAGCTTTACGCCACCTTGAAGACCAACCAGGGCGACATCGAGATCCGGCTTCTGCCGAACCACGCGCCCAAGACGGTCAAGAACTTCGTCGAGCTCGCCACCGGCGAGCGCGAGTGGACCCACCCCGCGACGGGGGACAAGTCCAAGGACCGGCTGTACGACGGCACCGTCTTCCACCGCGTCATCAGCGGCTTCATGATCCAGGGCGGCGACCCGCTGGGCAACGGCACGGGCGGCCCGGGGTACGAGTTCGGTGACGAGTTCCACCCCGACCTCGCCTTCACCAAGCCGTACCTGCTGGCCATGGCCAACGCCGGGCCGGGCACCAACGGTTCGCAGTTCTTCGTCACGGTGTCGCCGACGGCCTGGCTGACCGGGAAGCACACCATCTTCGGCGAGGTGGTGGGCCCGGCGAGCCAGAAGGTCGTGGACACCATCGCGGCCGCCCAGACCAACGCGCGCACCGACCGTCCGCTGCAGGACGTGGTCATCGAATCGGTCGTCGTCGAGACGCGCTGATCGCCGAACGTCGCCGGCCGCTCACTCTCTGACCGTCCCGTCCGGGAACCAACTGCCCTGCCCGTCCGTACTTGATGAAAGAACGGGCGTGCGGGGCGGCGTCGTGTGCCCCGCCGCGACGACGAGGACCGAGGGGACCGGGAAGTGATGGGACCGATGGACCAGCAGCCGCCGGGCGGGCAGAACCCGTCCGCACCCGTGGACGGTCCGGTCACCTGCTACCGCCACCCGGACCGCGAGGCGTCGATCCGCTGCACCCGCTGCGACCGCCCGATCTGCCCCGACTGCATGGTCAGCGCCTCGGTCGGCTTCCAGTGCCCGGAGTGCGTCCGCCGGGGATCCGGTACGGGGCACAGCCCGGCGGCCGCCCGGCCGCGCACGCTCGCGGGCGGCACCATCGCTTCGGACCCCCGGCTGATCACCAAGATCCTGCTCGGGATCAACCTCGCGGTGTTCGTCGCGGTGCTGGCCGACAGCGCGCTGGTGGACGATCTGGTGCTGCTGGGACGGGCCAATTTCTACTACGGCGGTCCGCCGGAGGGCATCGCGGAAGGCCAGTGGTACCGGCTGGTGACGTCGATGTTCCTGCACCAGGAGGTGTGGCACATCGCCTTCAACATGCTGGGGCTGTGGTGGCTGGGCGGCCCGCTGGAAGCGGCGCTCGGCCGCGCCCGCTACATCGCGCTCTACATGCTCTCCGGGCTGGCGGGCAGCGCCCTGACCTACTGGCTCGCCGCCCCGAACCAGCCGTCGCTGGGCGCCTCGGGCGCCATCTTCGGACTGCTGGGTGCCACCGCGGTCCTGATGCGCCGGCTCAACTACGACATGCGCCCGGTCTTCGCGCTCCTCGCGATCAACCTGGTCATCACGTTCAACCCCTGGGGCGGGATCGCCTGGCAGGCACACGTCGGCGGACTGGTCGCCGGCACGCTGATCGCGATCGGCATGGTGCACGCCCCGCGTGAGCGGCGGAACCTGGTGCAGTACGGCACCTGCGCCGTGACCCTGGTCGTGGTGGTCCTGATCGTGGCCCTCAGAACAGCCTCGCTGACCTGAGAGCTGTCCCCGTCAGGCAGATGTGGACCGTTTGTGATCGAAGTTGTCCACAGCATGCAGCCGATCTTGTGTATTCAATGGGTACAACTGTGCCCCTTGTCGCTGAGCTGGGTTTTTCCAGCGGGGACAAGGGGCGTGCCGCCCCGGCGAGGGGCGGCTGCAGTCACACCGGCGTCAACGGCCAAGGAGTTATCCACAGATCGTCTGACCTTTTCCCCCGCCTGTGGATAACGCTGTGGGTAACTCAGGGCAAGGGTTGCGGGACGGGGGCCCGCTGTGGTCCTACTGGCTCCGCGGAGCTACTTCCACTGGGTGGAGACGCCGAAGCCGCCGGCGATGAAGCCGAAGCCGACGACGATGTTCCAGTTCCCCAGTGCCTTGACCGGCAGATCGCCGTCGGTCACATAGAAAACGACGATCCAGGCCAGACCGATCAGGAAGAGCGCCAGCATGACCGGCGCCACCCAGCTGCGGTTGGTCAGCTTTATGGCCGTTGCCTGCTTCGCCGGAGGGGGCGTGAAATCGGCCTTCTTGCGGATACGTGACTTCGGCACGAGGAACTCTCCTGTCGATGCGCTGCGTTACCGCGCAGGGAACTGTTGGCTGACGCCGGGGCGTGGCGCGAGGGGGAAACGCTGCCTCCCCCGGGCGTCCGTTAGCGTAGTGCTTCCGTGGCGCCGAAGGAGATAAGGGTACGTTGAGCAATTCTGCCGACTCTCCCCCAGGCCCGGTCCGGCGCACCCTCCGGTACCCGGTCAGAGTGCTCACGGCTGCCGTTTTCGCCCTGGCCGGCCTGATTTTCGTCACCAGCGCGAACACGGCCAAGGGCACCAACATCCGTTCCGACTCCTCCCTGCTGAAGCTTTCCGACCTCATCCAGCAGCGCAGCGAGAAGAACGCCGGCCTGGAGGAGTCCGCCGCATCCGTACGCCGGCAGATCGACGCCCTCGCCCAGCGTGACGACGGCAGCACCACGGCGGAGGATGCCCGGCTCAAGGCGCTGGAGCGGGCCGCCGGCACCGCGAAGCTCTCCGGCCGGGCCGTGTCCGTCACCCTCGACGACGCCCCGCAGGACGCCACGGCGAACCCCGGCTACCCCGATCCGCAACCCAATGACCTGGTCATTCACCAGCAGGACCTGCAGGCAGTCGTCAACGCCCTGTGGCAGGGCGGAGCCGGTGGCATCAAGGTCATGGACCAGCGGCTGATCTCCACCAGCGCGGTGCGCTGCGTGGGCAACACCCTGATCCTGCAGGGCCGGGTCTACTCACCGCCCTACCGGATCACCGCGGTCGGCGACCCCGACAAGCTCAAGCGGGCGCTCAACGCCTCCCCGGCGATCCAGAACTACCTGCTGTACGTGAAGGCGTACGGGCTCGGCTGGAAAGTCGACGAGCACCGGGCGGTGACTCTTCCCGGGTACTCGGGCACAGTGGATCTCCACTATGCGGAGCCGGTGAAGTAGCGAGCAGCTGCGGGGAGGCCGACCGGTGTCGGTGCGACTGATCGTCAGGACGTTCAGCGAACTGTGCATCACGATCGGTGCCCTGATCATTCTGTTTGTGGTGTACGTGCTGTTCTGGACCGGAATAAAGGCCGCCGGTGCGACCGACGGACAGATAGACGCACTGCAGCGACAGTGGGCGCGCGGGACGGTGTCGGCACCGGCACCCGAGCCGTCGGCTTCCGCCTCGTCCGGGTCGCCCGGATCCGGCGCGAAGGCCCCGGCCACGCCGGCGTACCGCGACGGCAAGCCGTTCGCGATGCTCTACATCCCCCGCTTCGGGAAGAGCTGGGAGTGGCCCGTCCTGGAGGACACCGAGGTCAAGACCTTGCAGAAGGGCCTGGGGCACTACCGCGGCACCGCCCGCGCCGGAGCCACCGGAAACTTCGCGGTGGCCGGCCACCGCCGCACGTACGGCGATCCCTTCAAGGACTTCCCCGAGCTGCGCCCCGGTGACGCGGTGCTGCTGACCGATGGGACGACGTGGTTCACGTACCGCATCGACAAGAAGCCCTACCGCACCGTGCCGAGCGATATCGGCGTCATCGACCCCGTCCCGCGCAAGTCGGGTTTCGACGGGCCCGGCCGCTATCTGACGCTGACCACCTGCGACCCGGAGTGGGGCAGCAGCCACCGGCTGATCGCCTGGGCGCACCTGGACGCGACCCAGCCCGTGACCGACGGAAGGCCGGCGGCTTTCCACAGCTGACCCACGGCCCCGTCCCGGCCCCCGGAGCCCGTGCGGCGCCTCGCGATGCACCGCACCCGGCACCGCGCCCTTTCCGGCCCTGATCCGCCGGACAGGCTCTAGTCTGGTCCCGTACCGAATGAAGGGGTCAGCATGTACGGCTGGATCTGGCGGCATCTGCCGGGCAACGCGTGGGTGCGCGGGTTCATCTCGCTCGTGCTCGCCCTGGCGATTGTCTATGTGCTGTTCCAGTACGTCTTCCCGTGGGCGGAGCCGCTGCTTCCGTTCGGCGATGTGACGGTCGACGGCGCCGCCGCGACGGGGGCCGGCCGATGAGCGCCCGCATCCTGGTCGTCGACAACTACGACAGCTTCGTCTTCAACCTCGTGCAGTACCTCTACCAACTGGGCGCCGAGTGCGAGGTGCTGCGCAACGACGAGGTGACCACGGCCCACGCCCAGGACGGCTTCGACGGGGTGCTGCTCTCGCCAGGTCCCGGTACCCCCGAGCACGCGGGTGTCTGCGTCGACATGGTGCGGCACTGCGCCGCGACCGGCGTCCCGGTCTTCGGGGTCTGCCTCGGCATGCAGTCGATGGCGGTGGCGTACGGCGGGGTCGTGGACCGCGCACCCGAGTTGCTGCACGGCAAGACGTCTCCGGTGACCCACGGGGGCAAGGGCGTGTTCGCGGGTCTGCCCTCCCCCTTCACCGCGACCCGCTACCACTCGCTCGCCGCCGAACCGGACACGGTCCCCGAGGAGCTCGAGGTCACCGCGCGCACGGCCGACGGCATCATCATGGGGCTGCGGCACCGGGAGCTGGCGGTCGAAGGGGTCCAGTTCCATCCGGAGTCGGTGCTCACCGAGCACGGGCACCTGATGCTGGCCAACTGGCTTGCGCAGTGCGGTGACACCGGCGCCGTCGAGAGGTCGGCGGGACTCGCGCCGGTGGTGGGCAAGGCCGTCGCGTGACCGCACCCCGCCACGAACCCGACGCCGGGCAGGACGGCCCGTACGACCGGGGAACGTACGAGGCCGCGGGCGCGTTCGAGGCGGCGGTCGGCCAGTTGGTGGACCCGCTCAACGATCCGTTGCCGGGGGAGCACGCCGCGTCCTGGTCCCGCGCGGAGAACGCCCCTCAGGGGCCGGTGGACTCCGACAGCGGCGCGGCCGGTCCGGCCGGAGCCGGTACGGTCCCGACGCAGGCGCCACACGGGCCTCAGGCGGCTCAGGGCACTCCGCGCGAGTGGTACGACCCCGAGGGGTACGAACGGGACTGGTACGGCCACCAGGAGCCGGTAAGGGCGGCCCCGGCCGAAGTGCCCCCGCCCCAGGACGAGACGGTCGCACTGCGGACGCCGGACACCACGCGAATAGTCCCCCACGCGCGGACGGCGCACGAGCCGCAACCGGACCCCGCCCGAGCGGCCGCCGCGGACGCGGTGGAAGCCGAAGGGGCCGGTGCGGGCCCGGAGACGGCCGCCGCCGACGCCCCGCCGAGCACCGGAGGCCGGGCCGAGCGCCGTCGTGCCGCCAAGGGCCGCGGCCGCAGGCGTACGGACCCGCAGACGGGCACGGCGGCGGATTCGGCCACCGGCGCGGGCGCTCCCGCGAAGCCGATGTCGCGCGTCGAGGCGAGACGGGCGGCGCGGGCGGCCAAGGACAGCCCGGCCGTGGTGGTCAGCCGGGTGGTCGGTGAGCTGTTCATCTCGCTCGGCGTCCTGATGCTGCTGTTCGTCACGTACCAGCTCTGGTGGACCAACGTGCGCGCCGAGCAGATCGCCGGCAACGAGACACACAAGATCCAGGACGGCTGGGCCAGCGGCAAACACGCCCCGGGCGCCTTCGAGGCCGGTGAGGGTTTCGCCATCATCCACATCCCGAAACTGGACGTGGTCACGCCCATCGCCGAGGGCACCAGCAAGGACAAGGTCCTCGACCAGGGCATGGTCGGCCACTACGGCAAGGAGCCGCTGCGCACGGCGATGCCGGCGGACAAGCAGGGCAACTTCGCGCTGGCCGGCCACCGCAACACCCATGGCGAGCCGTTCCGCTACATCAACCGGCTGGAACCCGGCGACCAGATCGTGGTCGAGACACAGGACGCGTACTACACGTACGAGATGACGAGCGCGCTCGCGCAGACCTCTCCGTCCAACGTGTCGGTGATCAGTCCGGTGCCGCCGCAGTCGGGCTTCACCAAGCCCGGTCGTTACATCACACTGACGACGTGTACGCCCGAATTCACGAGTACGTACCGATTGATCGTCTGGGGCAAGATGGTCGACGAACGGCCGCGCAGCAAGGGGAAGCCGGACGCGCTCGTGGGCTGAACGGGCTGGACATCATCACGAGAGGGACGGTGCGGTGGCAGCGAGGACCGAGGACCAAGAGCAGACCGACGAGTCCGCGCCCCCGGTGCGGACCCGGACCCGTCATCCCGTCGCGACCGCCGTCAGCGTCTTCGGCGAACTCCTGATCACCGCGGGCCTGGTGCTCGGGCTGTTCGTCGTCTACTCCCTGTGGTGGACGAACGTGCTCGCCGACCGCGAGGCCAGCAAGCAGGGCCACACCGTCCGCGACCGCTGGGCCGGCGGCCCCGGTGCGCTGGACACCAAGGACGGCATCGGCTTCCTGCACGTCCCGTCGATGAAGAACGGCGAGGTGCTCGTCAAGAAGGGCACCGACACGGAGAACCTCAACGACGGCATCGCCGGCTACTACACCGACCCGGTGAAGTCGGCGCTCCCCTCGGCCGATGAAGGCAACTTCACCCTGGCCGCGCACCGGGACGGGCACGGGGCGAAGTTCCACAACATCGACAAGGTGCGGACCGGGGACGCGGTCGTCTTCGAGACCAAGGACACCTGGTACGTCTACAAGGTCTTCAAGGAGCTGCCCGAGACGTCGAAGTACAACGTCGACGTGCTCCAGGCGATCCCGAAGGGCTCGGGCAAGAAGAAGGCCGGCCGCTACATCACGCTGACGACGTGCACACCCGTCTTCACCTCGAAGTACCGCTACGTCGTGTGGGGCGAGCTGGTCCGGACGGAGAAGGTCGACCGCGACCGTACGAAGCCGGCGGAGCTTCGCTGACGAACGGTTTCTGACGGACGGCGGAGGGCCCCGGTCACCTTGCGGTGCCGGGGCCCTCTGCTGCCGTGTGCCGTCTCCGGCGGGCGGGTCCGTCAGTGGTCGCCGAAGATCCCGCCGCCACCGTTCTCGATGGTGTTCAGGGTGACCGTGCTGCCCTTGTCCACCTCGGTGTTGGGCGTCGGGTTGCTCATGATCACCTTGGCGTCCGGCTTGTCGGCCGAACCCGGGCCGAGCGTGACCGCCAGCCCCATGCCCTCCAGCTGCGCCTTCGCGTCCTGGTAGGACTTGTTGAGGAGATCACCCGGGATGGTGACCTTCTCCGGCTCCGGCGGGCCCTTGGACACCTTCAGGATGATCGCGGTGTCCTTGCCGACCTTCTTGTTGGCCTCCGGTGCCTGGCTGACCACCTCGTTGGCCGGTTTGTCCGAGTTGTCGACATCGGTCCTGGCGATGTTGCTGAACCCGAGTGCTGTCAGCTGGGCCATCGCATCGTCGTACGAGCGGCCCTCCAACGGAGGCAGCGTGATCAGCTTCTCCGTCGCGACCGAGAGCTTGACCTCGGAGTTCTCCTCGGCCTTGGAGTTGCCCTTCGGGGACTGCTCCAGGACGGTGCCCGGTGTCGCGTCGGCGGACTCGACCGAGTTGACCGAGACCGTGAAGCCCTTGTCCTCAAGGATCTTGCGCGCGTTGTCCTCGGACTTCTCCGTGACGTCCGGGACATCGATCTTCGGCGCACCGGTGGAGACGAAGACCGTGACGGTCTCGCCCGCCTTCATCTCCTCCTTCGGCGTCGGGGTCTGGCGGCAGATCTTGTTCTTGGGCTGCTCCTTGCACTCTTCCTTGGGACCGGCCTTGAGGAGGATGTCGGTGTTGTCGGCGAGTCTCTGTGCGTCCTCGAAGGTGGAGCCGACCATGTTGGGCACCTGGAACGCGCTGTTGTCGTCGTTGCCGCCGCCGAAGACCGACTTGCCGATCAGTACGGCCCCGATCAGCACCAGGATGCCTGCCACGACCAGCAGGATCGTCGAGGTGTTGCTCTTCTTCTGACGGCGCCGGTCGGGCCGGTCGTCGTAGCCGTAGCCGCCGTCGTCCGGGTTGACCGGGGGCAGCATCGACGTCTGGGCGCCGTTCTGGTCGGCTGCCCGCAGGGCGGCGGTGGGCTGGTCGTTTCCGTAGCCGTCGTATCCGCCGTAGCCGGCCGCGCCCATCGCCGCGGTGGCGGCGACCGGCTGGCCGTCGAGGCAGGCCTCGATGTCGGCGCGCATCTCGTCGGCCGACTGGTAGCGGTAGTCGGGGTCCTTGGTGAGGGCCTTCAGCACGATCGCGTCCATCTCGGGCGTGATCTCGGGGTCGAAGTTGCTGGGCGGCTGGGGCTCTTCCCGTACGTGCTGGTAGGCCACCGCGACGGGTGAGTCACCGATGAACGGGGGCCGGACCGTCAGCAGCTCGTAGAGCAGGCAACCGGTCGAATACAGGTCCGATCTCGCGTCGACCTGCTCGCCCTTGGCCTGCTCCGGGGAGAGGTACTGGGCGGTGCCGATGACGGCCGCGGTCTGGGTCATCGTCATGCCGGAGTCGCCCATGGCGCGGGCGATGCCGAAGTCCATGACCTTGACCTGGCCGGTGCGCGTCAGCATGACGTTCGCCGGCTTGATGTCGCGGTGGACGATCTGGGCGCGGTGCGAGTACTCCAGCGCCTGGAGGATCCCGACGGTCATTTCGAGGGTGCGCTCGGGCAGCAGTCTGCGACCGGAGTGGAGCAGTTCCCTGAGCGTCGACCCGTCGACGTACTCCATGACGATGTACGGGATGGAGACCCCGTCGACGTAGTCCTCGCCGGTGTCGTACACCGCGACGATCGCCGGATGGTTGAGCGAGGCGGCGGACTGGGCCTCACGGCGGAACCGGGCCTGGAAGGACGGGTCGCGGGCGAGGTCCGCCCGGAGCGTCTTCACAGCTACGGTGCGGCCGAGCCGGGTGTCGTGGGCGAGGTATACCTCGGCCATGCCACCACGGCCGAGCACCGAGCCCAGCTCGTACCGGCCGCCGAGGCGACGCGGCTCTTCCATAACTGTTCCAGCCCTCTCCGTCAGTCCTGACCGCACCGGTGTGCGGTCCGGCGGTGTGCTGTTCGCGCATACGCTACCGGCCGCGCACTACCTGATCAGCCTGCAGGCAATACCTGATATCCGACCGGTATCCCAACGTGCGGATATGGTGCCCGGCGTGATGGGCGTCACTTCTTGCCGTCGATGACGGCCTGCATGACCTTCTTCGCGATGGGGGCCGCCAGGCCGCCACCGGAGATGTCGTCGCGGTTGGCGTTGCTGTCCTCGACGACCACGGCGACGGCGACCGGGGAGCCGCCGTCGGTCTTCGCGTACGAGATGAACCAGGCGTACGGATTCTCGCTGTTGCCGAGACCGTGCTGGGCCGTACCCGTCTTGCCGCCGACGGTGACGTTGGGGATCTTGGCCGACTTACCCGTGCCGCTCTCGACGACGGTTTCCATCATCTTCTGCAGCTTCTGGGCGTTCTCACCCGAGAGGGGCTGACTGAGCTGCTCCTTCTCATGGGTGTAGATGTCGTCCAGGCCGGGCGACTGGCGCTTGGCGACCATGTACGGCTGCATCAGCTTGCCGTCGTTGGCGACGGCCGAAGCCACCATGGCCATCTGGAGCGGCGTGGCGCGGTTGGACGCCTGGCCGATGCCCGCCATGACGTTCTGCGGCCGGTTGTCCTTGGGGTAGACGCTCGCGCTGGCGCGCACCGGGGTGAAGACTTCCTTGTTGAAGCCGAACTTATCGGCCTCGTCGATCATCTTCTGGTTGCCCAGGTCGTCGCTGATCTTGCCGAAGACCGTGTTGCAGGACATCCGCAGGGCTTCCCTGAGCGAGACGTTCTCACACGGGATGTTGTTCTCGTTGGGGAGAGGCTGGGTGCTCTGGGGAAGCTGGTACGGCAGCGGTGAATCCGTCTTCCCGTCGATATCGTCGTAGAGGCCGTTCTCGAGGGCGGCCGCCGCGGTGACGACCTTGAAGGTCGAGCCGGGCGGGTAGGTCTCGCGCAGCGCCCGGTTGAGCATCGGCTTGTCCTTGTCCTTACCGAGCTTCTGCCAGGCCTTGGTGTCGGCGTTGGAGTTGCCCGCGAAGGTCGAGGGATCGTACGAGGGGGTGCTGGCGAGCGCCAGGATGGCGCCGGTCTCCGGGTCGAGCGCGGCGACGGCGCCCTTCTTGTCGCCGAGCCCCTCGAAGGCGGCCTTCTGCGCGTCCGAGTTGAGCGTGGTGACGATGTTGCCGCCCTGCTTCTTCTCACCGGTGAACATCGACATCGTCCGGTCGAAGAAGAGCTGGTCGTCGTTGCCGGTGAGGATGCCGTCCTCGATGCTCTCCAGCTGGGTGGCGCCGAAGGCCTGCGAGGAGTAGCCGGTGACGGGCGCCCACAGGGGCCCGTCCTCCCAGACCCGCTTGTACTTGAAGTCGCTGTCCTTGGTCTCCTTGGACCCGGTGACGGCCTTGCCGCCGTCGACGATGATGTTGCCGCGTTCGTGCGCGTACCGCTCGATACGGACGCGGCGGTTCTCGTCGCGGGTGTTGAGCTCGTCTGCCCTTACGTACTGCAGGTAGTTGGTGCGGACGAGCAGGGCCAGGATGAGGATTCCGCAGAAGATCGCGATCCGGCGCAGGGGCTTGTTCACGGGCGGACCACCTGGGTCATCTCGGCGTCGGAAGTGGGCGCGGGGGCCGGCGCCGGACGCCGGGCGGTGTCGCTGATCCGGATCAGAATGGCGATCAGTGCCCAGTTGGCCAGAACGGACGAGCCACCGTAGGCGAGGAACGGCATGGTCATACCGCTCAGCGGGATGAGCCCCATGACGCCGCCGGCTACGACGAAGACCTGGATCGCGAAGGCGCCGGAGAGGCCGATCGCCAGGAGCTTGCCGAACGGGTCGCGGGCGGCGAGGGCGGTGCGGACACCCCGCTCGATGATCAGACCGTAGATCAGCAGGACGGCCATCATCCCGGCCAGTCCGAGTTCCTCACCGACAGTCGAGAGGATGAAGTCGGCGTTGGCGGCGAAGCCGATCAGGTCGGAGTGGCCCTGCCCCCAGCCCGTGCCCAGGGTGCCGCCGGAACCGAAGGACATGATGGCGTTGGAGATCTGCTCGCAGGCGCCGCTCGGGTCGGTCGTGTAGCAGGCGAACGGGTCCTGCCAGGCGGTCACACGCGACTGCACGTGGCGTTCGAAGGACGCCACGCCCACCGCACCGGCTGCCGACATCGCGAGACCGAAGACGATCCAGCTGGTCCGCTCCGTGGCGACGTACAGCATGATCACGAAGAGGCCGAAGAACAGCAGGGACGTACCGAGGTCGGTCTCGAAGACGAGGATCAGGATCGACAGCGCCCAGATGGTGATGATCGGGCCCAGGTCGCGTCCGCGCGGCAGGTACAGACCCATGAAGCGGCGACTGGCCAGCGCCAGCGCATCCCGTTTCACCATGAGGTAGCCGGAGAAGAACACCGCGATGAGGATCTTGGCGAACTCACCCGGCTGGATGGAGAAGGGGCCGAGACTGATCCAGATCTTGGCGCCGTTCACCGAAGGGAAGAAAATCGGCAGGATCAGCAGGACGAGCGCGGCGGCCATGGAGATGTAGGTGTAGCGCTGCAGGATGCGGTGGTCCTTGAGGCACACCAGCACGGCGACGAAGAGAGCGACACCGATTGCCGAATACAGGAGCTGCTTCGGTGCATCCGGGCTGAACGAGCCGTACAGGTATTCGGCACGGTCGATCAGTCGTTGCGACTGGTCCAGCCGCCAGATCAGTACCAGCCCCAGCCCGTTGAGCAGGGTGGCCAGCGGCAGCAGCAGCGGGTCGGCGTAGGGCGCGAACTTTCGCACCACCAGGTGGGCGACGCCGCCGAGCAGGATGAGTCCCGCCCCGTATCCGAACATGCCGGAAGGGATCTTGCCGTCCATGGCAAGCCCCACGTTGGCGTAGGCGAACACCGAGATGCCGATGGCGAAGGCCATCATCATCAGTTCGGTGTTGCGCCGGCTCGGTGCGTCGATCGCGCCGATCGTGGTCGTGTTGGTGACAACGCTCATGGTGCTGAAGGCCCCCTACGGCTTTACTGCTTACCGCACTGCGGGACCAGCTTCTTCTCTTCCTCCGAGAGGCTGGGACCAGGAGTGGGAGTCGCGGAAGTCTGCTCGGTATTGGTGACGCCGGACTTTGCGGACGTCTTGGTGGTGCCCTTGTCCGTACCGCCGGCCTGGCCCTCGTCGCTGGGGGCGTTCTTCTCGGCCGCGCGGCGTTGTGCGTCCTTCTTGCAGGCGCTGGCCTGGTCGGAGAGTTCGGTGATCTTCTCGCGGGCGTCGGCCAGGTTGCCCTCGGCGATGGTCGCCTCGACCTGCTTGCGCTGGTAGGGCGGGAGGTACTTGAGTTCGATCTCGGGGTGATCGCTCTCCACCTTCGAGAGCGAGACCCACGCGAGGTCCTGGCTGATGCCGCGGTACAGCGCGACGTTGTCGTTCTTCGCGCCGACGTAGAACTGGGTCTGGGTCCAGCGGTACCCGCCGTACAGACCTCCGCCGATGACCGCCAGCGCGAGCACGACGTACAGCGACCTCTTGAGCCACTTGCGGCCGCCGGGCTTGACGAAGTCCTCGTCGGAGTAGGAACCGAAGGAGCCGTCCGGCATCCCGCCGTAGTCGGCGTCGTCACCGCTGCCGGGGGGGCCGAAGCCGCCCGCGGGCGGCGGGACGGGGCGGCCGAGCCCGGCCGCACGTCCGGCGGGGGTCTCCATCGCGCCGCCGTCGTTCAGCTGGGCGGCCTGGTTCTCCGCGACGGCGCCGACGATGACCGGGGTGTCGTTGAGCTGACCGGCCAGGGTGTCGTTGCTGTCGGCGTCCAGGACGTCGGCGACGATGCAGGTGATGTTGTCCGGGCCGCCGCCGCGCAGAGCGAGCTGGATGAGGTCCTGGATGGTCTCCTGCGGGCCCTGGTAGCTGGCGAGCGTCTCCTCCATCGTCTGGTGGGAGACGACGCCGGAGAGGCCGTCGGAGCAGATCAGATAGCGGTCGCCGGCCCGGACCTCACGGATGGAGAGGTCGGGTTCGACACGGTCGCCACTGCCCAGCGCGCGCATCAGCAGGGAGCGCTGCGGGTGGGTGGTGGCCTCCTCCTCGGTGATCCGGCCCTCGTCGACCAGACGCTGGACCCAGGTGTGGTCCTGCGTGATCTGGGTCAGGACGCCGTCACGCAGCAGGTACGCGCGTGAGTCACCGACGTGCACGAGGCCGAGCCGCTGGCCCGTCCACAGGAGGGCGGTGAGCGTGGTGCCCATGCCCTCCAGTTGCGGGTCCTCCTCGACCATCATGCGCAGCTGGTCGTTGGCCCGCTGGACCGCCGTACCGAGCGAGGTGAGGATGTCGGAGCCCGGGACGTCGTCGTCCAGCTGGACGAGGGTGGAGATCACCTCGGAGCTGGCGACCTCTCCGGCCGCCTGGCCGCCCATTCCGTCGGCGATGGCGAGAAGGCGGGGACCGGCGTAGCCGGAGTCCTCGTTTCCTTCCCGGATCATGCCCTTGTGCGATCCGGCGGCGAAGCGCAGGGAAAGACTCATGCGCACCTCGCCCGTCGGTTCGGGGTACAGCCGGTCTCGAGCCACACTGCCCACCCTCCGGTCGGGAGCCCGGCCGGGTCCGATGCCCGGGCCGCCGCGGCTCGCTCGCTCCGCTCGCTCATTGTCGTACTACTTCCGCAGCTCGATGACGGTCTTGCCGATCCGGATCGGCGCGCCCAGCGGAACAGGCGTCGGGGTGGTGAGACGGGTCCGGTCCAGATACGTGCCGTTGGTGGACCCGAGATCCTCGACGATCCACTGGCCGTCACGGTCGGGGTAGATCCTGGCATGCCTGCTGGACGCGTAGTCGTCGTCCAGCACGATCGTTGAGTCGTGGGCCCGGCCCAGCGTGATGGTCTGCCCCTGGAGCGCCACCGTTGTGCCGGTGAGAGTGCCCTCGGATACGACCAGCTTTGACGGTGCCCCCCGGCGCTGGCGGCCTGGTTGCTGGCGTTGCTGCGGCGGTGCCGCGGCGGTTTGGCGTGCCTGCGGCGGGCGCGCGTCGGTCGCAGTGCGGCGTGAGCCGCGCTGCGTCACGCGCGTTCCGAACAGGTCGCTGCGAATGACCTGGACGGCCACGATCACGAACAGCCACAGAACAGCCAGAAAACCTAGCCGCATGACCGTAAGGGTCAGCTCTGACATTGCCCCCGCTTCACCCTTCGGCTTGCCGGTAAACGATGGTGGTGTTGCCCACGACGATCCGCGAGCCGTCGCGGAGCGTAGCGCGGGTTGTGTGCTGCCCGTCCACCACGATGCCGTTGGTGGACCCAAGATCCTGGATCGTCGAGGGCGTTCCGGTCCGGATCTCACAGTGCCGGCGGGAAACGCCGGGGTCGTCGATCCGCACGTCGGCGTCGGTGCTGCGTCCCATCACCAACGTCGGGCGGGAGATCTGATGGCGGGTGCCGTTGATCTCGATCCAGCGTCGCACCTGCGTGTTCGGCAGGGGGCTGGGAGTGGCCGGCGGGCGCCGGTCGGGTGCGGGTGTCGCGGGCCGCCCGGCGCCCGGCGGCGGGGCCGCGGGCATGGGCGGGGCGGAGCTGGGCGGGTAGCCGTAGCCACCGGGGGCCTGAGGGGCTGCGGGGCGCCCCTGGCCGGGACGGGCGGGCTGGGCCTGCTGTCCGGGCTGGTTCTGGAACCCCTGCGGGTCGGGCTGTCCGTGCTGTGACGAACTCGACGCCAGCGTGCGGCTGCGGACCCGGTAGAGCCCCGTGTCGAGGTCGTCGGCCTTCTCCAGGTGGACCTTGATGGGGCCCATGAACGTGTACCGCTGCTGCTTGGCGTAGTCCCGCACCAGGCCGGAGAGCTCGTCGCCGAGCTGACCGGAGTACGGGCTGAGCCGCTCGTAGTCGGGGGCGCTGAGTTCGACGATGAAGTCGTTGGGGACGACGGTCCGCTCGCGGTTCCAGATGGTGGCGTTGTTGTCGCACTCCCGCTGGAGGGCTCCCGCGATCTCGACCGGCTGCACCTCGGACTTGAAGACCTTGGCGAAAGTGCCATTGACGAGACCTTCGAGACGTTGCTCGAAACGCTTCATGACTCCCATGCGGCACCTCCTCCGGTGTCGTCGTCCCTGTACTGCTTACTGATCGTATCCACGCGTCGGGAAATCGGCTGGTTCCCCTTGTCTGCACTGCGGATGAGTGTCCCGCCTCACACGGATCGTAGAGGCGCTCTCCTGACAGTGTCCCGCACCTTGGGTGCACTCAGGAGGAGTGGGGGGCAGCCGGTCCGGGTTCCCGGTTCCCGTCAGGCGTTCGTCGAAACAAACGGATGTGAATCCACCCTGTCCAGCGTGCTAATCTTCCGGATGTCGCCAGGGGCTCGCACCGAAAAGTGAGAACTTCTGGAAACACCACTCATGCGCGAGTGGCGGAACGGCAGACGCGCTGGCTTCAGGTGCCAGTGTCCTTAGGGACGTGGGGGTTCAAATCCCCCCTCGCGCACAAGAGAGAAGCCCCGCAGACCTTGGTCTGCGGGGCTTCTTCGGTTTGGTCTCCAGGGTTCCCAGGGTCTCCGGGCCCTCAGGGGCGTCTGGCCTGTTTGGTCCGTGTCGCCTGCCTGTATCGCCTGTCTGTGCTGTCGGGTTGCTGTCGGGTTGCTGTGGATTGGTGCTGGGTTTGGTTTCACGTGAAACGCCCCAGTTGTGATCCGTGCGACTGACGCCTGACTTGTGACCTGTGACCCATGGCCTGCGATGCGGATGCGGGACGCGAGAAGGCCGGGGCCCGCGGGGGCCCCGGCCTTCCTTCTGCCCTTCTGCACGGCTCAGGCGACGAGCCGGGATGCGAGGGCCTTGGCCTTCTCTGCGGCGTCGGTGAACGCCTTGGCGCGGGAGGTATCGGCGAGCGGGATGAGCTCGGCCATCTGCGGCGTGGTGTGGGCCAGGGTGAGCTCCGGGACGATGAAGTCGACTTCGGCGGCGAACATCGATGTCAGTAGCGTCGCCAGGTAGTTCTGGACGAACTCGGCGTTCTCGCGCGGCGTGCCGGCGGCGTAGGAGCCGCCCCGGCTGGCGACGACCGTGATCGGAGTGCCGGCCACCGGGCCGTCGGGGCCGACGTTGTGGCCGACGATGATCACGTGATCGAGCCACGCCTTCAAGGTCGACGGAATCGTGAAGTTGTACATCGGTGCGCCGATCAGGACCGCGTCCGCCGCAGCCAGCTCGGCCGCGAGCTCTCCGCGCAGCGGGTGCTCGGCGCCGGCGGCGATCGCCTCGGCGTTCAGGTGCGGAAGCGGCTCGGCTGCCAGGTCGCGGTAGACGACCTGACCGTCGGGGTGCTGTTCGCGCCAGGCCTGCACGAATGCGGCCGTGACCTCGCGGGAGACGGACCCCTCGGGGGATACGGCGGAGTCGATGTGCAGGAGTGTGGCCATGGGGGTCTCCCCGGTTTCGGTAGGGCGGCGGGCCATGAGGCGGGCCGAGTTTTCGTATGCACCTAGTAATAACATAGTGGCTTACTAATCGTAAGCCCAGTATTCCAGCGCAGTACCCTGTGCGTATGGCGGATGACAGCGAGCAGGGGTGCCGGCAGGTCGACGTGAGCATCAGTCGCGTCTTCGAGCTGTTCGGCAAGCGCTGGACCGGGCCGATCGTCTCCGTGCTGCTTCAGCAGCCCGTGCACTTCGCCGTCCTGCGGCGGGCGATTCCGGGCATCAGTGAGCGCATGCTCTCGGATCGGTTGTCCGAACTCGGAACGGCCGGCCTGGTGGTCCGCGAGGTCGACGAGGGGCCACCGCTGCGGGTTTCGTACCGCCTGACGCAGGCCGGCGCCGCGATGGAGCCCGCGCTCAAGGAGTTGGGGCACTGGGCGGAGACGTACCTGAAGGGCGGTGGCGGCGGCGCCTGCTGAGCCGGGAGGCCGGGTCAGGAGCCGGGGGGCTGCGGGCCGGCCGGGTCGCTCGTCGAGTTGTAGCGCAGCAGGTACGTGGCGAACCGGTCCAGGTCTTCCGCGGACCAGTCGGCCAGGCGTTCCTGATAGGCGGCGCGACGGCTTGCCTGTGTCGAGGCGAGTGCCCGCGTTCCGGCCTCGGTGGGGTGCAGTACCTGGATGCGGTGATCGGCCGGATCCGGATGGCGCTCGACCAGGCCGAGCTTCTCCAGTGTGCTGACCTGCCGGCTGACCGTGGACTTGTCCAGCATGTAGTGCGAGGCGAGATCCGTGGCGCGGCAGCCCTGCCGGTCGTCGATGTGGGCCAGCAGTGTGTACGAGACCAGCGGCAGCTCCGGGTGGAGGCGGGCCGCGGCGGCGCGCGCACGGCGCGCGAAGGCGGTCAGTTCGCGCTGGATGACGTCCAGCGACTCTTCGCGTTCTCCGGGGGTGCCTGGCACGGGTTCGCCTTCCTCGAAAGTTCAGTTGTATAGTACAACGAAATGGGAGTTGTAAAAGCCAACTACCTCTCGAAGTGTCTGGAGTTCCCCGATGTCCACAGGCCCGAGTGCCGCTGCCGGCTCCACTGCCGCCGCACTGCGTCATGTGCTGAGCCACCTCGTCACGCCACTGCTGATGTGCGTCGGTATGGGGCTCGCCTACCTCGGGGCATTCCACGCCCCGGAGCCGCACGATCTGCGGGTGGACGTGGTCGGCTCGGGGCCGAGCGCGCAGGTGCTCGCCCAGACGCTGCAGGACAAGGGGGACGGGGCGCTGAGCGTCAGTACCGTCCCCGACCGCGCGACGGCGGCCGGCCATCTGAGGACGCAGACGAGCTACGGCGCCTATCTGCCGGGGAAGAGCCCCGAACTGCTGGTGGCCACCGCGTCCTCCGACACCAGCGCCACGGTGGTGCAGAAGGTCTTCACCGAGGTGGCGGCCGGGCAGGGCGCTCCGCTGAAGGTGACGGACACGGCCCCGACCGCGGACGGCGACCCGACCGGGCAGGGGATCTTCTTCCTGCTGGTCGCGGTGAGCATCGGTTCGTACGCGTCCGTCGCGGTGATCGGCGGGGCCGGTGCGGTCCTTGCGCTCCGGATCAGGGCGGGGCTGGCGGTTGCCGCGTCGTTCGTGGTGAGTGTGATCGGGGCGGTGTTCGCGGGGCCGTTGTTCGGGCTCGTGGACCACGGGCTCGGCGGTCTCTGGGCAATGGCGTGGCTCTACTCGGCGGGCATCCTGCTGATCGGTGTGGGGCTGCACACCTTCCTCAAGCGGTGGACCACGCTCGGCGTCATGGTGCTGTTCGTGATGCTCAACTTCACCAGCTCCGGCGGCATCTTCCGCCCCGAACTGCAGCCCGGCTTCTTCGGTGCGCTGCACTCCTTCTGGAACGGAGCCGGCTTCGTCGAGGGAGTCCGCAGCCATGTGTACTTCGGCGGCCACGCGCTCGGCGGGAACGTGCTGGTCCTGGCGCTCTGGTTCGTGGCGGGCCTGGTTGTGACAGCTGTGGCCGGCCTGGCCGAGCGGAGGCGTCGGGAAGCCGTGAACGATGCCGTGGACGAGGCCGTGAACGGGACCGCGCGCGAGGCCATGAGCGCGGCCCCGGGGGCAGCGACTGTGGCAGCCCCGGTGGAGGCTGTGGTGGCGGCTCCGGTGGCGGAGGGGATGGAGGAGGAGATGGAAGAGGCGGTCGGGGTCTGAGAGGGGTCTGAACGGGTTCTGAGCGGGGCTGGGAGTAGGCCGGTGAGAGGGCCTGAGCGGGAGTCCGGCCAGCATGCGGCCGCAGGCACGGGAGTTATCCACAGGTGGTCGGACCGGTCATCCACAGGGGCAGACGGCCGCCGGTGAACGGCGGTACCGTCATCGGTAGTTGATGTTGGACCGGGGCGGCGCCGGACGGCGGGTTCCGGCCGGGTCGGGGGAGGCTGTGCGTCATGAGCGAGACCGAAGCGGCTGTGCCGGTGCAGAGGGCTGCGGAGGAGGCTACGGAGGGCGGCCCGCGCATTCCGGTTGTGCCGGGGTTCGCCCGCCGGGCTCACCCGGGCAAGCGGGGCGGTCGGCAGTCGCCGAGAGAGGCGGGCAAGGCGCTGCGTGAGCGTGTGCCCCGCTCCTCGCACGAGTCGCTGGCCCTGCCGGCGGGCAGGCCCGGTGCGGTGCGGGCGGTCGAGGAGTCGAACCGGGGCCGGGTGCCCGCGCTCACGCCGATACGGGTGGGGCGGATGGCCGCCACCCCGTTCGCCTTTCTCCGGGGCTCGGCCGGGCTGATGGCCCATGACCTCGTGGGCACCCCCGTCACCGGGGTGGGCGCCCAGCTCTGCGGTGACGCGCATGCGGCCAACTTCGGGCTGTACGGCGATGCGCGCGGCAACCTGGTCATCGATCTGAACGACTTCGACGAGACCGTGTCCGGGCCGTGGGAGTGGGACCTCAAGCGCCTCGCCACCTCGCTGGTGCTCGCAGGCCGCGAGGCGGGCGCGGACGAGGAGACGTGCCGCAGAGGCGCGTACGACACGGTGGGTGCCTACCGGCGGACGATGAGGCTGCTCGCGAAGCTGCCCACACTCGACGCGTGGAATGCCATCGCCGACGAGGAACTCGTCTCGCACACGGACGCGCGGGATCTGCTCGGCACCCTGGAGCGGGTCTCGGAGAAGGCCCGTAACAACACCAGTGCGCGCTTCGCCGCGAAGTCCACGGAGGACTCCGGGGACGGCGGGCGCCGCTTCGTCGACTCGCCTCCGGTGCTGCGCCGTGTGCCGGACGCGGAGGCCGCCGCCGTGGCGGCGGGGCTCGGCGACTATCTGGGCACCGTCTCGCAGGACCGGGTCCCCCTGCTCGCGCGCTACGCGATCCACGACGTGGCGTTCCGGGTGGTCGGCACGGGGAGCGTGGGCACCCGGTCGTACGTGGTGCTGCTGCTGGACCACCGGGGGGAGCCGCTGGTGCTCCAGGTGAAGGAGGCCAGGCCTTCGGTGCTGGCGCCCTATCTGCCGGCCGTGGGATTCGATGTTCCGGAGGTGGAGCACGAAGGGCGCCGGG
Source organism: Streptomyces sp. NPDC127177 (assembly GCF_042672475.1). Taxonomy (NCBI): domain Bacteria; kingdom Bacillati; phylum Actinomycetota; class Actinomycetes; order Kitasatosporales; family Streptomycetaceae; genus Streptomyces; species Streptomyces sp. NPDC127177. Next base: position 25,071 of record NZ_JBHXUW010000026.1, read on the forward strand.
TGGTGCTCGGGCAGAAGACGATGCAGGTCGTCAGCGACATCCTGCTGGGCTGGGCGACCGTGGACGGGCGCCCGTTCCAGGTGAGGCAGTTCAGGAACCGCAAGGGCAGCGTCGACCCGGCGGCCCTGGCGGCCGACCAGGTCGACGACTACGGCCGGATGACAGGCGCGCTGCTGGCCCGCGCTCATGCGCACAGCGCCGATCCGAGGCTGATCGCGGGCTACTGCGGCAAGAACGACGAGTTGGACGAGGCGGTGGCGGCGTTCGCGGTGACCTACGCGGACCGCACGGAGGCGGACCATGCCGAGCTCGTGCAGGCGATCGGCTCGGGCCGGATAGCCGCCGAGCCCGGGGTGTGACGCCCGTTGCGGCGACCGCGCGTCTTCGGGGCGTCGGCTGTGGCCATACGCTGGACGGGTGACCCACGAAGCCGCCGGGGTGCCGACCACCCGGAACGACGATGACCGGCCGGACCACGACCAGCAGCACGGGCAGTCCGGCCGCCCGGCCGACGCGCCTGCGGAGACCGCCGCCGCCGAGGCCCCGGTGGCGGGCGAAGGTGCCGCTGACGCCGGTTCCGCGAGCGCCGGTTCCGGGAGTTCCGGCTCCGGCGACGCGGGTTCCGCTGACGGCGGTGCCGGTGGAGATATCGCCGGAGATACAGCCGGAGCTGCCGACGGGAGCGCTGAGCAGGCGCGGCCCGAGGCGCGGCTCGCGCATGCTGTGCGGGTGGCCGAGCAGGCCCTGATCGAGTTCGAGATCGCGGTGGAGACCTTCCGGGTCGAGGTGGAGAACTTCTCCCGGCTCCACCACCAGCGGCTGGGCCCGATGTACGCCCGCCTGGACGAGCTCGACGCGCAGATCGCGGAGGCCCGGGCCGCCAGGACCGGCGACCCCGAGGATCTGCGCAAGGCGCAGGAGGCGCGGTCCATGGTGATGCCCATGCCGGGCGTCGACGAGCTGTTCCACGACTGGATGGACTCCGACGGCCTCTCCCCCGAGGCGAGCGCGATGCTGACCGAGCAGCCCGTCCGGCCGCCGAAGCGGGTCAGGCCGACCGAGGAGGCCCGCAAGCTCTACCGCGAGCTGGCCCGCAAGGCCCATCCGGATCTGGCCCAGGACGAGACGGAGCGGGCCCGCCGGGACGAGTTCATCACCCGGGTCAACGCCGCCTACGGCCGTGGGGACGAGACACTGCTCAAGGAGCTGGCCCAGGAGTGGGCGGCCGGGCCCGCAGCTCCGGAACCTGAGCTCGGTGAGGCCGATGAGCTCTATGCCCGGCTGAACTGGCTGACCCAGCGCAAGGAACTGCTGACGGTGCTCGCCCAGGAGCTCGAGCAGAGCGCGATCGGCGCCATGCTGCGGATGGCCCCGGACGATCCGGACCACCTGCTCGAAGAGATCGCCGATCAGCTGCTGGGTGAGGTTTCCCAGCGTGAGGCGGAGCTGGCGGGACTGGTGCAGTAGCGTTTCCGGTGACTCCGGAGCGTCTTGACGAGAGAAGGCATGACCCATGAATTTCGGCCCGCTTCCCACGGTCGATGTCGCGGCGGTTCCGGCGGACGGCTTCGTGCTGGACGTCCGGGAGAACGACGAATGGGCGGCCGGGCACGTCGATGGTGCCCTGCACATCCCGATGAGTGACTTCGTGGGCCGCTTCGGTGAGCTGACCGAAGCGGCGGAGGACGGCCGGCGCGTGCACGTGATGTGCCGGGTCGGTGGCCGGTCCGCCCAGGTCACCCAGTACCTGGTGCAGCAGGGCATCGACGCCGTGAACATCGACGGCGGAATGCTCGCCTGGGACGGTGCGGGGCGCCCGATGGTCAGCGACAGCGGCAACGAGGCCTTCGTCGTCTGAGCCTGGGCGAGCCGGGCCGAGGCGAGGCGAGCTGAGCCCGGGAGAGCTGAGCCGGGCTGAGCCGGGAGAGCGGAGCTGAGCCGGGAGGGCCGGGTTCCGGTTGTCCGGTTCCCTGGTGTGTCTCGGTCTGGCTCGGTGTGGCGCGGTGCGGTGTGTTCAGTCGAGGGAGTGCGCGGCCAGCAGGTCGCCCAGTGCCTCCTCATGGGCCGCGGCCGGGCCGAGGGAGAGTTCGATCTGCTTCGCCCAGGCGTGGAAGCGGTGCAGCGGGTAGTCCGTGTCCGCGCCGAAGCCGCCGTGCAGGTGCTGTGCCGTCTGTACGACCCGGCGGACGCCGTCCGACGCCCAGATCTTCGCCACGGCCACGTCGCCCGCCGGGGGCAGCGTGCCGCTCCCGCCGGTGGCGATCCGCCAGGCCGCCTGCCAGAGGGTCACCTCCATGGCCCGCAGATCGATGTAGCGGTCCGCGGCCTGCACGGCGACGGACTGGAAGGTCGCCACGGGGAAGCCGAACTGTTCGCGCTTTCCGGTGTACTGGCTCGTCATCGCCAGTACCGCCTCACCCAATCCCAGCGCGAGCGCGCACGTTCCGGTGGTGAGGAGCGCGTGCAGCCACTCCCAGGCACCGGCGGCGTCGATCAGCTCGCGTCGCTCGATCCGTACCGCGTCCAGCCGTACCTCGCCGAACAGTTCGCCGCTGGTGGAGACCTGTTCGGCGATCGTGACGCCCTCGTGGCCACGACGGACCAGGGCCAGGACCGCCCGGCCCGCACCGGTGTGGGCGGGCACCGCGATCCAGTCCGCGGTCTGCGCCCACGGCACGGCCGTCTGCACACCGTCGAGCACCCAGCGGGTGTCCGAGCCGTCCGGGCTTGCGGTGACGGCGAGTTCGGCCGGGTCGTGGCCCGAGCGCCCGTTGGCCCCGACAGTGAGGACCAGCTCACCCCGGCCGACGGCCGGCAGCAGCTCGGTGGCCAACTCCCGGTCGCCGAAGCGCTGGAGCACCATCGCGACCGCGCACGTTTCCAGCAGCGGGACCCGCGCAAGGACCTTCGCGGACTCGCGCAGCACCAGGCAGAGCGCGATCAGGTCGAGGCCCGCCCCGCCGTGCTCGGACGACAGCGTCAGGCTCAGCAGGTCGCCTGCGGCGAGACCGGCCCACAGCGGGCGGTCGATGTCCTCGGCCACCGCGCCCGGTACGAGCGCGGGGCTGGGGACCGCGTCGGGCGCGACGCCCGAGAAGACCGCCCGTGCCGCCTCGACGGCTGCCTGCTGTTCCTCGGTGAAGGTGAAGTCCACTGTCCTGGCCTCCCACGAACCGCTGTGCCCCTACCCGGACCTGACGGAGCGTCAAGATAGAACAGGTTCTACAAGAAGGGAACAGTCGCGGTGTGGGGTGCGGTGTGCGGTGTGCGCGGGCGGTGGCAGGGGCGGCTGCGGATGGGCGGAACGGGCGGACGGGCCGACCGACGGGCGGACGGGCCGCGGAAGGCTTCGGTCAGCGGTCGAAGTCGAGCTCCACCTCCCCGGTCACCGGATGGGACTGGCAGGCGAGCACGTAGCCCGCGCCCGTCTCCTCCGGCTCCAGCGCGAAGTTGCGGTCCATCCGCACCTCGCCCGAGACCAGGAAGGCCCGGCAGGTGCCGCACACGCCCCCCTTGCAGGCGTACGGCGCGTCGGAACGGCTGCGCAACACCGTCTCCAGCAGCGATTCGCCCTCCTGCACCGGCCACTTGCCCGAGCGGCCGTCCAAGGTCGCCGTCAGCATGCTGTCGGAGGGGGCCTCGATCCGGGGCAGGGCTGATGCGCCAGGCCCGTCGTCGACGTGGAAGATCTCCTGGTGGACACGGGTCCGGTCGACGCCCAGATCCTGCAGTGCGCTCTCGGCGGACCGGACAAGGCCGAGGGGGCCGCACAGATACCAGCCGTCCACCTCGGCCACCGGAAGCAGCGCGGGCAGCAGACCGGTGAGCCGCTCGCGGTCCAGCCGGCCCGAGGGGAGCCCGGCCTGCTGTTCCTCCCGGGAGAGCGCGGTGACCAGCTGGAAACGGTCCGGGTAGCGGTCCTTGAGGTCGGCGACCTCGTCCAGGAACATCGTCGACGCAGCGGTCCGGTCGCTGCGGATCAGGCAGAACGAGGCTTCCGGCTCGCGTGCCAGCAGCGTCGCCGCGATGGACAGCACCGGGGTGATCCCGCTGCCGCCGACGACCGCCGCGAACTGCCCGGCGCGCGGGGTGAGCACGAAACGCCCCATCGGGGGCATCGCCTCGACCTGATCGCCGACGGCCAGTTCCTTGAGCGCGTACGTGGAGAACACACCGCCGTCGACCAGCCTGATGCCCACCCGTAGTGCCGGGTCGGCCGGCTGCTCGGTGGCCGGTGCGCAGATCGAGTACGAGCGGCGGACCTCCTCGCCGTCGACGGTGTAGCGGACATTGAGGTGCTGGCCGGGCTTGTGGCGGAAGGTCTCGCGCAGTTCCGGCGGTACGGCGAAGTCGACGGCGACCGAATCGTCCGTGAGCCGTTCGATCGCGCTGACCCGGAGCGGATGGAACATCTACAACTCCTTGAAGTGGTCGAACGGTTCGCGGCATGCCACACACCGGCGCAGCGCCTTGCACGCCGTGGAGGAGAACCGGCTCAGCAGTTCCGTGTCGGTGGAGCCGCAGTGCGGGCAGCGCACCGACAGGGTGAGCGGCACAGGTCCGGCGGAGGGGGAGGCGGCGTCGTGCGGCCGAGGGGGCGCTATGCCGAACTCTGTTAGCTTGCGGCGGCCCTCCGCGCTGATGTCGTCCGTTGACCAGGCGGGCGCGAGGACGGTGACCACGGAGACCTCGGTCATGCCGTGGTCGTGCAGTACGCGCTCGATGTCGCTGGACATGGTCTCTATCGCCGGGCAGCCGGTGTAGGTGGGGGTGAGCCGGACCGTGACGCGGCCCGGCGCGAGCACCTCCACGCCCCGGAGCACACCCAGCTCCTCCAGGGTCAGCACCGGCAGCTCCGGGTCGGGGACGGAGCCCGCCAGGCCGCGGAGCTCCTCCTCGAGCGATGTCCACGTCACCATGACGCCCCCGGGTGGCTGCGGTGCAGATGCTGCATCTCGGCGATCATCCGGCCGAAGGACTCCGTGTGGATGCCCTGCCTGCCCGCTCCGGCCGTCCAGGCACCGGACTGGGGCCCGGCCGGTACCGTCAGCGTGGCCTGCTCCAGGAGGACGGTGACGGAAGCCAGCCAGTCGCCCTGCAGGGCCGCCCAGTCCACATCGAGGCCTTCGACGGGCTGGAACAGCTCACCGGTGAACCGCCACAGCCCGTCCACCGCCCGCTGCATCCGGTCGTGGCTCTCCGCCGTCCCGTCGCCGAGGCGCAGCGTCCACTGCTCGGCGTGGTCACGGTGGTAGGCGACCTCCTTGACGGCCTTGGCCGCGATCCCGGCGAACTCGCCGTCACCGGCGGCCAGCTGTTCGTAGAGCCCGTGCTGGTGGACGGAGAAGTAGAGCTGGCGGGCGATGGTGTGGGCGAAATCGCCATTGGGCTGCTCGACCAGCTGGACGTTGCGGAAGGCGCGCTCCTCGCGCAGATACGCCAACTCGTCCTCGTCACCGACGAGCGAGAGCAGCAGGCGGGCCTGGCCCAGCAGGTCCAGCGCGATGTTGGTGAGGGCGACTTCCTCCTCCAGTACGGGGGCGTGGCCCGCCCACTCCCCCAGCCGGTGGGAGAGCACCAGTGCGTCGTCGCCGAGGGCGAGGGCCGCGCTCACAGGTGCTTCACCCCGTCCGGGATCTTGTAGAAGGTGGGGTGGCGGTAGGGCTTGTCGCCCGCCGGCTCGAAGAACGTGTCCTTCTCGTCCGGCGAGGATGCCGTGATCTGGGTGGACGGCACCACCCAGACGGAGACACCTTCGGACCGGCGGGTGTACAGATCGCGTGCGTTGCGCAGGGCCATCTCGGCATCCGGGGCGTGCAGGCTGCCGGCGTGGGTGTGGGACAGCCCGCGCCGCGAGCGCACGAACACCTCCCACAGCGGCCAGTCGGTCGAGCTGCTCATGCTGTCGCCTCCCCGTTCGGTACAACGTTCGGTACAACGTCTGCTACAACGTCTGCTGCCACTGTCTGCTGGGCGCGGTTCTGCTTCTCTGCGTAGGCGGCCGCCGCGTCACGGACCCAGGCGCCTTCCTCGTGCGCACGGCGGCGCTGGGTGAGGCGTTGCTCGTTGCACGGCCCGTTGCCCTTGAGGACCTCCTGGAACTCCGTCCAGTCGATCGCTCCGAAGTCGTGCTGGCCGCGCTCCTCGTTCCACCGGAGGTCCGGGTCGGGGAGGGTGAGGCCCAGTACCTCCGCCTGCGGGACGCAGATGTCGACGAAGCGCTGCCGCAGCTCGTCGTTGGAATGCCGCTTGATCTTCCAGGTCATCGACTGGGCGGAGTGCGACGAGGCGTCGTCCGGCGGGCCGAACATCATCAGCGACGGCCACCACCAGCGGTTCACCGCGTCCTGTGCCATCTCGTGCTGCGCGGCCGTCCCGTTGCTGAGGGCCAGCAGGAGCTCGTAGCCCTGGCGCTGGTGGAAGGACTCCTCCTTGCAGATGCGGACCATCGCGCGGGCGTACGGACCGTAGGAGCATCGGCACAGCGGCACCTGGTTGGTGATCGCGGCGCCGTCCACGAGCCAGCCGATCGCGCCGACGTCCGCCCAGGTCAGAGTCGGATAATTGAAGATCGACGAATACCTCTGACGGCCCGCGTGCAGCTTGTCGAGCAGCTCCTCGCGGCCGGTGCCGAGCGTTTCGGCCGCGCTGTACAGGTACAGGCCGTGCCCCGCCTCGTCCTGCACCTTGGCGATCAGGATGGCCTTGCGGCGCAGCGAGGGGGCGCGGGTGATCCAGTTGGCCTCGGGCTGCATGCCGATGATTTCGGAGTGCGCGTGCTGGGCCATCTGCCTGACCAGCGAGGCGCGGTAGGCGTCGGGCATCCAGTCCCGTGGCTCGATGCGCTCGTCGGCCGCCACGGCCGCGTCGAAGACCGCCGTCAGGGCCTCGTGCGCCCCATCGGTACTGCCCGCTGTCGCCTGCGCTGTCTGGCCCGCAGTCACTGCCGCCATCCCGGACTCCCTACCGACCGATCGTTCGGTTCAATGTCTTCAATGGTGAGTCTGCGGCCCGTAGGGTGTCAACCCTGTGGATAACTGACCGGGATCGACGGGGATCGGGGCGGGATGGATTCGTACGACGACAGGGGCGTCGGCGACGGCGACGGACGTGTTGCCGGTCTTGAACCAGGGGTGGTTCCCGAGCCGCGCACGGAGCCTGTTCCGGGGCAGGCCAGGGGGCCGGTTCCCGGACCGCTCCCAGACCCCGTTCCGGAGCCGGTTCCCGGGTCGGACGCGGAGTCGATTCCCGGGTCGGATGCGGAGCCGATTCCCGGGTCGGATGCGGAGCCGATTCCCGGGTCGGATGCGGACCCTACTGCCGAGCGGCGAACCGGTCCGACCGCCGAGCGGCGACCCGATCCGGCCGCCGAACAGACCGCCGAGCCGGCCCCCGAACGGGAGCCTCGCGCCGGGATGGCGGGGCTGTCGTTTCCGTACCAGGTCGTCGCCGCCGTGGCGCTCTCGGTGATCGGGCTGCTCACCTGCGTTCAGCTGGCGATGGTGTTTCTGCACGTCGCGCCGTCCAACACGCTGACCAAGCAGCACGGCAAGGCGGTCGACCAATGGATCTATCCCGAGTTCGAGCAGAACTGGAAGCTCTTCGCCCCCAATCCGCTGCAGCAGAACATCGCCGTGCACGTACGGGCTGAGATAGCCGGTACCGACGGCCGCCGCACCACCCCCTGGATGAACCTCTCGACCGAGGACGGCAACGCGATACGTGGCAACCTGCTGCCCAGCCACGTCCAGCAGAACGAACTCCGCCGGGGCTGGGACTTCTACCTCGGCTCCCACGACGACCGGAACCGTGCCAACGGGCTGCGCGGCACCCTCTCCGAGCAGTACATCCGCCGGATCGTGATGCTGCGCCTCGGCGGACACGACTACGGCGGTACCGTCGAACGCATCCAGATCCGCTCCGAGGTGCGGTCCGTCGCGGCGCCGGCGTGGAGCGACGAGAAGACCAGTACGAAACCGTCCTACCGGGTACTGCCCTGGTGGACCGTCACCGCGGCCGACCTCCCCGAGGGCTCGGCGGACCAGAAGGAGACGGACCAGTGAGCACGCCCGGCCCCGACCGCAGGCTCGCCCGCGGTGTCCAGCGCATCACCGCCTCGTCCCTCGGCCCGTACCAGAGCGCCGTCATCCGGATCGGCTTCTCCGCCACCTACCTGCTGTTCCTGCTGCGCGAGCTGCCGCACCGGCGCGAGATGTACGGGCCCGACGCGCCCTGGCGCTGGGACATGGCGGATCAGCTGATCTCGAACAACCAGGCCTTCACCACCCTCATGTGGTCGAGCAGCGCGGTCTGGTTCGAGATCGTTTACGCGCTGGCGCTGATCTCCGCCGCGCTGCTGTTGGTGGGCTGGCACACCCGCGCCATGTCCGTCCTGTTCATGGTCGGTGTGCTCTCGCTGCAGAACCGCAGCATCTTCATGGGCGACGGCGGTGACAACGTCATCCACCTGATGGCGATCTACATGGTGCTGACCCGGTGCGGGCAGGTCTGGTCGCTGGATGCCCGCCGGGCGGCGCGCGGAGCCCGTGCGACGGAGGTCGCGGGGGCCGACGGGGGGCCTTCCGCGCGATCGCTGCGCGGCGATGTGGTCGGTCCCTTGTTGTGGGTGGCGTTCGGTGCCGTCCTCCTCGGCGCCACGGTGACGGACAGCCTGGGTGGAACGGCCTGGCTGCCGGTGCTGTTCTGGGTCCTGTGGACCGGCCACGGCGCCTGGTGGGCCGTTAACCGGTACGCACCGCACAGCGAGCCACGCACGCTGCTCGACGTCATCGCCAACCTCGCCCACAACGCCACCCTCGTGGTGATCATGGCCGAGGTCTGCCTGATCTACTCCACCGCTGGCTGGTACAAGATCCAGGGTTCGAGGTGGCAGGACGGCACGGCGCTGTACTACCCGCTCAAGCTCCACTACTTCACACCGTGGCCCGCCCTCTCGGACATCCTCGCGGCAAGCGGTGTGATGGTGATGGTGCTGACGTACGCCACGGTCATCGTGCAGGTCGCGTTCCCCTTCACCCTGTTCAACCGGCGGGTCAAGAACGTCCTGCTCGTCGTGATGATCTGCGAGCACGCCGGTATCGCCCTGCTGCTGGGGCTGCCCTTCTTCTCGATGGCCATGATCGCCGCGGATGCCGTCTTCCTGCCGACCGTCTTCCTGGTGTGGCTGGGAGGGCGGGCCGCGCTCGGCCGGGATCTGCTGTTCCGGGCGCGTGGCTCGGTGCCGGAGCCCAGGGGCGGTGCCGACGACAGGGAGGCACCGCAGCACGGAGGCGGCGGTGGCCATACGCTCGTCGGGTGAGCAGCGAGAACGGCAGCACAGCCGGCAGCGGTAGCACCGGCAGCGATAGCGGCAGCGCCGGCAGTAGCAGTGGTAATCCGTCGGCGGACGAGCCGGCCCAGTACGACGACGGGTTCGGAGCGGAGATCGGCGTCGGGCCGCACCCGCTTCCCTGGCCCGAGGGCGAGCGATACGACCCCGAGCTGCTCGCGCACGGCGACCGGCGCAATGTCGGCGACGCGTACCGGTACTGGACCCGGGAGGCGATCGTCGCCGATCTTGATCTGCGGCGGCACGACTTCCATGTGGCGGTGGAGAACTGGGGCCACGACTTCAATATCGGCTCAGTGGTACGGACCGCGAACGCCTTCCTCGCCAAGGAGATCCACATCGTGGGGCGGCGGCGCTGGAACCGGCGCGGGGCGATGGTCACCGACCGCTACCAGCATGTGCGCCACCACCCCGACACTGCGGACCTGACCGCCTGGGCCGCGGCGGAGGGGCTGCCGATCATCGGGATCGACAATCTGCCGGGGGCGGTGCCGCTGGAGCGGACCGCGTTGCCGCGGCGGTGTGTGCTGCTGTTCGGGCAGGAGGGGCCGGGGCTGACGGAGGAGGCCCGGAAGCACGCGTCGATGGTGTGTTCCATCGCGCAGTTCGGGTCCACCCGGTCGATCAACGCGGGGGCGGCGGCGGCGATCGCGATGCACGCGTGGGTGCAGCGGTATGCGGAGATTCCTGGGGAGACGGCCGGGGCCGGGGCGTAGGGGGCGCCGGGCGCGGGCGGGTGCCTGCGGCGCTGTCCCCCCTACCGGCCCCTTCCCGTAACCGGGGGGCTCGGGCCCCGGCCCCCCGGTCTCCAAACGCCGGGCGGGCGGGGGCGTGCCAAGCCGGAGTCAGCGTTGGCGGCGGACTTCCAGGGTGCGGAAACGGTTGGAGACGAAAGCTCCGTCGCACAGGGCCGCGTTGGCCGCCGGGTTTCCGCCCGAACCGTGGAAGTCGGAGAACGCCGCCGTCTGGTTCACGTACACCCCGCCCGTCAGGTTCAGCGAGAGCTGGGCCGACTCGTCCAGGCAGACGTCCACCACCGTGCTCTCCACCTCCGGTGACGTGGTGTACGCGCCCACCGTCATCGCACCCTTTTCACGGATCGTGCGGCGCAAGAGATCCACCGCGTCCGCCGTCGAATCGACCGCGACCGCGAACGCGACCGGGCCGAAGCACTCCGACAGGTAGGGGGAGTCGTCATCCGGCTTGGCGCCGTCAAGCTTGACGATCAGCGGCGTACGCACGACCGCCGCCGGGAACTCGGGGTTGGCCACTTCCCTTGAGGGCAGGGCGACTTCGCCGAGCTGCGCGGCCGCCTCCAGACGGGCCCGCACCTCCGGATTGACGAGGGCGCCGAGCAGCCCGTTGGCCCGTGCGTCGTCACCGAGGAGTCCGGTGACCGCCGCTGCGATGTCGTCGACCACGTCCTCGTACGTCTTGTCGCCCACGTCCGTCGTGATCCCGGCCCGGGGGATCAGCAGGTTCTGCGGGGTGGTGCACATCTGGCCGCTGTAGAGGGAGAGCGAGAACGCCAGGTTGGCCAGCATGCCGCGGTAGTCGTCGGTGGAGTCGACGACGATCGTGTTGACCCCGGCCTTCTCCGTGTAGACCTGCGCCTGGCGGGCGTTGGCCTCCAGCCAGTCGCCGAACGCCGTGGAGCCCGTGTAGTCGATGATCTTGATCTCGGGGCGTACCGCCAGGGACTTGGCGATGGCCTCGCCCGGGCGCTCGACGGCCAGCGCGACGAGGTTCGGGTCGAAGCCCGCCTCCGTCAGCACCTCGCGTGCCAGCTGGACGGTGAGGGCCAGCGGGAGCACCGCGCGGGGATGCGGTTTGACCAGGACGGGGTTGCCGGTGGCGAGGGAGGCGAAGAGGCCCGGATAGCCGTTCCACGTGGGGAAGGTGTTGCAGCCGATCAACAGGGAGATTCCGCGGCCCGCCGCGGTGAACGTCTTGTGCAGCTCGATCGGGTCACGCTTGCCCTGCGGCTTGGACCAGTCCGCCGTGCGAGGGACGCGGATCTGCTCCTCGTACGCGTACGCCACCGCCTCCAGACCGCGGTCCTGCGCGTGCGGGCCACCGGCCTGGAACGCCATCATGAAGGCCTGGCCGCTGGTGTGCATGACCGCGTGGCCGAACTCGTGGGTACGGGAGCTGATCCGGGAAAGGATCTCCAGACAGACCAGAGCCCGCGTCTCGGGGCCCGCGTCGCGCCAGGCCGGCATCCCCGCGCGCATGGCCGGGATCAGGACGTCCATGTCGGCGTGCGGATACTCGACGCCGAGCTCCGGCCCGTACGGGGACGTCTCCCCGCCCGTCCATCCGTCGGTGCCCGGCTGGCCGAGGTCGATACGGGTGTTCAGCACGGCGTCGAACGCGGCCTTGCCCTCGGCGGCGCCCAGGCTGCCGGGGGAGCCGCCCTCGCCGTACGCCTTGGGGTGCTCGGGGTGCGGGGACCAGTAGGCACGCGAGCGGATCGCGTCGAGGGCCCGGTCGAGCGTGGGGCGGTGCTTCTCGGTCAGCAGGTGCGGGGAGAGCTCGGCGGCCATGACGGACCAACTCCTCATCGAGCTGGGCAGGGACGGGCGGACAGAGTTAGAGTAACCGAACGATCGGTCGGGACAAGGGGGCCCACGAAACCTGTGGACAACTCGTAGGGGAGGATCGCGGGCATGACCACGGCCAAGCGGGACACGTACACCCCGGAGACTCTGCTCACCGTCGCTGTCCGTGTCTTCAACGAGCGCGGTTACGACGGCACGTCCATGGAGCACCTGTCGAAGGCGGCGGGGATTTCCAAGTCGTCCATCTACCACCATGTGGCCGGCAAGGAAGAGCTGCTGAAACGAGCGGTCAGCCGTGCGCTGGACGGGCTCTTCGGGATTCTCGGTGAAGCGGGTGCGACGCGGGGCCGCGCGGTCGCGCGGGTCGAGTACGTCACCCGTCGTACCGTCGAGGTCCTGATAGCCGAACTGCCCTATGTCACGCTGCTGCTGCGGGTGCGGGGAAACACGAAGACCGAGCGCTGGGCGCTGGAGCGGCGGCGTGAGTTCGACCAGCGGGTGGGGGATCTGCTCAAGGCCGCGGTCGCGGACGGCGATCTCCGCTCCGACGTGGACATACGCCTTGCGACGCGGCTGCTCTTCGGGATGGTCAACTCCCTGGTGGAGTGGTACCGGCCGTTGCCGGACGGTGGTGCGGAGCACGACCAGCTCGCGGACACCGTCGTGCGGCTCGCCTTCGACGGTATGAAGTCCAGCCGGTGAGCCGGTGAGCCGGTGAGCCCGGTGAGCCCGGTGAGCGGGTCAGTCGCTGTGCCGGTGAGCCGTTGGGCCGGGGCCCGGGGTGGGTCAGGTGAGTTCCGTGGGGCGGTCGGGGCCCGGGGCCAGGTCCGTCTCCTCGAACACCAGCAGAGTGCGGGTGGAGAGCACCTCGGGTATGGACTGGATCCTGGTCAGGACCAGCTCGCGCAGTGACCGGTTGTCCTGCGTGTGCACCAGCAGCAGCACGTCGAAATCACCGCTGACCAGTGCGATGTGTGTGGCTCCCGGCAGCGCCTGGAGCTGCTCCCGGACGGTGCGCCAGGAGTTCTGGACGATCTTGAGCGTGATGTAGGCGGACGCCCCCTGCCCCGCCCGTTCGTGGTTCACCCGCGCGCTGAAACCGCGGATCACCCCGTCGTCGATGAGCCGGTTGATGCGGGCGTAGGCGTTGGCGCGCGACACATGGACGCGATCGGCGACCGATCGTATCGAGGCGCGGCCGTCCGTCTGGAGCAACCGGACGATGGCGCGGTCGACGGCGTCGAGCGGGCGTGCCGGAGGAATCCGGTCGGGGTCCTCCACGCCGTCGGCCATTTGTTCAGCTGCCATGTTCCCGCGCCTCCCTGTCCTGGACGAGCTGTCTCCATCCCAGGCTGTGGAGAACCGTTTGTCCACAGGCTGACGGTGCCTGTAGCCAAAATGCGCTCGCGACCGAACAATCGGTAGGTGAGGCGCACCACACTCGCACCTCGCGCAGTCCTTGATATTTGGACATATTTCGTCACCCCTCGACATCGGGGCACTACTCGATGCCGACAGCTGTCGCTCGATACCCCTCGATGCCAGGAGGTGCTTGTCATGACGGTCCAAGAGCTGCCCGGCGCGGCCGCCCACCGGCCCACGCCGCCCCCGGCCTGGAAGCCGCTCACCGACCCCGCGCCGCTGCTCCCGGACCCCGAGCCGTACCGCGTGCTCGGTACGGACGGCGCGGCCGACGCAGACCCCGAGCTGTTGCTGCGGCTCTACGCCGAGCTGGTGCGCGGCCGGCGGTACAACACCCAGGCGACCGCCCTCACCAAGCAGGGCAGGCTCGCCGTGTACCCGTCGAGCACGGGACAGGAGGCCTGCGAGATCGCGGCCGCCCTGGTGCTCGAGGAGCGGGACTGGCTCTTCCCCAGCTACCGCGACACGCTCGCGGCCGTGGCGCGGGGGCTGGATCCGGTCGAGGCGCTGACGCTGCTGCGTGGCGACCGGCACACCGGCTACGACCCGCGCGAGCACCGCATCGCCCCGCTCTGCACCCCGCTCGCCACCCAGCTGCCGCACGCGGTGGGCCTGGCGCACGCCGCGCGGCTCAAGGGGGACGACGTCGTCGCGCTCGCCATGGTCGGCGACGGCGGCACCAGTGAGGGCGATTTCCACGAGGCACTGAATTTCGCGGCGGTCTGGCGGGCCCCGGTCGTCTTCCTCGTACAGAACAACGGCTTCGCCATCTCCGTGCCGCTGGCCAAGCAGACCGCCGCGCCCTCCCTGGCGCACAAGGCCGTGGGCTACGGGATGCCGGGCAGGCTGGTCGACGGTAACGACGCGGCGGCCATGCACCAGGTGCTCTCCGAAGCGGTCGAGCGGGCCAGGAGCGGCGCAGGCCCGACCCTGGTGGAGGCCATCACCTACCGCATGGACGCGCATACGAACGCCGACGACGCGACCCGCTACCGGGGCGACAGCGAGGTCGAGGCCTGGCGGGCGCACGATCCGGTCCAGCTCATGGAGCGGGAGCTGACGGGACGTGGTCTGCTCGGTGACGACGGCATCGAGGAGGCGCGGGCGGCCGCCGAGCGGATGGCGGCCGGGCTGCGCGAGCGGATGAACGCCGACCCGGTGCTCGACCCGATGGACCTCTTCGCCCACGTGTACGCGGAGCAGACCACCCAGCTGCGCGAGCAGGCGGCCCGCCTGCGCGTCGAGCTGGACGCGCAGGACGAGCAGCACGGCACGGACGACGGGGGAGCAGGGCGATGACCACGGCAGCTGCCACGGCCACGGAGCGGACGGCGAAGGCCAAACCCGCCACCATGGCGCAGGCCCTCGGGCGCGCGCTGCGCGACTCGATGGCGGAGGACCCCTCGGTGCACGTCCTCGGGGAGGACGTCGGCACGCTCGGTGGCGTCTTCCGGATCACGGACGGTCTGGCCAAGGAGTTCGGCGACGAACGGTGTACGGACACGCCGCTGGCCGAGGCGGGCATCCTGGGCGCGGCCGTCGGCATGGCGATGTACGGGCTGCGGCCCGTCGTGGAGATGCAGTTCGACGCCTTCGCCTATCCGGCCTTCGAGCAGCTCATCAGCCACGTCGCCAAGATGCGGAACCGGACCGGGGGCGCCATGCCGCTGCCGATCACGGTCCGGGTGCCGTACGGCGGCGGAATCGGCGGCGTCGAGCACCACAGCGACTCCTCGGAGGCGTACTACATGGCGACCCCGGGTCTCCATGTCGTCACGCCCGCCACCGTCGATGACGCGTACGGGCTGCTGAGGGCCTCGATCGCCTCCGACGACCCCGTGGTCTTCCTGGAGCCCAAGCGGCTCTACTGGTCGAAGGCGGACTGGTCGCCGCAGGCGCCCGCCGCCGTGGAGCCGATCGGGCGGGCCGTCGTGCGCCGTGCGGGACGCAGCGCGACGCTGATCACGTACGGGCCGTCCCTGCCCGTCTGCATGGAGGCGGCCCAGGCCGCGGTCGATGAGGGCTGGGACCTCGAGGTCGTCGATCTTCGCTCGCTCGTGCCGTTCGACGACGAGACGGTGGCGGCCTCCGTGCGGCGCACCGGCCGCGCCGTCGTCGTCCACGAGTCCACCGGCTTCGGCGGGCCGGGCGGCGAGATCGCGGCCCGGATCACCGAGCGCTGCTTCCACCATCTGGAGGCGCCGGTCCTGCGCGTCGCCGGCTTCGACACCCCGTACCCGCCGCCGATGCAGGAGCGGCACCACCTGCCGGGTGTGGACCGGGTGCTCGACGCGGTCGCACGGCTGCAGTGGGAGGCGGAGCACTGATGGCCCAGGTACTCGAATTCAGGCTTCCGGATCTCGGTGAGGGGCTGACCGAGGCCGAGATCGTGCGCTGGCTGGTGGCGGTCGGCGATGTCGTCGCCATCGATCAGCCGGTCGTCGAGGTGGAAACGGCCAAGGCGATGGTCGAGGTGCCGTGCCCGTACGGGGGCGTGGTGACCGCTCGGTTCGGCGAGGAGGGTGCGGAACTCCCCGTCGGGGCACCGCTGCTGACCGTCGCGGTCGGTTCCGTGGAGCCGTCCGGGGAAACGGTGGAGTCCGGGTCGGGTCCGGGTACCGACGAGGCGGAGTCCTCGGGGTCCGGCAATGTGCTGGTGGGGTACGGGACGGGCGCACCGCCGGTCCGTCGCAGGCGGGTCCGCCCGGAGGGGTTCGGGGCGCCCGCCGCTGCTCCCGCTACCGGTGCTGCATCCGCGCCAGCCGCTACTCGTGCTGCACCCGCGCCCGCAGCTGTCCGTGCTGCGTCCGCGCCGACTGTCGCATCCGCGTCCGCGTTCGGTGCAGGTGCCGGTGCCGGTGCCGACGGGGTACGGGGGCCGGTCGCCGTCATCTCTCCGCTGGTGCGCAAGCTCGCGCGGCAGCACGACCTCGATCTGCGGCAGCTCGCGGGCTCGGGCCCCGACGGGCTGATCCTGCGGGCCGACGTGGATGCCGCCATCCGGTCCGGAACCACGGTCCCGCAGGAGGCCGAGCTGAGCGGTCGGACGCCGTCGGCCCAGACGCCGGTGCGTGCCGCCGACGCGCAGGCGGGTGCCGCCGGTGAACGGGTTCCGCTGCGTGGTGTGCGGGGTGCGGTCGCCGACAAGCTGTCACGCAGCCGGCGCGAGATCCCCGACGCCACCTGCTGGGTGGACGCGGACGCCACCGAGCTGATGGCGGCCAGAGCCGCGATGAACAGCGCCGGGCCCAAGGTCTCGGTCCTCGCGCTGCTCGCCCGTATCTGCACCGCCGCGCTGGCCCGGTATCCCGAACTCAACTCCACGGTGGACCAGGAAGCACGGGAGATCGTGCGGCTGCCCGGCGTCCACCTGGGCTTCGCGGCCCAGACCGACCGGGGGCTCGTCGTACCGGTCGTCCGGGACGCGCACACACGCAACGCGGAGTCGATCGGCGCGGAGATCACCCGTCTCACCGAGGCCGCCAGGACGGGGACGCTGAAGCCGGCGGAGCTGACCGGCGGCACGTTCACCCTGAACAACTACGGGGTGTTCGGGGTGGACGGGTCCACACCGATCATCAACCACCCCGAGGCGGCGATGCTCGGCGTCGGACGGATCGTCCCCAAGCCGTGGGTGCACGAGGGCGAGCTGGCCGTGCGCCGGGTCGTCCAGCTGTCGCTGACCTTCGACCACCGGGTCTGCGACGGCGGCACAGCGGGAGGCTTCCTGCGTTACGTGGCCGACTGCGTGGAACAGCCTGCGGTGCTCCTGCGGACGCTGTAGGCGCCACCCGCCGGTGCGGCGGGAGCGGGACCGGCTGACCCGCCGGTCCTGGCGGCACGCATACTCGGGGCATGACCGCGTATGACGCCATCGTTCTCGCAGGCGGTGCCGCGAAGCGACTCGGCGGTGCCGACAAGCCCGGGGTGCGGGTCGGTGGCCGTGCGCTGCTCGACCGGGTGCTCGCCGCCTGCTCCGGCGCGGGGACCACTGTGGTCGTCGGGAGCAGGCGGCCCACCGTCCGCGCGGTGACCTGGGCGCGCGAAGAGCCCCAGGGCGGCGGCCCGTTGGCCGCGCTCGGCGCAGGGGTGCGGCAGACGTCGGCGGAGCACCTCCTCGTGCTCTCCGCCGATCTGCCCTTCCTGGGCGCGGACACGATCGGATCGCTGCTGGCGGCTGTCGACCGCAGTGACCTGGAGGGTGCCGTCTGCACCGATCAGGACGGGCGGGACCAGCCACTGGTGGCCGTCTACCGGGCGGAGCCGCTGCGCCGCGAACTGGCACTGCTCGCTGCGGAGCACGGCGGTCTCGCCGGGCTCCCCCTGCGGTTGCTGACGCACGAGCTGCGGCTCTTCCGGGTGGCGGCGGACCCGCTCGCCTCGTTCGACTGCGACACCTGGGAGGACATCGCTTCGGCGCGGGCCCGGATCAGAGAACATGGGACCGTGCTGGACGAATGGATCACCTCAGTCAAGAACGAACTGGGCATCGAACTCGACGTCGACACCGCCGTCCTGCTCGACCTCGCCCGTGACGCCGCCCACGGTGTCGCCAGGCCCGCCGCCCCGCTGACGACCTTCCTGGTCGGCTACGCGGCGGCGCAGGCGGGCAGTGGCGGGGGCGGACCCGAGGCAGTGGCCGAGGCGGCCCGCAAGGCCGCCGCGCTCGCGCTCCGGTGGGCGGACGAGACCGGGACGCCATGACAGGCCGCGGCGGCAGTGCTGGGCGGCCCCCGGCCCCCGGCCGGGGGCATCGCGCCGGTCGGACGGGTCAGGCGGGTCAGGTCGGTCAGGTCGGTCAGGTGGGTCGGTCGGCTGACCGGTCCGCTGGGCAGAACCCGGCCGATGCCGAGAGCCCGGCTGAGCGAAGGACCGCTGCCGCGGACACGAACCGCGCTGCTCCGGCGGCCCGTGCCGCGGACGTGAACCGGGCCGCGGACGCGAACCGGTCCGCGGAGGCGGTCCGGACCGCCGAGGTGAACCGCGCCACGGAAGCGGCCCGTGCCGCTGAGGCCGAGGCCGATGAGGAGCGGGCCGTGGCGCAGGCCCTCGCGCTGGTCGGCCGACAGCCGTACCGCGATCCGGGCCCTGGGCGAGGCCCCGGGGCCCCCGGCCCGTCACCCGACCCGACATCGTGGCCGTCCCCACCCCACCCGGCACCGCAGTCGTCGTCACCGGGCTCGGGCCCGACACCGAGGCAGTCGCCACCGGACCCGGACCCGGACCCGACCGCCTCCGCGGACCCCCCGTCGGGCAGGCCCGACCCGTCCGGCAGGCCCGGCCCGTCCGGCCGCCCCTCCCCCGCCGAACGTGACGCAGCCCCCGGAGCCACCCCCACCCCCGGAGCCACCCCCACCCCCGGAGCCACCCCCACCCCCGGGGCTCCCCGCGTCTCCGACCTCGACCTCGACCCCGACCCCGGCGGCCTCACCGGCCCCGGCCACCCCGCGCCGCCGCCGCCCGGCCACCCCGCACCGCCGCCGCCCGGCCGGCGGCGGCCTCGGGCGATTCCGTGGGGTGAGGCCCGTGCCGTCGCGGCCCGTGCCGGGCGCAGCGTCTCTCCGCGGACCGTGCGTCTCCCGCTCGACCGCGCGCTGGGACTCGTGCTCGCCGAGCCGCTCGCCGCGCTCACCGATCTTCCGTCCTTCGACACCTCCGCCATGGACGGCTGGGCCGTCGCGGGACCGGGCCCGTGGCAGATCCGGGAGAACGAGGGCGTGCTCGCCGGCCGCGCCGCCCCCGCACCGCTGCCCGACGGCGACGCCGTACGCATCGCCACCGGTGCCCGTATCCCGGCCGACGCCACCGCCGTCATCCGCAGCGAGCACGCCCACGCCGATGAGGCCAAGGGGGTGCTGCACCCGCAGCGGCAGGTGAGCCCCGGGCAGGACATCAGGCCGCGCGGACAGGAGTGCCGCTCGGGCGAACAACTCCTCCCCGCCGGAACGCTGGTGACGCCCGCTGTTCTGGGACTGGCTGCTGCCGCCGGATACGACGAGCTGCTCGCCCGGCCACGCCCGCGCGTCGAGGTCCTGGTCCTGGGCGACGAACTGCTCTCGGCCGGGCTGCCGCGCGACGGGCTGATCCGGGACGCGCTCGGCCCGATGATCGGCCCCTGGTTGCGGGCACTCGGTGCCGAGGTCGCCGCGCCCCGCCGTATCGGTGACGATGCCGAGACGCTCCGGCAGGCGCTCAGTGCCTCCGATGCGGATCTGGTCATCACCACCGGCGGCACCGCCGCGGGACCGGTCGACCATGTCCACCCCGTCCTCGCAGGGATCGGGGCCGAGCTGCTCGTCGACGGTGTCGCGGTTCGCCCCGGTCACCCCATGCTGCTGGCCCGGCTCGGCGCTCGGGGGCCGTATCTCGTGGGGCTGCCCGGTAATCCCCTGGCCGCCGTGTCCGGGCTGCTCACGCTCGCCGAGCCACTGCTCAGCGGACTGGCGGGACGGACTTCGCAGGAGCTCTACCGGGTCGCGGTCCGTGACGATGTGCACGGCCACCCGCACGACACCCGGCTGGTCCCCGTGGTCCACCGCGCCGCCGCCGGTCCTCGCGAGTTCAATGGCCGTGGTGGCTTCGCAACCGATGGTGACACCGATCACGTCGTAACGCTGCACTACAACGGCCCCGCCATGCTGCGTGGGATCGCCGCCGCGGACGGGTTGGCCGTCGTGGAGCCGGGCGGGGTACGGTCCGGCACCGAGGTGGAGATCCTCGATCTACCGTGGGCCCCGGCGACGCCGTGGGCTGAAGGGTGTTTCACGTGAAACTTCCCGGCCAGGACGCGATGGCCAGGCGCGCCGATGAGCAGGTCGTACCCACCCGGGTGATGCTTCCGCGCCGGGTCGTCGCCGGACCGGCACGACAGGTCGCCAAGCGGCTGATGATGGCTCTGGTGGTGCTTGCCGTCACCGTGCTGATCGTCTGGGTCGACCGCGGCGGCTACCACGACGCGGCCGACGGCAGGGTCGACCTCCTGGACGCCGTCTACTACGCGACGGTCACCCTCTCGACCACCGGGTACGGCGACATCACCCCGTACGGCGACGGTGCCCGGCTCACCAATGTGGTGCTCGTGACACCGCTGCGCGTGCTCTTCCTCATCATCCTGGTCGGCACCACCCTGGAGGTCCTCACGGAGCGGACCCGGGAGGACTTCCGGCTGAAGCGTTGGAGAACCAACTTGCGTGACCACACCGTTGTCGTCGGCTTCGGGACGAAGGGCCGTTCGGCCATTCAGACCCTGTGTGCCACCGGCCTGAAGAAGGACCAGATCGTCATCGTCGACCCGGCGTCCAAGGTGATAGAGATCGCCAACGCCGAAGGGTTCACCGGGGTGCTCGGTGACGCGACGCGCAGCGATGTGCTGCTGCGCGCCGAGCTGCAGAGGGCACGGCAGGTCATCATCGCCACCCAGCGCGACGACACGGCGGTCCTGGTCGCGCTGACCGCGCGCCAGCTCAACCGCGGTGCCAAGATCGTCGCCGCGGTGCGCGAGGAGGAGAACGCCCCGCTGCTGCGACAGTCCGGTGCCGACGCCGTGATCACCAGTGCCAGTGCGGCCGGCCGGCTGCTCGGGCTCTCCGTGCTCAGCCCCAGCGCCGGCACGGTGATGGAGGATCTGATCCAGCAGGGCAGCGGGCTCGATCTGGTCGAACGACCGGTGATAAAGGCCGAGGTGGGCAAGAACGTCCGGGAGACCGACGACCTCGTGGTCAGCGTTCTTCGCGGTCACCGGCTGCTCGGTTACGACGATCCGGTGGCCAGCCCTCTTCAGCTGACGGACCGCCTGATCACCATCGTGCGGGCCACGAACGAACCGCCCACGAGCCACACCCCGCCGACAGCCGTGCGCCCCTGACCCGAGCGGCCCCCGGACTCCCCGCCCGGCCCCCGCCGAGCCGCACGCCGCACCGCCGCGCGACCGGGTACGGAGTAGCCTCGCGGCCATGCATGCGATCACGATCTCCGAACCCGGTGGCCCCGAGGCGCTCGTGTGGGCCGAGGTGCCCGATCCCGTACCCGGCGAGGGCGAGGTCCTCGTCGATGTCGTCTCCAGCGCGGTCAACCGTGCGGATGTGCTCCAGCGGCAGGGTTTCTACAACCCGCCACCGGGCGCCTCCCCGTACCCGGGCCTGGAGTGCGCGGGCCGGATCTCCGCTCTCGGCCCCGGTGTCACGGGCTGGTCGGTCGGCGACGAGGTGTGCGCGCTCCTGTCGGGCGGCGGTTACGCGGAGAAGGTCGCCGTTCCCGCCGGGCAGCTGCTTCACGTACCCGCCGGGCTGGACCTCGTCCTCGCGGCGGCGCTGCCCGAAGTGACGGCCACGGTCTGGTCCAACGTGTTCATGGTGGCCCATCTGCGCCCCACCGAGACACTGCTGGTGCACGGCGGATCCAGTGGCATCGGCACCATGGCCATCCAGCTCGCGAAGGCGGTCGGTGCCCAGGTGGCGGTGACCGCGGGCGGGCCGGGGAAGCTGGAGCGGTGTGCGGAGCTCGGTGCCGACATCCTGATCGACTACCGGGAGCAGGACTTCGTCGAGGAGATCGGCAAGGCGACGGACGGGGCGGGTGCCGACGTCATCCTCGACATCGTCGGCGCGAAGTACCTGGAGCGGAACGTGCAGGCGCTCGCGGTCAACGGCCGGCTCGCGATCATCGGTCTCCAGGGCGGCGCCAAGGGCGAACTCAACCTCGGCGCCCTGCTGAACAAGCGGGCCGCCGTCACCGCGACCTCGCTGCGCGGGCGCCCGCTCGCCGAGAAGGCGGCGATCGTCGCGGCCGTACGCGAACACGTCTGGCCGCTCATCGCCGACGGCATCGTGCGACCGGTGGTGGACCGTACGCTGCCGATGCAGGAGGCGGCCGAGGCGCACCGGGTGATGGAGTCCAGCACGCACATCGGCAAGGTGCTCCTGCGGTCGCCCGCAGCGGCCTGAGCCACGCGAGGGGCCCGGCACACGGAGATCGTGTGCCGGGCCCTTCGCGTTCGCGTCGTCGGTGGGATCCGGGTGGGGTTACAGGTACGGGCCGGAGCGGATGGCCCCGTTCGGGTCCGCGCCGCCTTCCTCCTCCTCATGACCGCTGCCGGGCGGAAGGGCGCGGCGCATCTGCTCCAGCTGCGCACGGGCCGCCATCTGCTGGGCGAACAGCGCGGTCTGGATGCCGTGGAAGAGGCCTTCCAGCCAGCCCACCAACTGTGCCTGCGCGATCCGGAGTTCCGCCTCGGAGGGGACGGACTCCTCGGTGAACGGCAGCGAGAGCCGTTCCAGCTCCTCCACCAGCTCCGGTGCGAGGCCGTCCTCCAGCTCCTTGACCGAGCTGGCGTGGATCTCCTTGAGCCGCACCCGGCTCGCCTCGTCGAGAGGAGCCGCCCTGACCTCCTCCAGGAGCTGCTTGATCATGCTGCCGATGCGCATGACCTTCGCGGGCTGTTCGACCATCTCCGTCACCGGGACCTCGCGCGACTCGTCGTCAGTGCCACCGCCGCCGATCGCCATGCCGTCCTGCCCCACTACGAGGACCTGGGGGTGCTCCTGCGACCGTTCATTCCTCGGCATCTCCATGCCGTCCATTGTCTCGCACACCTGCCGTTCAACACGTTGGTGCCCCCGGAAACGAGTGATCCACCGTTTCCGAGGGCACCGAATCCGTGCCGAAACAGCCGGTCAGCCCGTTGCCGGGGCCTTCCGCCCGGTCATCCGGCGCGCCGCGAGAGCGTCAGCCGGGAGCGGGTGAACACCGCTGCCAGCACCCCGGCCAGCAACGGGACGACCACGGCCAGCAGCGCGATCGTCGTCCAGGGCATCACGATCGGGGTGTACGCCGATTCCATCGGGTCCAGCCGCATCTGCCGCAGGGCCTTGCGCAGATCGATCAGGCGCAGCGCCACCGCCGGTACCAGCCCGGCCCCCGTGCCCAGCAGCACACCGGTGAGTGCCACGACAACACACTGGAACCCGGACAGGCTCCTGCGCACCCGCGGGGGCGCGCCCACCGCGCTGAGCGTGGTCAGGTCGGCCTCCGCGTCGGCCTTGGCCAGCCCGGTCGTGATCGCGGCCGCTCCCAGCGTCACCACCCCGGCGAACAGCGTCAGCACCAGCAGCATGATGTCCTCGCGTTCGGCGGATCCCGTGCCGGACTGCGTGTAGACGCCCCCGCCCGCCTGGGCGATCGCGGCCTCGGTCCGCTGTTCCTCGGCGTCCGTCGGACGGTGGGAGACGGCGTAGAGACTGCCGTAGACCGCGGTGTGCAGGCCGAGCCGCTGCGCGGTCCGCTCCGGCATGATCATGCGGATTCCGGGGGTCGCGGCGTACTTCGCGTCCGCGACGTACACCTTCGTCCGGTCCTTCGTCGTCTTCGCGGGTCCCGGGTGCTCGGCGAGGTTCTTCTTGTCCTCGGGGCTGTAGCGGTGGACCGCCTTGAGCGTGACCTGTCCGTCCTTGGCGTACGCCTCGTTGAGCAGTACGGGGACGCCCGCGTCCAGGGCCTTCGCCGCGGCCGGGTCGTCGAGCTTCACGTACGTCTTCAGCAGCGCCGCGTCACCCACCACGATGTTGCTTGCGCCGCCACTGAACGTGTCTATCGTGTAGCGCTCGTCCAGGCAGGCGGGGGAGTGCATCATGCTGCGGTGTTCCTCGGCGCTCAGCCGCTCGGCGAGCTCCTTGGCTCCCTTGGAGTTGAGGGGGCAGTCGTGGCCCTTGCCGGTGGGCTTGACCAGTTCGAGCGATCCGCAGCTGTTCTCGTCCTCGTAGTAGGTGTTGCAGTCGCTGCCCGCCCACACCCGGGAGATCCCGGCGGGCCGGCCGCTGGTCGCCATGTTCCGTTCCACCGCCGACCGTGCCAGCGGGAGCCGCTCCACACTCTTGGCGTCCATGGCGTAGAGCACGACCGACTTGTCGCTGAGCATCGGCGTGTAGTCGTAGTCCCCCTCGGCCGCGGTGCTGGACATGTACGTGGCGATGGCCACCGATCCCGCGACCGCGGCCATGACCGCCGCGACCGCCGGGGCGGTCCTGCCGCGGTTGCGGGCCGCGTCGCGCAGCGCCATCCGGGGCGAGAGCGGGAGCCTGCGGCCGAGCCGGCCGAGCATGCCGACGATGACCGGGATACAGCCCAGGAGCCCGAGTTCCGCGATCACCGACCCGGCGGCGACCTTGCCCGAGCTGTCGGTGGTGCCGCCGAGGATGGCGATCCCGATGCCGAGCGCCAGGGCGCTGACGCCCACGATCGGCAGGACCCGGGAGCTGCGGCGGACTCCGCGGTGGCCGGTGAGCGACTCCAGTACGGACTGCCGGCTCGCCACGATCGCCGGGACGAAGGCTGCGAGCAGCCCGGTGACCAGGCCGATCACGGCGACGATCAGCAGATCCTTGGGATTGACGGAGAGCGAACCGAACCGGTGTCCGGCCTGCTCCTCGATCAGTGGGCGGAACACCATGGTCAGCGTCAGGCCGGCCACCACCCCCACCACGGCTCCGGCGCCACCGAGCACCACA
Source organism: Streptomyces sp. NPDC127177 (assembly GCF_042672475.1). Taxonomy (NCBI): domain Bacteria; kingdom Bacillati; phylum Actinomycetota; class Actinomycetes; order Kitasatosporales; family Streptomycetaceae; genus Streptomyces; species Streptomyces sp. NPDC127177. The sequence continues at coordinate 49,904 of NZ_JBHXUW010000026.1, forward strand.
CCGCCGGAGAGGACCACGGCCCGGACATGGCGCCGGTCCCCGCCGCAGGTGCCGAGGAGTCCGAGCTGGCGGCGGGAGCGGCGCGCGCCGACAGCGAACGCCGGTCCGGCGAGCAGCACGATCTCCAGGACCGCCATGGCGACGATCGTGACGAGGGCCGCGCTCAGTTCACCGGAGTCGGTGTACTCGGGGCTGCTGCCCTGCTTCCGGATGAGCGGGACCTCGGAGTCCTGCGGCGGGTCGGAGACGACCTGACGGGAGACGACGAGGGCGCCCTTCTTGTTGGCCGCCATCACATCGGTCCAGCTGACGCCCTTTCCGCCGGCGGCGTTCACCAGCCAGGTCAGCTCGCCGGCGTTCGGCGGCAGCACCTTCTTGTCGTGGGCGGCGGTGGCCTTCCACGGGGCGATGACCGCGCCCGGGTCGGCGTAGAGCGCCTTGGCCTTCAGGTCGTCGGGGTGTTCGACCGTGCCGGTGATGGTGTACTTCTGCTCCGGTCCGCGCACGGTGATCCGCGAACCGATGTGCAGACCGGCCGACTTCAGGAACGTCTCGGTGGCGACCATGTCGCCGGTGCCCTTCGGGAACGAGCCGTCGACGAGGTCGAGCTTGCCGCGCGCCATCTCGTCCGAGGTCCGGAACTCGAAGATGTCGGTGTCCGTGATTCCGTACCCGGTGGTGACGCTGGCGGGCACGGACTGGATGCTGATGCCCCGCGCACCCTGCGGGAACGTGGTCCGCAGATCGAGCGGGGGCGCGTCCTCGGGCAGCGGGGTGTCGCTGAGGGGGGCGTAGTTGTCCCCGCTGACCGACTGGTCCATCGGACCCGACTCGGGGTCCCGGAACAGCGCGTCGGCCGAGCCGATCTGGACCGTCAGTTTCTCGGCAGCGGTGGGTTCCACGCTGCGGTACGTCACGTCGAGTGCGGTCACGCCGAGCACGGGCACGGCGATCATCGCGACCACCAGGGCGCTGCGGCCCTTGGACCGAAGGGCGTCGCGCCGGGCTATCCGCAGGGCTGCGCGCCAGCCCGTGAAGACGCTCACTCGGCGCCGCCGGCGGCCAGCAGCGAGTCGGCGCCCGCGGACAGTGTCTGGTCGACGATCGAGCCGTCCCGCAGGAAGACCACCCGGTCCGCCCAGGCCGCGTAACGCGGTTCGTGCGTCACCATCACCCCGGCCGCGCCCTGGTCGCAGCGGTTGCGCAGCAGGGCGAGGACGGTCTCGCCGGTCTCGGAGTCGAGCGCTCCGGTCGGCTCGTCGGCGAGCACCAGGCGCCGGTCCCCCACCAGCGCGCGGGCGATCGCGACGCGCTGCTGCTGGCCGCCGGACATCTCGTCCGGGAAGCGGTCGGCGATCTCCTGGAGGTTCATCTCCTCCAGCGCGGCACGCGCTTCCTTGCGCGCCTTGCGCACCGAGACACCGTCGAGTTCGCGCGGCAGGGCGACGTTCTCGGCGGCGGTCAGGGCGGGGATCAGGTTGTAGTCCTGGAAGACGTATCCGACGCTGCGGCGGCGCAGCGCGGCCACGCCCTTGCGGCCGAGCGTCGAGATGTCCTGGCCCTCGATGACGACCTGGCCCGAAGTCGCGGTGTCGAGACCGCCGGCGATCGTCAGCAGGGTGGACTTGCCTGAGCCGGAGGGGCCCATCACGGCGACGAGTTCACCGGCGTGCACCGACAGGTTGATACCGCGCAGGGCGTGCACCTCGGCTATGCCGGTGCCGTGGGTGCGGGTGAGTGCGCGGAGTTCGAGCACCGGCGCATCCACCGGCAGGGGTGGAGCGGCTGGGGACGGGACGTGCAGGGACATGGCGGTTGTTCCCCCTCGGAACGTTCTGTGGTCGGTGCGCGGTGCCGGGTGTGCGGCGTCAGGTGCGTGGGCCCGGCGGGGCGGGCCGGCCGGGCTGTGGCTGAGCGGCGCGGGGCGCCGGTTCAGCGACGGGCGCCGGGCCGCGCCGTGCGGGCGGGGCCGCGTGCGGGTGTGCTCGTCTCCGGTTCCGTAGCGGCGGCCTCGGCGAGACGGACCAGCCGGGCCTCGCAGTGGTCCAGCCAGCGGGCCTCGGCCTCGGCCTGGAAGATCAGCTGCTCCAGCACGAGCAGCCAGGCGACCTCGTCGCGGTTGGCGGGCACATCGGTGAGGGCCTGCGCCTTGAGGCGCGTGTAGTCCTGCATCGCCTTGACCGTGTGGTGGCGCTGGGACTGGATGACGGCCCGGATGTCGACGCCCGGGGCGCCGACGGCCATGGCGAGCTTGATGGCCAGCTCGTCGCGGGGCGGACTGCTGCGGTCGACGGGGGTCTCGAACCAGTTGCGCAGCTCGTCGCGTCCCTCGTCGCTGATCGAGTAGAGGGCGTGGCCCTGGTCGTCCTCGCCGTCCTGGGCGACCAGGCCGTCACGCTCCAGCCTGCTCAGCGTCGTGTACACCTGCCCGACGTTGAGCGGCCAGGTGGAGCCCGTTCGGGACTCGAATTCGGTGCGGAGCTGGGAGCCGTAGCGCGGCCCCCGTTCCAGTAGGGCCAGCAGCCCGTGGCGGATCGACATACTGAGTATGTATACCCAGTATGCCGTTGGGCGCAACTCCCGTGACCTGCTGTGTAAGGGTCGGAGCGGCCGGTGGGCGGCGGTCAGTCGGTGCGGCGCATGCGCAGTCCGAGGAAGCCGAGACCCAGCCCCACCAGGGCGATTCCCACCCCGAGCGACATCTGCCGGACCTGCTCCACGGTGCGTCCGTCGAGGGCCTGCGAGGTCGGCCGGCCGCTTTCGGGCGAGGTGCTCGCGTCAGGGGTGGCGGCCGGTGCGACGTCGGGGTCCGTGGCGGCGGCCTCGTCCTCCTCCTCGTCCGCGTCGGCGGCCTCGTCCTCCTGGGCGATCTCCTGGGGTGTCAGCTGTCGCCCGGGACGCTGCCGTCCCTCTCCGGCGGACAGCCCCGCGAGCGGCGACTGCTTGTCCTGCGGCCGGGGCGATCCGGCGCTCGGCGACGGTGACCCGGCGGCATCCGGATCGTCCGAGGCGTCAGAGGCGTCCGAGGCGCCCGGAGGAACGGCCGATGGGGCGGCCGGGGGTGTGAGTGGCGGGGGTGCGGGGGGTGCGGGCGCGGCCGAGGGTCCGGCGGAAGCGTCCGTTCCGTCCGCGGGGGGAGGGGCGGGCGACGGCGGGGTGGCGGACGGCGTCACGGCGGGCGGGCCGGGCACGGTGGCGGAGGGCTGCGCGGCGGCCGTCGTGCGCGCCGCCACGGAGGCGCTGACCTGCACCGGGCCTCCGGCTGCAACGCGGCGGGCCGCGTGCGCCTCGCCACCCGTCACGACCCCCAGTGCCGCGGCTGCCGTGATCGCCAGGCAGACCGCGCACCGTGAGGGCCGTGAGGGCAGATGTCCTGAAGCCATGCCGTCAGCGTCACATGTGACGAAATGTCCGGCATCTCAGGTGGTGCGGACGGATGGCCCACCGGCGGGAGCACACGGAACGGGAGCACACGGAGGAGGGGCCCCGCCGGCCGCTGACCGGACGGCCGGACTAGGCCGGGTCGCCCGTCGCGATACGGAGCTCGAAGTGGGCACCCGTCTCCGGCACCGCGGTACCGGGGGTGGGGAACTGGTCGACGACCTGGTCCTCCGCGTACGCGTTCCCCGGCACCTTTATCTTCTTGATCGTCCAGCCGGCCGCGTCCGCGCAGGCCCGCGCGGAGAGGATGTCCTTGTAGAGGAAGCTCGGGGCGTCGACCTTGTTCGGGTCGTCGTTGTCCTCCGTCGCGTCCGTGCAGTCCTCGGTCTTCATCGTCCGGTTCCGCTCCGGATCCTTGTGGTCCACCGCCGGGGACTCGCTCGACGTGGCGTTGCTGCCGCCGTTGTCGTCGTCGCCCTGCATCGAGAGCACCGTGACCAGTCCGCCGATCGCGATCAGCGCCACCACGATCGAGCCCACGATCACCGGAACGTTTCGCTTGGAGCCGCCGCCACCGGAAGAGGTGGACATCGTCTGCGGCGACATCGTGTACGGCGGCGGGGTCTGCTGCTGCATCGGCGACATCGCCGCCGGGGTCTGGTACGCCGGTGCCGACTGGGGATAGCCGTACGACGGGGCCGGCGTCGGCGGGCCGTACGGGCCGGGCTGCTGCTGCGACTGGTACGGGCCGGGCTGGTACGGCGTCTGGACGCTCTGCGGCGCCGGGGTGGACTGGTCGACCGGCGGGAAGACCGCCGAACCGACGCCCGAGCCGCTGTTCGCGGGTGCGCCCGCGCCACCGACGATCACCGGGGCGCCGGCCTGGCCTGCCGCGCTCAGCACGCGGGAGATCTCGTCCTGCATGGCGGCGGCGCTCGGGAACCGCTCGTTCGGGTTCTTCTTCAGCGCGCGGGCGACGAGCGCGTCCATCGCCGGGGTGAGCGAGCGGTTGATGGTGGAGGGCGCGACCGGCTCCTCCTGTACATGCGCGTACGCGATGGCCAGCGGCGAGTCCGCGTCGAACGGGATGCGGCCGGTGAGCAGCTGGAACAGCATGATGCCGACCGAGTACAGGTCGGAGCGCGCGTCCACCCCGCGGCCCAGGGCCTGTTCGGGGGAGAGGTACTGCGGGGTGCCGACGACCATGCCGGTCTGCGTCATCGACGTGACGCCCGACTGCATGGCGCGGGCGATGCCGAAGTCCATGACCTTCACGACGCCGCGCTTGGTCACCATCACGTTGCCGGGCTTGATGTCGCGGTGGACCAGGCCCATTTCGTGGCTGGTGTCCAGGGCGGCCAGCACATCGGCCGTCACCTTGAGCGCCTTGTCGGCGGGCATCGCACCGTGGTTGGTGATGTCGGCCTGGAGCACGGAGCCGAGCGGCTGCCCCTCGACGTACTCCATGACGATGTACGGCATCAGCGCGCCGCCGAGCTCGTCCTCGCCGGTGTCGAAGACGGAGACGATGTTGGTGTGCTGGAGCTTGGCGACGGCCTGCGCCTCGCGCCGGAACCGCTCGCGGAAGGACTGCTCGCGTCCGAGTTCCGTGTGGAGCGTCTTGATGGCGACCTGCCGGTCGAGCGCGGAGTCGTACGCCAGATATACGGACGCCATCCCGCCTTCGCCGAGCAGGTCGCGCAGCTGGTAGCGGCCGCCGGCGACCGAACCGCCCGCGTAGCGACCCTGGGCCCCTTGTGCGCCGTCCTGGCTCATGACTTGACTTCCCCCTCGGGCGCGCGACTCACGCGAAGATCCGTATTACGCGCCAAGTCTGCCCGAGGGGTACGACACGTCAAGCCGGGTGCCCGTTCCGTGACCCTACGCACAAGAAGCGTCTCGGAAGCGTTACAGGAACCGCATGTAATTTGCGCGGGCGGCGCGCGAGCCGGTTGGATGGCCGGTCCCTCTCGAAATCGGTGTGTCCGACGAAGGCTGTAGCGTGACGTGGCAATGCAGCAAGGCACCGTGAGAACCCGCGGACGCGCGGACAGATACGACGGCGAGGACTGATGGCACCCGAACCCGAAGCAAACGGCGGCGGAGTTCCGGATGGCACCGATTCCTGGGGCATCGGCGGTGTTGTCGGCGACGGACGGTACCGGCTGACCCACAGGCTCGGCCGGGGCGGAATGGCCGAGGTCTTCGCGGCCGAGGACGTACGGCTCGGGCGGACGGTCGCGGTGAAGCTGCTGCGCTCCGATCTCGCCGAGGACCCGGTGTCCAAGGCCCGGTTCACGCGTGAGGCCCAGTCGGTCGCGGGGCTCAACCACCACGCGGTCGTGGCGGTGTACGACTCCGGCGAGGACACCGTCGCCGGTCAGACCGTCCCTTACATCGTGATGGAGCTGGTCGAGGGCCGCACCATTCGCGACCTGCTGCTCAACGCCGAGGCGCCGCCTCCGGAGCAGGCGCTGATCATCGTCTCCGGGGTGCTGGAGGCGCTCGCCTACTCGCACCAGCACGGGATCGTGCACCGGGACATCAAGCCGGCCAACGTGATCATCACGCACTCCGGCGCGGTCAAGGTGATGGACTTCGGCATCGCCCGCGCGCTGCACGGTGCGCAGTCGACGATGACCCAGACCGGCATGGTCATGGGGACGCCGCAGTACCTCTCCCCCGAGCAGGCGCTGGGCAAGGCCGTCGACCACCGCTCCGACCTGTACGCCACCGGCTGCCTGCTGTACGAACTCCTCGCACTGCGGCCCCCGTTCACGGGCGAGACGCCACTTTCCGTTGTATATCAGCACGTTCAGGACATTCCGGTCCCGCCGTCCGAGGTCTCGGACGTGGTGCCCGCCGAGCTCGACGGCCTTGTCATGCGCTCGCTCGCGAAGGACCCGGACGACCGGTTCCAGAGCGCCGAGGAGATGCGCGGGCTCGTCCAGTACAGCCTGCAGATGCTTCAGGTGCAGGGCGGTCACACCGGTACGTGGAACACCGGCCCGGTCGTGCTGAACGAGGGCGGTGTCACCCCGCCCCGGGGCGTGACCGGCGCCACCCGCGCGATGGGGTACCCCCAGCACGGGGACACCTCGCAGGACCCGATCCTGCCGCCGATGAACCCGGACGACGGCGGTTACGACGGCGGCAGCACCCGGCAGGGCGGCGGCGGTCGCGGCAAGCTGTGGCTGTTCGTCCTGCTGGCCCTCATCGCGATCGGTGCGGGCGTCGCCATCGCGCTCAACGCGGCCAAGGGCAGCGGCGACAACCACGAGAAGTCGCCGGCGTCGACGTCCAGCTCCCCCTCGCCGACGGAGAGTTCGCCCTCGCCGACCGAGACGCAGAGCGAGGACACCGAGCAGCCGGGCAGTACGACGGGCGATCAGCAGGAGACCCCGCCGGAGCCCTCGTACAGCCCGTCGGTGACACCGAGCGAAACGGACGAGACCCCCTCGACCACCCCGTCCGCGACCTCGACCGGCACCACGGCGGACGGTGGTACGGGCAGCGACGCGGGCGGAGCGGCGGCGGACGGCGGCGCGGGCGGTGACGACGACGGCGGCGCGACGGACGACGGCGGCACCGGGAACGACGCGGGCGGTACGACCCCGGCGGGCGGCGCGGGCGGCGGCCAGCCGGGCGGCGCCGCCGAGGGTGCCAGCACCGGAACGACAGCGGGCACGGCGGCGGGCACCACCCCGTAACCACCCGCGTCCTCGCCCCTCCTCACCCCGTGAAGGCCTCGCACACCGCGTCGTACTCACGGGTCCACCAGACCGCCAGGGCCGACACCGCGGGGAACTGCGGGTCGGCCCGCCGGTCGTTCAGGCAGTAGCGCCAGCGCAGTATCCAGAAGTCGTTGAGCCGCTCCCACCACACCCGGTGCACCGCCGCGGCCAGTTCGGCGGCCCCGGCCCCCGCGGCCCGCCGGTAGGCGCGCGCGTAGGCCCGTACCTTCGCCAGGTCCAGCTCACCGGCCGGCCGGACGAAGAAGATCGCCGCCGCCCGTACCGCCTCCTCCGCCCTGGGCTGCACGTCCAGCCGGTCCCAGTCGAGGATCGCCACCGGGTCGGCGCCCCGGTAGAGCACGTTCAGCGGATGGAAGTCGCCGTGCACCCAGCCGGTCGCGGGGACCCCGGGCGGCGGGGGCCGGTCGTCCGCGTGGCGGTCCAGCAGGGCGCGGCGTTCCAGGAGCCGGTGCTCGGCCAGTTCGTCGAAGGAGTCCCGGGGCCGCCGGCCGCGCGCCGCGGCCAGCAGCTCGTCGATCAGCGCGAAGGTGTCGGCGGGGTCCCGGCTGGCGTGGCCCGGTCCGTCCGCGGCCCCCTCTCCCGTCTCCATCACCTGTTCCAGGCCCGTGTGCACGGCCCCGAGCAGCGCGCCGAGCCGCACCGACTGGGCGACGGTCAGCTCGGCACCGCCCCGGTGCAGCCCGTCGACCCAGGGGTGCAGGGCGTAGCAGCGGCCGCCGATCTCGGTGACGGTGCCGCCCTCGTTGTCCTGGACGGGCGGGGCGACGGGCACGCCGAGTGACTGGAGCCGCTGGGTGGCCCGGTGCTGGCGCACGATGGTGGCGCGGTCGCCCGTGGAGTCGTCCAGATGGTGCTTGAGGAAGTAGGAGCCGCGGGTGGTGGAGACCCGGTAACCATGGTTGAGCAGGCCCTGGGCCAGCGGCTTGCAGGCGAGCGGCTCACCCGTGTCCGGGTAGCGGCGAAGCACCTCGCCGACCGGGGGAACAGGCGGGAGGGTTACAGATGAGCGCGGCACCCGCCAGATGTTAGATCACGCTGTGTTGCGGGCCGTACGAGTTTGCGTGGAAGCCCAGAGTGTGCACGCTGACGAAATGCGGGTCCAGCCGGAGGTAGGCCGGGGTGAAGGGCTCCCCGTTCACCTCGACGGGGAGGGGGCCGAAGAGCTCGCGCTGGGCGCAGGTCGGCTCCACGGTCTCCGCGGGGCCGGTGAACTGCACGGACCACAGATCACGGCTGCCCGCCGAGGTGGCCTCGTTGAAGTTGTCCGCCCCGTACGCCACGACCGTGCCGTTGCAGACGTCGTGGTAGCCGAGACCGCTGTGCATCCGCAGCACGACCCGGCCGTCGATCACGACGTGCCGGGCCACGGTCAGGAACGGAAGGGCTCGCATGCTCGTCGCCAGCCGGCCGTACGGGACCCGGCCGAGCAGGTCGATTGCGTGGAGTTCTTCCTCGGTGGACATGACCTCCACTGTCCGTCACCGGGGACGGTGGAAGAAGAGGCCCCCGCCCCGGGCCGTACGGGACCAAAGTCCCGAAAAATCCCGGGACCGTGCCGTTCGGTACCGTTCGGCGCGGGACGGTCAGCGCTTTTCGGCCTGCAGTCGCGCCACATAGGCGGCGGCCTGCGAGCGGCGTTCCATTCCGAGTTTCGAGAGCAGGCTGGAGACGTAATTCTTGATCGTCTTCTCGGCGAGATGAAGCCGCTCCCCGATCACCCGGTTCGTCAGCCCCTCCCCGATCAGATCCAGGATCTTGCGTTCCTGCTCCGTGAGGCCCGCGAGTCTGTCGTCGCCGCCCTTCTTTCCGTCGCGCAGCCGTTCCAGGACCCGCGCGGTGGCCACCGGGTCGAGCAGCGACTTGCCGGCCGCCACGTCCCGTACGGCGTTCAGCAGCTCGTTCCCCCGGATCGCCTTGAGCACGTATCCGGAGGCGCCCGCCATGATCGCGTCGAACAGTGCCTCGTCATCGGCGTACGAGGTCAGCATCAGGCAGTTGACCGACTCGTCGCGGGAGCGGATCTCCCGGCAGACCTCCACCCCGCTGCCGTCCGGCAGCCGTACGTCCAGGACGGCGACATCGGGCCGGGTCGCGGGGATGCGGACCAGCGCGTCCTCGGCCGTACCGGCCTCTCCGACCACCTCGATGTCCTCCTCGACGGAGAGCAGCTCATGGACTCCGCGGCGGACGACTTCATGGTCATCCAGCAGAAAAACGGTGATTTTTCCTTCTTTGCGCACAAACGCAGTCTCACACACTCACCCCTTCCCTGCCGCTGTCGGGCGGGATAACGTGCCGTTGTTCCGGCGGCCTGCAAGGCTGTTACCAGTGCTGTGACCAGCGAGAGTTCCCGAATTCTTCGATTTACTTGGATATCCAAGCAAAATCGCAGGTCAGATAGGGTTTCGCAGTTACGCGAGGCACTGGGTAACGTGCCTTATACAGGGCGCTCGCCGGGGCACCTGTCACGCCTGTTCCCGGACCGAGCGGCACACACCCCGTGCACGGGTACGGACACAGGCGAGCCGCACTGGTCTCCCGGCAGACCCCGGGGGCCGGACCGACGGAGGAGCACGCACGTGACCGTGGAGAGCACTGCTGCCGCGCGTAAACCGCGACGCAGCAGCAAGCGGACCAGCGCCGCGAAGACGCCCGCGAAGACACCAGAGGGTTCCGGCCCCGAACTCGTACAGCTGCTGACGCCCGAGGGCGAGCGCGTCGAGCACCCGGACTACTCGATCGACCTGACCGCGGACGAGCTGCGCGGTCTGTACCGGGACATGGTCCTCACCCGCCGTTTCGACGCCGAGGCGACCGCGCTCCAGCGCCAGGGCGAGCTGGGCCTGTGGGCCTCGCTGCTCGGCCAGGAGGCGGCCCAGATCGGCTCCGGCCGGGCCCTGCACGACGACGACTACGTCTTCCCGACCTACCGCGAGCACGGCGTCGCCTGGTGCCGCGGGGTCGACCCGACCAATCTGCTCGGGATGTTCCGCGGTGTGAACCACGGCGGCTGGGACCCGAACACCAACAACTTCCACCTGTACACGATCGTCATCGGCTCGCAGACCCTGCACGCCACCGGTTACGCCATGGGCGTGGCCAAGGACGGCGCGGACTCCGCGGTGATCGCCTACTTCGGTGACGGCGCGTCCAGCCAGGGCGATGTGGCCGAGGCCTTCACCTTCTCCGCGGTCTACAACGCCCCGGTCGTCTTCTTCTGCCAGAACAACCAGTGGGCGATCTCCGAGCCGACCGAGAAGCAGACCCGGGTGCCGCTCTACCAGCGCGCCCAGGGCTTCGGTTTCCCCGGCGTCCGGGTCGACGGGAACGACGTCCTGGCCTGCCTCGCCGTCACCCGGTCCGCCCTGGAGCGGGCCCGTCGCGGCGAGGGCCCCACCCTCGTGGAGGCCTTCACCTACCGGATGGGCGCGCACACCACATCCGACGACCCGACGAAGTACCGGGCCGACGAGGAGCGCGCGTCCTGGGAGGCCAAGGACCCGATCATGCGCCTGCGGACGTACCTGGAGAAGCAGGGCGCGGCCGACGAGGCGTTCTTCACCGGCCTCGACGAGGAGAGCGAAGTCCTCGGCAAGCGGGTACGCGAAGCGGTACGGGCGATGCCCGACCCGGACCGGCTGGCGATCTTCGACCACGCCTACGCCGACGGGAGCGCCCTCGTCGACGAGGAGCGCGCCCAGTTCGCCGCCTACCAGGCATCGTTCGCCGAGGAGGGCAAGTAGCCATGGCCGTGGAAAAGATGTCCATCGCGAAGGCGCTCAACGAGTCGTTGCGCAAGGCCCTCGACACCGACCCCAAGGTCCTCATCATGGGCGAGGACGTCGGCAAGCTCGGCGGGGTCTTCCGGATCACCGACGGCCTCCAGAAGGACTTCGGTGACGGCCGGGTGATCGACACCCCGCTCGCCGAGTCCGGCATCGTCGGTACGGCGATCGGCCTGGCGCTGCGCGGCTACCGGCCGATCGTGGAGATCCAGTTCGACGGCTTCGTCTTCCCGGCGTACGACCAGATCGTCACGCAGCTCGCGAAGATGCACGCCCGCTCGCTCGGCAAGATCAAGCTGCCGGTCGTCGTGCGGATTCCGTACGGCGGCGGCATCGGTGCGGTCGAGCACCACAGCGAGTCGCCCGAGGCGCTGTTCGCGCACGTCGCGGGCCTGAAGGTGGTCTCTCCGTCCAACGCGTCGGACGCCTACTGGATGATGCAGCAGGCCGTGCAGAGCGATGACCCGGTCGTCTTCTTCGAGCCGAAGCGCCGCTACTGGGACAAGGGCGAGGTCGACACCGAGTCCATCCCCGGCGGGCTGCACCGGGCCTCCGTCGCCCGTACCGGCACCGACCTCACGCTGGCCGCGTACGGCCCGATGGTGAAGGTGTGCCTGGAGGCCGCGGCGGCCGCCCAGGAGGAGGGCAAGTCGATCGAGGTCGTGGACCTGCGGTCGATGTCCCCGATCGACTTCGACGCGGTCCAGGCCTCGGTCGAGAAGACCCGCCGGCTGGTCGTGGTGCACGAGGCGCCGGTGTTCTACGGCTCGGGCGCGGAGATCGCCGCTCGCATCACGGAGCGCTGCTTCTACCACCTGGAGGCACCGGTGCTCAGGGTGGGCGGCTACCACGTCCCGTACCCGCCGGCCCGGCTCGAGGACGAGTACCTGCCGGGTCTCGACCGTGTGCTCGACGCCGTCGACCGCTCGCTGGCGTACTGAGGACTGGGGCGTGACAACGATGACCGACACTTCCAACGCTGTTCGCTTCCGTGAGTTCAAGATGCCCGACGTGGGCGAGGGGCTGACCGAGGCCGAGATCCTCAAGTGGTTCGTCCAGCCGGGCGACACCGTCACCGACGGCCAGGTCGTCTGTGAGGTCGAGACGGCGAAGGCGGCCGTCGAGCTGCCGATCCCGTTCGACGGAGTGGTGCACGAGCTGCGCTTCCCCGAGGGCACGACCGTCGACGTCGGCGAGGTGATCATCGCGGTGGACGTCGCGCCGGGCTCCGGTGATGTGGAGCCGGCCGCGGAGCCCGAGGCCGCGCCCGCCGCCGAGCCGGAGGCCGAGGCGCCCAAGGGGCGTCAGCCCGTCCTGGTCGGCTACGGCGTAGCCGAGTCCTCCACCAAGCGGCGCGCCCGCAAGGGAACCGAGACCGCTCCTCCCGCCGCCGCGCCCGCCGCGGTCCAGGGAGAGCTGAACGGCCACGGTCCGGCGGCCGTTCCCGAGGCCCGCCCGCTGGCGAAGCCGCCGGTGCGCAAGCTGGCCAAGGACCTGGGTATCGACCTGGCGACGGTCACCCCGACCGGCGACGGCGGCGTCATCACCCGCGACGACGTGCACGCGGCTGCGACCCCGGCGCCCGCGCCGGAGCAGGCCGAAGCCCCGGCTGCGGCCCCGGCCGTCGCGCCCTCCGGGGCCGCGCGCGAGACCCGTATCCCCGTCAAGGGAGTACGGAAGGCGATCGCGCAGGCGATGGTGGGCAGCGCGTTCACCGCGCCGCACGTCACCGAGTTCGTGACCGTCGACGTCACGCGCACGATGAAGCTCGTGGCGGAGCTCAAGGAGGACAAGGAGATGGCGGGGGTGCGGGTCAACCCGCTCCTGATCATCGCGAAGGCCCTCCTCGTCGCGATCAAGCGGCACCCCGAGGTCAACGCCGCCTGGGACGAGGCGAACCAGGAGATCGTGCAGAAGCACTACGTCAACCTGGGCATCGCCGCCGCCACCCCGCGCGGACTGATCGTGCCGAACATCAAGGACGCGCACGAGCAGACGCTGCCGCAGCTGGCCGCGTCGCTGGGCGAGCTGGTCTCGACGGCCCGAGACGGCCGGACGTCCCCCGCCGCGATGGCGGGCGGCACGGTGACCATCACCAACGTCGGCGTCTTCGGCGTCGACACGGGCACCCCGATCCTGAACCCGGGCGAGTCCGCGATCCTCGCGGTCGGCGCGATCAAGCTCCAGCCCTGGGTGCACAAGGGGAAGGTGAAGGCGCGTCAGGTCACCACGCTGGCGCTCTCGTTCGACCACCGCCTGGTCGACGGCGAGCTCGGCTCCAAGGTCCTCGCGGACGTCGCCGCGATCCTGGAGCAGCCGAAGCGCCTGATCACCTGGGCGTAGCCGTGTGCGATGGGCCCGCGTGAAACCCGCGCGGGCCCATCGCCATGTCCGGGGAGGTGAAAAAGAGTTGATGAGCCACGAGCCGTCCCGCCGGCCGTCTACTCTGCGGGACACCCGCGCTGCCCGTCGCGGTCACCCGAGGAGGCACCGTGTCATCCAGCTGCGACCCCCAGCACGCACCCGCCGGTGATGTCGGCGCGGCGCTCATGATGATCGACTCCCGGCTCAAGAGCGTGTACGACGGTGGCACCGAGCCCGACCCCGAACAGCAGGCGCTGCTCCAGCAGTTCATCGCCTCGCTGGGCCCCGGGGGAGCCGATGACGTGGTGGACGGCACATGCACGCTCATCTACATGTTCATGACGTGGCTGCGGCAGGCGCACGAGGCCCACGACAAGGACGTCATCGAGTACGTGGTCCCGACCCTCGTCGCGTCGATGCGCATGATGCCGAAGAGCATCCCCGTCGAGGTCATCCCCACGATGTCCGGCCTGGTCATCGCGGCGGGTACGGGCCTCAGCCCCAATCTCTGGCGCATGCAGTACGGAGACTGGACCGAGGCGGAGCTGACGCCGCTCGAAGCCACCGCGTTCCTGCTCGCGGAGCAGATCAACCGCATCGCCGACGACCGCGGCTTCGCCATGCGCATGATTGCCGAAGCGCTGACCAGTGCGGACGGGAACTGACGGAGCGGGTCAGCCGGTGCTGCGCCTCGGCCGAAGGATGAGTTCGGCGAAGACGGTCTTGCCGACGGTGCGCGGCTCGATGCCCCAGCGGTCGGCGAGTTGGGCGACGATGAGAAGCCCCCGCCCGTAGCAGTCGTCGGAGTCGGCCTCGCGCGGTGCGGGTAGCCGCTCGCCGCGCGGATCGCTGACCTCGATACGGAGGATGGCCGCGGTGAGGATGAGGTGGACCCGGAAGAGCCGGCCCCGCATGCAGCCGTGCAGTAACGCGTTGGTCGCCAACTCGCTGACCAGGAGCGCGACCTCGCCCACGTGGTTGGGATACCCCCACTCGGACACCAGCCGCACGGTCCGGCGACGGCAGAGGCTGACGCTGCGGGCGGTGGGGGTGTAGTCGAGGCGGTCCTCCTGGAGTGGGGGGTCGGGCTCGGGGACCTCTTGGGCTGCGGTCATGGTCGCGTGCCTCCGTGGATTTCGTGTGGGCGGTGGCGATGCCGCGCCTGCTGGGCAGGGCGGTGCACTTCCGCCGGCCGATTCCTTTGGGTGATCGGCTCGGTACCGAAAGTAGCGGAAGCCGTAAGCGGGCAGCAAGTGGTTCTTGCAGAGAATTCTCTGCCCTAGTTGGTGTTCGATGGGCCGGAGCTCCAGACTGAGGCGACCGCGTGGGAGGGAGTTGACCGTGGCGGGTAACAGCCCGGATCGGGGGCGGACGGTTTCCACTGTGCTCGGACGCCGTCTCGGCGGAGAACTGCTTCGTCTGCGGGAGGCGCGTTCGCTGCGCCAGGCGCATGCCGCGGAGGCGTTGACGGCCTCGGTTGCCAAGGTGGCCAAGATCGAGCGAGGCCTCGTGCCGATACGTGACCCGGACGTCCGGGCCCTGTGCCACCTGTACGGCGAGACGGACGACGCGGTGGTCGGCAGGCTGTTGGTCCTGGCCAAGGCCGACCGTGAACGCCGCAAGGCGAGCGGGTGGTGGAACCAGTACCCGGGACTTCAAGCCATGGCCGAGTACGTGGCATTGGAGGACATCGCCACAGGGGTCCGCACCTGGCAACTCGCCATTGTGCCCGGCCTGCTCCAGACACCCGACTACGCTCGGGCGCTAGCCGTGGGAAACGGCTCCTGGGAGGACCCTGACGAGATCGAGCCCTTCGTGGAGTCACGGATGGCCCGGCAGGCCCGGCTGGCCGGGGACCGGCCGCTGGAGCTCTGGGCTCTTGTGCACGAGAGCGCCCTCCGCCAACTGGTGGGAGGGCGTGAGGTGATGAGGGAGCAGCTCGGGCACCTGTTGGACATCGCCCGGCGCCCGAACGTGAAGCTCCAGGTGATGCCGTACCTGGTGGGCGCGCACCCTGGCATGACCAGTGCCTTCACCATCGTCTCGTTTGCCGAACCAGGTGCGCTCGACGTGGTCCACATGGATACGACCTCGACCACACTCTGGCTGGAGAGCGATACTGATGCCGGGCGTCACGACAGGATTTTCGATCGTATGACGCGCCTTGCGCTCGCACAGCGCAACTCGGCCGCACTTATCGATGGAATCCTCAAGGAGATGTAGTCCGCGTGCCCGCGTACAGGTTCGTCAAGTCCAGCTACAGCGGAGGCAATGCCGGGCAGGAGTGCGTCGAGGTCGCCCGCAACATCCCCGGCACCGTCGCCGTCCGCGACTCGAAGAACCCCGACGGCCCCCTGATCCTCCTCGGCCCCGCAGCGTGGAACGCCTTCCGGGCCGGGCTGCGCCGGGCATAAGGGCAGGTCAGACGGTGTGGTCCTGACTGCCCGTCGGGTCGTCCCGGCTCGGCGCTTGTGTAACAGCCGTGTCTTAGCCCGGGGTCGAGCGGAACGTCCATGTGCTCCGGACCGCTCCTGTTGATCAGAAGCGCTCGCTGGTACCGACACGTACCGAGTGGGCCGGTACTGACCAACCGATCCTGAGGACGAATCCATGCGCGCTCGTAAGCTCACCTTCGCAGCCCTGGCCCTTGCCGCGGGTCTCTCGCTCACGGCCTGCCAGAACGACGACGAGGCGGTGGGGCAGACCGACCCGGCGGCCAATTCCTCCGCGCCCGCCGCATCCTCCTCCGACGGGGGCTCGAACTCCAGCGGTTCGGACCAGGTCGGTGCCAAGGACTCCGCCCGTTCGAAGACCGGTGGGTCGAGCTCGGTCGGGTCGGCCTCGGGCGGCAGCGGTCCGGCTGCGAAGACCGGCAAGTGCACCACCGACGGACTGAAGATCACGGCGAAGAACACCTTCATCGACGGCGACCCCGACGGCAACATCGCGGTGGAGCTGACGAACACCAGCGGCAGCGACTGTGTGATCTCCGGGTTCGCGGGTGTCGACCTGAAGACCAGCGCGGGGACCATCTCCGCCACGCGCAAGGGCAAGGCCGACGCCCCGTACACCCTCAAGAACGGTAAGGAGATCGACTTCTACGTCAGCTACCCGCTCAACAAGACGGGCGGTTCCGGCGTCAGCATCACGGGTCTTGTGGTGACTCCGCCGAACGAGACGAAGTCGGTCACCCTCGCCTGGCCGGGCGAGAGCTCGCTCCCTGCGGGCGACAGCGACAACGGTGGCCAGGTGCTGGTCGGCCCGGTCGGCAGCGCGGGTCAGGGCGGCTGACACCTGGAGCGATCCGGGCTCGGCCCAGGGTCTGTGCGAACGAAGGAGGGCCCCGCATCGTGCGGGGCCCTCCTTCGTCACGTCGGACCCGGTTACTTCTTGAAGCCGTAGTCCATGAGCTTCTTCGCGTCAGCGGTGCGGTTCGCCTCCGAGGTGGAGGTCAGGACCGTGCCGATGACCGTCTTGCCGCTGCGGGTCGCCGCGAAGACCAGGCAGTACTTGGCCGCCGGGCCGGAGCCCGTCTTCACGCCGATCGCGCCGCTGTAGGAGCTCAGCAGCTTGTTGGTGTTCGTCCACGACATGTAGCGGTAGCCACCGCTCTTCGTGGTGGTCTTCTGCTTCGTCGACTTCGTCTTCACGACCGTGCGGAACGTGGAGTACTTCATCGCGCTGCTCGCGAGCTTCGTCAGGTCGCGCGGGGTCGAGTAGTTGGACCCGTTCCCTATGCCGTCGAACGAGTCGAAGTGGGTGTTCTTCAGCCCGAGCGTCTTCGCGGTGGAGTTCATCTTGCCGATGAAGGACTTCACCCGGGCGGCGCGCGTGGAGCCGGAGCCGAACTTGTCGGCCAGCGCGTACGCGGCGTCGCAACCGGACGGCAGCATCAGGCCGTACAGCAGCTGGCGGACCGTGACCTTGTCGCCCACGATGAGGCGGGCCGAGGACGCGCCCTTGGCGACGATGTAGTCGCTGTACGCCTTCTGGACCGTGACCTTGGAATCGAGGTTGAGGCCCTTCTGCGCCAGGACCACCCGGGCCGTCATGATCTTCGTGGTGGAGCCGGTGGAGCGACGGGTGTCCGCGGCCTTGGTGAAGAGGGACTTCCCGGTGCCGTTGTTCATCACGAAGCCGCCCTTGGCGACGATCGTGGGCGTCTTCGGTGCGGCGGCGGCCTGTGCCGTGGACGCGAAAGCGCCGCCCGCGACGACGGCACCTGCGGTGAGGGCTACCGTGGCGGATACGGATACGCGCCTTATGCCCTTAATGCCGAGTTTCAAGTTCAACGCTCCAAATGCCCCTGGATTGCGGCCTCATGAGGGTGCCGCGCACTCGTGAGACGTCTGGGGGCGATGGATGGTTGTGGCGCAGGAGCGGGTGATTTTTCACGACATCCGGGAGAGGTCAGCGGTCGGCCGCGGCCCGGAAGGTGTGGCGGTAGGCGCGCGGCGACACACCGATCGCGGCGTGCAGATGCTGGCGCAGGGACGCGGGCGTCGCGAATCCGACCCGGGTGGCGATCTGCTCGACGGGCACGTCACTCGACTCCAGCAACTCCCGGGCCCGGGTGATCCGCTGCTGGATCAGCCACCGCCCCGGGCTCATCCCCACCTCGTCCCGGAACCTGCGGGCGAACGTGCGCAGACTCATCCGGGCGTGCCCGGCGAGGTCGGTCAGTGTCAGCGGCTCGTCCAGCCTTCCGAGCGCCCACTCGCGGGTCGCCGCCGTCCCGGCCGTCGACGGCGCGGGCACCGGCTGTTCGATGTACTGCGCCTGCCCGCCGTCCCGCCACGCGGGCGCCACGCACCGGCGTGCGACGTGATTCGCCACCTCGCTGCCGTGGTCCTTGCGTACCAGGTGCAGGCAGACGTCCACGCCGGACGCGGCTCCGGCCGAGGTGAGGATGGAGCCGTCGTCGACGAACAGCACGTCCGCGTTCAGGGCCACCTCCGGGAAGAGCTCCCGGAACCGGTCCGCCAGCGTCCAGTGCGTGGTGGCCGGACGGCCGTCGAGCAGTCCGGCCGCGGCGAGCGTGAAGGCGCCGGTGCAGATCGACACGATGCGCGCGCCGGCCGGGATCCGGGCGAGTGCGTCCGCCACCGGAGGCGGGAGCCGGGTCGACTCCGGGGCCGACTCGTAGGGCGGGATGACGACCGTGTCCGCCTCGGCCAGCGCCTCCGGGCCCAGGTCGGGGGCGATCGTGAAGTCCGCGGAGGTGCGCACCGGGCGACCGTCGGCGGTGCAGGTGACCACTGTGTAGAGGGTGTCCGCGGTGCCGAAGACGCGCTGCGGGATGCCGAGCTCGAACGGATAGACGCCGTCGAGCGCCAGGACTACGACACGATGCATGACAGGATCTTATCGATGAATGGCATTCGTGCCACTCCCGTCGGCTGCCAGGGAGCCGCAGGCTGGGGGGCATGAACGACATCAGCACGACGATGCGCGCGATCAGCCAGGACGGCCTCGGCGGCCCGGAGGTACTCAAGGAGGTACGGATCGAGCGGCCGGTGCCCGGACCCGGCGAGGTCCTCGTCCGGGTGCGTGCCGCCGGGGTCAACCCCACGGACTGGAAGCACCGCGCCGTCCCCGGGCTCTTCCTCGGTGAGCCGCCGTTCGTCCTGGGCTGGGACGTCTCCGGTGTGATCGAGACGACCGGCCTCGGCGTCACCCTCTTCAAGCCGGGCGACGAGGTCTTCGGCATGCTGCCCTACCCGTACGGCGTGGGCTCGCACGCCGAATACGTCAAGGGGCCCGCCCGCGCCTTCGCGATCAAGCCGGCCGCCATCGACCATGTGCAGGCCGGCGCCCTGCCGCTCGCCGCCCTCACGGCCTGGCAGGCCCTCGTCGACACCGCCCGCCTCGAAGCCGGACAGCGAGTGCTGATCCACGCGGCGGCCGGTGGCGTCGGCCACCTCGCCGTTCAGATCGCCAAGTTCCGCGGAGCGCACGTGACCGGCACGGCGAGTGCGCCCAAGCACGACTTCGTACGCGCACTGGGCGCCGACGAGGTCCTCGACTACCGCACCACGGACGTCGCCGAGGCCGTCCGCGATGCCGACGTGGTCCTCGACTCCCAGGGCAGCGACCACGCGATCCGCTCCCTGCGCAGTCTGCGGCGGGGCGGAATCCTGGTCTCCCTCCTGCCCGACGGCGGCACCACGGCGCTTGCCGATGAGGCGGCCCGGCTCGGTGTGCGGGCGGAGGTCATGCTGGTGGAGGACGACCATGCCGGGATCTCGGCGATCGCCCGGCTCGCGGCCGAGGGCCGGCTGCGCGCGGAGATCGCCGGCACGTTCGAGCTGGCGGACGCGGCGAAGGCGCACGCGCTCGGTGACACGGGGCGCACCGCGGGAAAGCTGGTGCTGACCGTGCGATGAGCCGGCCGGACGCCGCTCGCCGAGGAGGCCCCGGCCCGTCCCTCCTCGGCCGGCGGCGTCCGAATCGTGGAACGGGTCATCCTTGCGTGCGTGTTGTATCTATGCTGTGTGCATGCCTGCCCCAGCCTCGTCCCCCGTCCGCCCGCCCGTGAAGCAGCCTCCGGCCGCCGAGCGTGTCTACACACACATCAAGGACGCGGTCCTGGACCGCCGCTACGAGGGCGGGACGCTCCTGACCGAGGGCGATCTCGCGGACGCCGTCGGGGTCTCCCGCACGCCCGTGCGGGAGGCGCTGCTGAGGCTGGAGGTCGAGGGGCTGATCAAGCTCTACCCGAAGAAGGGCGCCCTGGTGCTCGCCGTCTCCGCGCAGGAGATCTCGGACGTGGTGGAGACCCGGCTGCTCGTCGAGGAGTTCGCCGTGCGCCGGGCCGTGCCCGCGTCGGCCAAGCTGATCGCCCGGCTGGAGGAGCTGCTGGAGGAACAGCGGCAGATGTCGGAGGCCGGGGATCTGGCCGCCGTCTCGGTGAAGGACCGGTGTTTCCACGCCGAGATCGTCCGCCACGCGGGCAACGAGATCCTGTCCCGGCTCTACGACCAGCTGCGCGACCGTCAGTTGCGGATGGGCGTCGCCGTCATGGAGGCCCACCCCGGCAGGATCGCAGCCAACATCGCGGAGCACAGCGAGCTGTTGGAGGCCATCAGAGCCGGTGACGCGGACGGTGCCGCGCAGGTCGTGCGCCGTCATGTGAGCCGGGTCAAGGTGCTGGTCAGGGGTGAGGACCGGTGAGTTCCGCCGCCGCGCCCACCCTGTCCCTGCCCGGTGATCCGCCCGGCGGCCGGCGTGCCGCCTGGGTCTGGGGAATCGGCGTCGCTGTCTACTTCGTCGCCATCATCTTCCGGACCAGCCTGGGTGTCGCCGGGCTCGACGCCGCCGACCGCTTCCACGTCAACGCCTCGGCGCTCTCCACCTTCTCCATCCTTCAGCTGCTCGTCTACGCGGGCATGCAGATACCCGTCGGCCTGATGGTGGACCGGCTGGGCACCAAGAGGGTCCTCACCATCGGCGCCGTCCTGTTCACCCTCGGGCAGCTCGGCTTCGCGCTCTCCCCCTCGTACGGTGCCGCGCTGGCCTCGCGCGCCCTGCTGGGCTGCGGTGACGCCATGACGTTCATCAGCGTGCTGCGCCTGGGCGCGCGCTGGTTCCCGGCCCGGCGCGGCCCGATGATCGGGCAGGTCGCCGCGCTCTTCGGGATGGCGGGCAACCTCGTCTCGACGCTCGTGATCGCCCGCGCGCTGCACGGCTTCGGCTGGACCGCCACCTTCGTCGGCAGCTCACTGGCCGGGGTCGTGGTCCTCGTCCTGCTGCTGCTCTTCCTGAAGGACCACCCCGAGGGCCACGCGCCGCCGCCCGCCGAACATGCCGGCGGTGCCTACGTGCGCAAGCAGATCGCCGCCGCCTGGCGGGAGCCGGGCACCCGGCTCGGGATGTGGGTGCACTTCACCACGCAGTTCCCGGCCATGGTGTTCCTGCTGCTGTGGGGCATGCCCTTCCTGGTGGAGGCGCAGGGGCTGAGCCGGGGAACCGCGGGGGAGCTGCTCACCCTGGTGGTGCTCTCCAACATGGCTGTCGGGCTCGTCTACGGGCAGGTCATCGCCCGCCACCACGCGGCGCGTATCCCGCTCGCGCTGGGTACCGTCGCGATGACGGCCCTGCTGTGGGCTTCGGTCATCCTGCACCCCGGGGACCACGCGCCGATGTGGCTGCTGATCACGCTGTGCACGGTGCTCGGGGCCTGCGGGCCCGCCTCGATGATCGGCTTCGACTTCGCCCGCCCGGCCAATCCGCCGGAGCGCCAGGGCACCGCATCGGGCATCGTCAACATGGGCGGCTTCGTGGCGTCGATGACCACGCTGTTCGCCGTCGGTGTGCTGCTGGACGCGACCGGCGACAACTACCGCATCGCCTTCGCCTCCGTCTTCGTCCTGGAGGCCCTCGGGCTCGTTCAGATCCTCCGGCTGCGGGTCAGGGCCGCGCACCGGGAGCGCGAGCACCATGTGATCAGCCGTGTGGAGGCCGTGCACGTACCGGCCTGACCGCGAAAACGGCGGCGGCGCGCCCGTCCCCCTGCGGGGTGGGCGCGCCGGTGCCGTGACTACGGGGTGACGGCGAACTTCTGCAGGATCGAGGTGGCCAGGTCCTGGTCGCCCTCGACCTTGATGCTGTCGGCGACCGCGCTCGCCCGGACCCGGCCGCAGGCCAGCCGGACGTAGGTCTCCCAGTCCATCGCGAGCGTCGCCGCGGGGCCGAGCGACGGTGCGCCGTCGACCGAACCACGGCCCTCCGCGTCGACCCGCACGGTGCGCAGGAACTCCACCGGCCCGTGCACATCCAGCACGATCGCCGAGTTGGGCGGCGCGCCCGCGTCCTTGGCCACCACCTTCGGCAGCGCGGCCAGCAAGGTGTCCCGGACGATCGCGGAGCCGGGGGAGTCCAGGTTGCCGGGCTTCCCGAGCGTGGTCCGCAGATCCTGCTCGTGCACCCAGACGTCGAAGGCGCGCATCCGAAGCGCCAGTTCGAGGGTCTGCTCGGCGCCGAGGGGCGCCCGTGTCATGGTCTCCGGGTCACGCGTCTCGTTGCGCAGCTGCCGGGACCGCCGGATGATCGTGTACTCCAGCTCGGAGGTCATCTCCGGTGCGGTGTGGTGGCGCCGCACGTCGACCTGCATCTCCATGTAGCGGGCGAAGTCGCTCTGCACATGGTAGAGATCGCGCGGCAGTGTGTGGATGGGGCGGGGGTCGCCGAGCTGTTCGCACTCCATGCCGATGATGTGCGACACGATGTCGCGCACCGACCAGTTGGGACATGGAGTACGGCCGTTCCACTCCCCCTCGGTGAGCGGGCTCACCAGCTCGGCTATCGACTCGATGGATTGGGTCCAGGCGTCGGCGTAGGTCTGGAGGCTGGGATGGACGGTCACGGGACCCCTCGTGCGGTTCTGCGGTGCATGGGCTGGAGAGCTGGGCGCGGACGGCGGGCTGCGAGCTGCAATGAGGTTCGGTCGCTCCAAGTTACGCTGCGAGCAGGCACCCCGGCAGTGCTTTCGTGTGACGATCGTAGGCCCGTGTTGACGGCTCATATGCCAGGACGGTGGTAGTGTGCGCGCCTCTCTCATCCAGATCGCAGTAGACCCGGACGAATCCGTCAATTCCCGCAGGGAGCGCGCGGCTTCGCTGGTCGCGTCCCAGCGGGGCGCGGATCTCGTCGTCCTGCCCGAGCTCTGGCCGGTCGGAGCCTTCGCCTATACGGAGTTCGAGAACGAGGCCGAACCGCTGCTCGGTGCCACGCACGAGGTGATGGCCAAGGCCGCCGCCGGTGCCGGGGTCTGGCTGCACGCCGGTTCCTTCGTCGAGCGGGCCGACGACGGCACGCTCTACAACACCACGCTCGTCTTCACTCCCGAGGGCGAGCGTGCCGCCGCGTACCGCAAGATCCACCGCTTCGGTTTCGACAAGGGCGAGGCGGTCATGATGGGTGCCGGCGACGAGCTGGTCACGGTCCCCCTGCCGGGGACCACGCTCGGCCTCGCCACCTGCTACGACCTGCGCTTCCCGGAGATGTTCCGCGGACTGGTCGACGCGGGCGCCGAGACCCTGGTCGTCGCGGCGGGCTGGCCCGAACGCCGCCGCGCCCACTGGACGTTGCTCGCGCAGGCGCGGGCCGTGGAGAACCAAGCCTATGTACTGGCCGTCGGCTCCGCGGGCACCCATGCCGGAATCCCGCAGGCCGGGCACAGCATCGTCGTCGACCCGTGGGGCGAGGTGCTCGCCGAGGCGGGTGCGGACGAAGAGGTGCTGAGCGTGGAGTTCGACCCGACGCGGGTCGCCACCACCAGGGAGCAGTTCCCCGCGCTCAAGGACCGCCGTCTCGGACTCGCCCCGCCGACGGTCCTCGGATAGCCGGACGCCCCCTTTTCGGGCCGGTGCCTGTTTCACGTGAAACAGGCACCGGTGCGGCTCAGTCCTCGTGTTCCTTCTCCGCGAGCACGATGACGCACACCGCCACCGCGATCAGCAGCGAGGTGTCGGCGTCCTCCCGCACGACGTCGATCCCGTACGTGTCCCGGATGGTGAGCCAGCGCCGCGAGATCTGGGCCAGCAGCTCCCCGTCGTACTCCACCGCGAACTCGCGGTCCAGGATCTTTCCGCTGACGTCCAGCTCGGTGCCGTCCACCAGCGTCACCCGGTAGTGGTTGCGCAGCAGCGACAGCCGCTTCCGCTTGACCTTGGCCAGCTGCTCACCGTCCCGCTCGATGAGCATGGTGTCGCGCAGACTGATCAGTTTCTGCTTGATCTCCACGAGGATCCGGCCCTGCGCGTCCTTCAGCTCGAAGGTGTCGCGCACCCGCATGGCCTTGCCGTCGACGAGGAAGACCTTGCGCCCGTCCGCATCCTCGATCCAGTAGTCGTCGCCGATGCCGAACACTCGCTCACGCACAAGAAGTCTCATGGCTCACAGGTTCCCCGAGGTGCTTGTGGAATGCGTGGAGGCCACGGTGATGTTGACTGTTGTCATGGCAACACGTGCGCGCGTCAGGGCCCCCGAACTGATCGGCAAGGGCGGCTGGCTCAATACAGGCGACCAGCAGTACACCCTCGCTGACCTGCGAGGGCGCATTGTGATCTTGGATTTCTGGACGTTCTGCTGTGTGAACTGCCTGCATGTCCTCGACGAGCTGCGCGAGCTGGAGGAGAAGCACCGCGACACCGTGGTGATCATCGGCGTGCACTCGCCGAAGTTCGTCCACGAGGCCGAGCACCAGGCCGTGGTCGACGCCGTCGAGCGGTACGAGGTGCACCACCCGGTGCTCGACGACCCCGAGCTCGCCACCTGGAAGCAGTACGCCGTACGCGCCTGGCCCACCCTCGTCGTCATCGACCCCGAGGGCTATGTCGTCGCCCAGCACGCGGGCGAGGGCCACGCCCACGCCATCGAGAAGCTGGTCGAGGAGCTGGAGGCCGAACACGCGGAGAAGGGCACGCTGCGCCGCGGTGACGGGCCCTATGTGGCGCCGGAGCCGGTGGCCACACATCTGCGCTTCCCCGGCAAGGCGCTGCTGCTGGCCGACGGCGGCTTCCTGGTCTCCGACACCACGCGTCACCGGCTGGTCGAGCTGGAGGCGGACGGTGAGACCGTCCGCCGGCACTTCGGCACCGGCGACCGCGGATTCACGGACGGCGGGCCCGAGGAGGTCCGGTTCAGTGAGCCGCAGGGGCTTGCGGTGCTGCCCGACGGGCGGATCGCCGTCGCCGACACGGTGAACCACGCGATCCGCGCGCTCGACCTCACGACCGGTGTGACGAGCACGCTCGCGGGCAGCGGCCGCCAGTGGTGGCAGGGGGCGCCCACCAGCGGCGCGGGCCGCGAGGTCGACCTCTCGTCGCCGTGGGACGTCGCCTGGTTCGACGGCAGGCTCTGGATCGCCATGGCCGGTGTGCACCAGCTGTGGACGTACGACCCCGAGGACGGCTCCGTGCGGGTCGCGGCCGGCACGACGAACGAGGGGCTGGTCGACGGTCCGGGCGAGGAGGCATGGTTCGCCCAGCCGTCCGGGCTCGCGGCCACCGATGACCGGCTCTGGGTCGCCGACTCGGAGACGTCAGCGCTGCGCTACGTCGACCGGGAGGGCGCGGTCCACACCGCGGTCGGCACCGGACTCTTCGACTTCGGCCACCGCGACGGGGATGCCGGCCAGGCACTGCTCCAGCACCCGCTGGGCGTGACCGCACTGCCCGACGGGTCCGTCGCCGTCTGCGACACGTACAACCACGCCCTGCGCCGCTTCGACCCGGCGAGCGGTGAGGTCACCACACTCGCCACGGATCTGCGTGAGCCCAGCGATGCCGTACTGGTGGACGGCGATCTCGTGGTCGTCGAGTCCGCCGGGCACCGGCTGACCCGGCTGCGGCTGCCCGAGGAGGCGGTGCGCGTCGCAGACCAGGCGCACCGCACCCAGCGCGTCGCCACCGAGATCGCCCCGGGCACGCTCCGGCTCGACGTCGTCTTCCAGGCGCCCGCCGGACAGAAGCTGGACACCCGGTACGGGCCCTCGACCCGGCTGCTGGTCTCCTCGACCCCGCCGGAGCTGCTGGCCGGGGGCGACGGCGCGGGTACCGACCTCTTCCGCGATCTCGTCCTCGCGGACGGGGTGACCGAGGGCGTCCTGCATGTCTCGGCGATGGCCGCGTCCTGCGACGACGACCCCGCCAACGAGTACCCGGCCTGCCATGTCCACCAGCAGGACTGGGGCGTACCCGTCCGGGTCGCCGAAGAGGGCGCGTCCCGGCTGCCGTTGGTCCTCGCCGGGATGGACGAACAGGGCTGAACGACCGGGGGGACGGGCGGCGTACGGGCCCGGGGATGGGGTGCGCCCGCGTTGCGGGGCGCCCCCGTCCTGGTCACAGGTGGCGTTCGTCCTCGGAAACCACCGTGGTGGCGGGGGGCACGACCATGCGACGGCGCCGCATGACGCTCGCGTAGACGAAGACGCCGATGATGCCGACGACCATCATGATCCAGCCGACCATGTCGACGTTGACGCTGTCCAGTTCCCAGTCGGTCGCGAAGGCGAGTATCGCCCCTGCACCGATCAGGATGATGCATCCTCCGAGTCCCATGAGTTCCGCCTCCTCGACGGTCCGGAAGCTCCGGTCCGTGTACGGAGCGGGTACCCGGCGGGATAACGACCATGCGTCCGGGGCCGGTTCGGCGGCAGCGGACAACCGCACGCACCCCCCGGCTGCCGGGGCCGGGGGGGCGGGGTGATCACACCGCGGCGGTGCGCCCGGTGATCGGGCAGGCGCCGGCCGCCGCTCCGACGGAGGCGGCGGTGCGGGCGCGGGGGGCGGTTCCGCCGATCTGCTTGAGGATCTCGTCCGAGAGCAGGTCCTCCTCGCCCTTGAGAGCGTCGGCGACCTTCAGATCGGTGTTGAAGACCATCTCGGCGGCGACGTTGTCCTGGACGATCCGGGCCAGGTTGTCCAGCGCGACGAAGATCGGGTCCGACGGGGTCTCCACCGTCGGCAGGTCGATCAGGTGGGTGTCCACCTTCACCTGGTTCATGGTGCGGCGGATGATGATCGAGGCCTGGTTCAGATCCGACGTGGTCCAGATCGACAGTACGGTGACGTACAGGTCGCTCCACGCCTCCTCGCCGAGCAACGTGCGCCACCGCTTCATCAGGGCTTCGAGGCCGTTGATCTGGGCGGTGGCCGCGAAGGTCATGTTGACGCGGATGGCCGGGTAGACGGTGGCGGCGAATTCGTTGAACGACACCATGTCGAAGGTCCGTGCCGCGACGGAGGCGTCGATGAACGACATGGCCTCCCGCAGGATCGTGTCGCAGGAGGCCTCCAGGTCCGGCGGGAGATTGGCCGTGCCCAGCTTGGTGAGCGCCGTGTTCAGCGTGGCCCGGTAGGCGTTCAGCGGGGTGATCCAGCCCGTGTCCCCGGGGGCCTTGAAGACGATCATGTCCAGGTCGTGCGGGTCGATGCGTTCCGAGTTGGCGATGTTGGGGACCTGGTCGCTGAGGTAGGGCGCGAGCACCGAGTACATGCCCAGGGGTATGTGGGCGATGGACTTGGCCAGTTCGAAGTACTCGGGGACCGGGTCGACCGTCTCGATCTGCCGTCCCTCGTTGATCAGGGTGAAGCGCCCGCCGACGGCGTTGTTCTGGACGACGACGACCGGGCTGAGCTGCTTGATCAGTTCCGATTTCAGGGACGCGTAGTTCGTGCGCATCGCCGCGTTGACGTTTCGTATCGCGTCCCGGGCCGCCTTCTCGTCGGTCGCGGTGATGGCCGCTGCCGGTGCGGCCGACGCGCTGGTGGCCGACTGTGTGCTGGTGAGTAGCGTGGCCGCCCCTACGGCCGACGCGGTACCCAGGAAACCTCTACGTGTGGTCATGCCCCGTCTTCCTGCTGAGTTACGTGCTTCCTTTGCGGTGTGGGGGGAGGTTCAGGGGTGGGGGGAATCTGGGGGGAGGGAGTGCCTGGGGGAGGGAGCGCCCGGCGGTGCGCCGGGCGGGAGAGGCTCTAGGCCAGGGACTTCTGCGTCGGTACGACGACTCCGTAGAGGTCCTGGACCGTGGCGAGGGCGGCCTCGTGGAGCTGTTTCGCCGGAATGCCGTTCGGCTTGCCGTTCAGCGGCAGCGGCCGGGTCGCGGAGGCGTCGGCGACCACGGTCGGCTTGTTGCCGTTGAGGAACGCGCCCTGGGTGGTGAACAGGGTGCACATGTTCGTCATGAACCCGGCGATGATGACGTTCTCGTGGCCGGCCTTCTTGACCTGTGCGGCGAGGTCGGTGCCGTGGAAACCGTCGGGGACGCTCTTCTCGACGACGGGTTCACCCTTGGCCGGCTTCAGCGCCGGGATGATCCGGCCGGCCTCCGACTTGAGGTCGTAGCCCTTGTCGACGACATGGATGACCGGGGTACCCGCCGCGCGGGCTCGCTTCAGCAGGGCTTCGGCGTTGTTCACCGCCGGCTTCCAGCCGTCGAGCTCCATCACGCCCTTGGTGTAGGTGTTCTGGTAGTCGACGAGGATGAGTGTCGAATCGGCGAGCGTGGCCGGGGTCTCGCCGAGCTTGTTCAGCTCCCGCAGCGTGGTCGTGTCCCTCGCGACGTTTTCCTCCGCGGCCTTCTTCCCCGCCGTGGCCGCGGACGGCTTGTCCTCGCGTGAGGCGGCCTCGGAGCTGCCGCACGCGGTGGCGGTGGCGGTGAGGACGATGACGGCGCCCAGGGCGACGGCGGTACGCGCCGGCTTCATCAGAAGATCTCCTTCTGCGTCGGAACGACGACCCCGTACAGGTCGGCGATGGTGGCCAGCGCGCTGTAGTGCACCTGGCGGGCGTCCAGTTCGGTGCCGGCGACGGGCAGGGCACGGGTGGCGCTGGCATCGGCCACGACGGTGGGGCGGTTACCGCGCAGGAAGGCGCCCTGGGCGGTGAACGCGACGCACATGTGGGTCATGAATCCGGCGATGACGACGTCGTTCCTGCCGGCCGCTTCGACGTGGTCGGCGAGGTCGGTGCCGTGGAAGGCGTTCGGCGCCTGCTTGACGACGACGGGCTCGCCCTCGACCGGTGCGACGCGCGGATGGATCTGTCCGATCTCGGCCCGGATGTCGTACGGGGTGCCTTCGCCGCCGTCGTTGATGACGTGGATGACCTTGGTGCCCGCCCGGCGGGCCCGTGCCAGGAGCTCGGCGGCGGCGTCGAGCGCGGCCTGCCAGCCGTCCAGTTCCATCACGCCGGTCGTGTAGGTGTTCTGGTAGTCGACGAGGATCAGGGTCGAGTCGGCGAGCTTCGCGGGGGTCTCGTCGAAGCCGTTGAGCTGTCGCAGCGTCGTCCGGGGCATGGCTGTGTCACCTGCGCGTTTCATGTCGGGGAGGCCGGGTCCACACGTCCGGTGGGCCGCACTCAAAACGGTATGGCCCACACCGGCACGTCGGCAATGTCGTCTAACATGCAGAAACCGACACGCCGGGTGGTGTGCTGTGAGGGAGGCACACGTGAGTACCGTCGAACGACTGATCGTCATCGTCCTCTTCGAAGGCGTCGACCTGCTCGACGTCACCGGACCGCCCGAGGTGTTCTCCCTCGCACGCCGCGAGACGGAGGAGGCGGCGGGTTACGACGTGGTCCTCGCCGCCGAGACGACAGGGCCGGTCACCACCGCCGCCGGGGTCCGGATCTTGCCCGACCTCACCTTCGGCGACCTGGCGGCGAGGAGCATCGACACCCTGCTCGTGCCCGGAGCGGTGGAGGTCGACGGCCAAGGGCGCGTCCACCCGCTCACCGACCCGGCCGTGGTGCGGCGGGTGGAAGAGCTCGCCGCGCGCACGCGCCGGGTCACGTCCGTCTGCGTCGGCGCGCACATCCTCGCCGCCGCCGGGCTTCTCGATGGCAAGCGGGCCACCACCCACTGGTCGACGGCACAGCAACTCGCCGCGGATCACCCGCTGGTGGAGGTCGACGCCGATCCGATCTTCATCCGCGAGGGAGACGTGTGGACGGGGGCGGGGATCAGTGCCTGCCTCGATCTGTCGCTCGCCCTCATCGCCGACGATCTGGGCGAGGCCATCGCGCTGCGGGTCGCCAGACAGCTCGTGATGTACCTGAAGCGGCCGAGCGGACAGAGCCAGTTCAGCGTTCCGCTGGAACAGGTCTCCACGACCCGGCGCATCGAGGATCTGCGGCACTACATCATGCGCAACATCGGCGAACCGCTCACCGTCGCGGACCTCGCCGGGCACGGTCACGTCGGCGACCGCCAGCTGACCCGGATCTTCAAGAACGAACTCGGTACGACACCGCACGCCTACATCGAGTCGGTCCGTGTCGAGCGGGCGCGCAACCAGCTCGAATCCACCGACGCCACTCTCGAACGGATCGCGTCCACCTGCGGGTTCGGCACCGTCGACACCCTGGTCAGGGCATTCCGCCGCAGGCTCGACACGACACCGACCGAGTACCGGCGCCGGTTCCGGACCGGCCCGGAATGACAGCGGCCCCCCTGCCGGAGCCCGGCAGGGGGGACCATCGGCGCGTCGTCAGCCCGCCAGGAACGCCGCCAGCGCCGTCGCCAGCAGATGCGGGTCGTCCGCTCCGCACAGCTCACGGGCGCTGTGCATCGACAGGATGGCCACACCGATGTCGACGGTCTGGATGCCGTGCCGGGCGGCGGTGATCGGGCCGATCGTGGTGCCGCACGGCATCGAGTTGTTGGAGACGAACGTCTGCCACGGCACGCCCGCCTTCTCGCACGCCGCCGAGAACACGGCCCGGCCGCTGCCGTCGGTCGCGTACCGCATGTTGACGTTGACCTTGAGGATCGGCCCGCCGTTGACGACCGGGTGGTGCGTCGGGTCGTGCCGCTCCCCGTAGTTGGGGTGGATCGCGTGGCCCGTGTCGGAGGAGAGACAGACGGTGCCGGCGAACGCGCGCGCACGGTCCTCGTACGTACCGCCGCGGGCGAACACCGAGCGCTCCAGGACCGTGCCGAGCAGCGGTCCGTCCGCTCCGGTGTCGGACTGCGAGCCGTTCTCCTCGTGGTCGAAGGCGGCCATCACCGGGATGTACGGGAGGTCCGCGTCGGGCTGACCGGCGACCGCGGCCAGCGCGGCGGTCGCCGCGTGCACCGAGAGGAGGTTGTCCATGCGCGGCCCGGCCACCAGCTCGCGGTCGCGGCCCAGGTAGGACGGTGCCTCGACGGGGTGCGGCATCAGGTCCCAGCCGGTGACGTCCTCGGCGTCGACACCCGCCTCCTCGGCGACGAACCGGATGAGGTCGCCCTCCTCCACGTCCCCGAGGCCCCAGATCGGCTGCATGTGCTTCTGGCGGTCGAGCTTGAGGCCGTCGGGGTTGGCCGTCCGGTCCAGGTGCACCGCCAGCTGCGGCACACGCAGCAGCGGCCGGTCGATGTCGACCAGCCGGTGCGTGCCGTCACGCAGCGAGATCCGCCCGGCGAGGCCGAGGTCCCGGTCCAGCCAGGTGTTGAGGAGCGTGCCGCCGTAGACCTCCACGGCGATCTGCCGCCAGCCGTACGCACCCGTGTCGGGCAGCGGCTTCACGCGCAGGTTCGGCGAGTCGGTGTGCGCCCCGACGATCCGGAACGGGGTGTGCGCCTCGGCGCCCTCGGGCACGTACCAGGCCACGATCGCGCCGCCGCGCAGGACGTACTTCCCGCCGCTGGACCCGTCCCAGGCCGCCGTCTCCTCGACCTGCCGGAAACCGGCCTTCTCCAGCCTCGACGCGGCAGCCGCCACGGCGTGGTACGGGGAGGGGCCGGCCATCAGGAAGGCCATCAGATCGTCGGTGTGCCCGCGGTCGAAGCGGAGGGATGAACTCATGTTCTTCACTGTAACGAGGCTCCGGTATCCGGTATCCGGTGACCGGGGGAACCGGGCCCGGCGGGCACGTACGGCCCTGTCCGACCAGCGTATCCAGCCCCTACGACAGCACCGCCCCCCGGAAGCGTGCCCGGGCGGCGGTGCTGTCGTGAGGCGGTCCTGAGCGGGTGGGCCCCAGGGATTGTTGCGAGAGCCCCGCCCGCCCGCGGGCGGACGGCGCTCTCAGGACACGGCCTAGAACGAGGCCTCGTCCAGCTCCATCAGCGAGTTGTCGACGGACTCGGCGAGCGCGCGCTCGGCGCCGACGCCCGGCAGGACGTTGGCGGCGAAGAACTTCGCGGCGGCGATCTTGCCCCGGTAGAAGGCGACGTCCTTGGCGGCGGCGGTCGGCAGCTTCTCGGCGGCCACGGCCGCGCCCCTGAGCAGCAGGTAGCCGACGACGACATCGCCGGATGCCAGCAGCAGGCGGGTGGTGTTCAGACCCACCTTGTAGATGTTCTTCACGTCCTCGCCGGTCGCGGTGAGGTCGGTGATCATCGTGCCGACGATCGCCTCCAGGTCCACGGCCGCCTTGGCGAGCGAGTCCAGCGCGCCGGACAGCTCCTCGTTGCCCTGGGCGCCCGCGAGGAACTTCTTGATCTCCTCGGAGAGCGCGTTGAGCGAGGCGCCCTGGTCCCGGACGATCTTCCGGAAGAAGAAGTCCTGGCCCTGGATGGCCGTCGTGCCCTCGTACAGCGTGTCGATCTTGGCGTCACGGATGTACTGCTCGATCGGGTACTCCTGGAGGTACCCGGAGCCGCCGAACGTCTGGAGCGACTGCGCCAGCTGCTCGTACGACTTCTCCGAGCCGTAGCCCTTCACGATCGGGAGCAGCAGGTCGTTGAGGCCGTGCAGCGCCTTCGCGTCCTCGCCCGCGGCCTCCTTCTCCTGGATCGCGTCCTGGACGGAGGCGGTGTACAGCACGAGGGAGCGCATGCCCTCGGCGTACGCCTTCTGCGTCATGAGGGAGCGGCGCACGTCGGGGTGGTGCGTGATGGTGACCTTGGGGGCCGCCTTGTCCATGAACTGCGACAGGTCGGTGCCCTGGACGCGCTCCTTGGCGTACTCCAGCGCGTTCAGGTAGCCCGTGGAGAGGGCCGCGATGGCCTTCGTGCCGACCATCATGCGGGCGAACTCGATGATGCGGAACATCTGGCGGATGCCCTCGTGCTTGTCACCGATCAGCCAGCCCTTGGCGGGGTGCTGGTCGCCGAAGGTCATCTCGCAGGTGTTGGACGCCTTGAGGCCCATCTTGTGCTCGACGTTCGTGGCGTACACGCCGTTGCGCTCGCCCAGTTCGCCGGTGGTCCAGTCGAAGTGGAACTTCGGGACCATGAAGAGCGAGAGGCCCTTGGTGCCCGGTCCTGCGCCCTCGGGGCGGGCCAGCACGTAGTGGATGATGTTCTCGGACATGTCGTGCTCGCCCGAGGTGATGAAGCGCTTCACACCCTCGATGTGCCAGGAGCCGTCCGCCTGCTCGACGGCCTTCGTGCGGCCCGCGCCGACGTCGGAACCGGCGTCCGGCTCGGTCAGCACCATCGTCGAGCCCCACTGCTTCTCGACGGCGATCTCGGCGATCTTCTTCTGCGCGTCGTTGCCCTCGTCGAAGAGGATGCCGGCGAAGGCCGGGCCGGAGGAGTACATCCACACGGCCGGGTTGGCGCCGAGCAGCAGCTCCGCGTAGCCCCAGATCAGGGAGCGCGGCGAGGTGGTGCCGCCGATCTCCTCGGGGAGGCCCAGGCGCCAGTACTCGGAGTCCATGAAGGCCTGGTACGACTTCTTGAAGGTGTCCGGGACCGGTGCGGTGTTGGTCTCCGGGTCGAAGACCGGGGGGTTGCGGTCGGCGTCGGCGTAGGAGTCGGCGAGCTCGTTCTCCGCGAGGCGGGTCACCTCGTCGAGGATGCTCTTCGCGGTCTCGACGTCCATCTCCGCGAACGGTCCGGTGCCGTACAGCTTGTCGCGCCCGAGGACCTCGAAGAGGTTGAACTCGATGTCGCGGAGATTCGACTTGTAGTGCCCCATGGGAAGGCTCCGTAATCAATAGCAGTGGCGCGCAGCGCCCCGTGGAGGGGTGGCCCGGACGTATCAGCTGACCCCTACGATGATGCTACCCGTCAGTAATAAGACGCAACCCCTCAAGGCATAGATGTGTCCGATTACTCTTTGCCTCATGTACGGCTACGACCAGAATCAGGGCGCACAGCAGCCGATGGGTGGCGGCTACGGCGAGCAGCCGCTGTATCCCGAACCCTCGCCGCCCTCGCTGGGCGACGCGGTACGGGCCTTCACGACCGGCTCGCTGGCTGCCGAGGACTTCCAGCAGATCTTCGCGACGTCGAAGGTCTACTGCCCGCGCGGTGACAACCCGGGCTTCCTCGCGCTGCACAACACCCAGCAGCCGGTGATCCCGATGTTCACCACGCTCAAGGAACTGCGTCTCTACGCGGGCAAGGAGTCCAAGTACTTCGTGATCACCGGGGCCGAGGTGATCGACCTGCTGCCCACCGGCTACGGCTTCGTCCTCGACATGGAGGGTGAGCACCGCATGGTCTTCGACGCGAAGGCCGTGGAGCAGATGGTCGACTTCGCGATGCGCCGCATGTACGGCTGAGCGCAGACCCGCACCCCTCGTGAAGGGGCCCGTACCGCCCGGCGGTACGGGCCCCTTCGCGCTGTCGGGGCCGGCGCGGGAATGGGGGCCACCTTGCAGGATGTTCACCATTCAACTAAATTGGTTCCAGGATGATCCCCCGGAGGTGGCTCCCATGCCCGCAGTGACTGTCGAAAACCCGCTGACCCTGCCCAAGGTCGCCGCCTCGGGCGATGCCGCGGCCCGTCCGGTGCTCGCCGTGACCACGGCACCCACCGGGTTCGAGGGCGAGGGGTTCCCCGTGCGCCGCGCCTTCGCGGGGATCAACTACAAGCACCTCGACCCGTTCATCATGATGGACCAGATGGGTGAGGTGGAGTACGCCGCCGGCGAGCCGAAGGGCACCCCCTGGCACCCGCACCGCGGCTTCGAGACCGTGACCTACCTGATCGACGGCACCTTCGTGCACCAGGACTCCAACGGTGGCGGCGGCACGATCCGCAACGGCGACACCCAGTGGATGACGGCCGGGTCCGGGCTGCTCCACATCGAGGCCCCGCCGGAGTCGCTCGTCATGTCCGGCGGCCTCTTCCACGGCCTCCAGCTCTGGGTGAACCTGCCCAAGGCCGACAAGATGATGGCCCCGCGCTACCAGGACATCCGCGGCGGCCAGGTCCAGCTGCTCGCCTCCCCGGACGGCGGCGCGCTGCTCCGGGTGATCGCGGGCGAGCTCGACGGCCACGAGGGGCCGGGCGTCACCCACACCCCCATCACGATGATCCACGCCACCGTGCGCCCCGGCGCCGAGGTGACCCTTCCGTGGCGCGAGGACTTCAACGGCCTCGCGTACGTGCTCGCGGGCCGCGGCACCGTGGGCGAGGAGCGCCGGCCCGTCCACATGGGCCAGACCGCCGTCTTCGGCGCCGGCTCCTCGCTGACCGTCCGCGCGGACGAGCAGCAGGACGGAAACACCCCCGACCTGGAGGTCGTCCTCCTCGGCGGCCGTCCCATCCGCGAGCCGATGGCGCACTACGGGCCGTTCGTGATGAACAGCCAGGCCGAACTCAAGCAGGCGTTCGATGACTTCCAGGCCGGCCGCCTCGGCACCGTGCCCGCCGTCCACGGGATGTGAGCCGTACGCCGATGTGTGACGGTTCGTCACCCGTACGGCGGCGCAGGCGGGACACCGTCCCCGCGGCGTGATCGGGTGGGAGGGTGCAGACCCAGAAGCCCCTCCTGCCCATCGCTGCACGACGGCTGGCCGCCTGGTGCGGTGTCGTCCTGCTGGTCGCCGGCGTCGCCGCCGTGGTCGTCTGGCTGTGCGTGGCCCTCAAGACCGCCGTCACCCCCGTGCTGCTCGCGCTGCTCGGTACGGCGCTGCTCGGCCCGGTCCACCGCAGGATGACCGCGCACGGGGTGAACCGCTCGGTCGCGGCCGTGTTCACCTGCGCCCTCCTCATCGCTGTGGTCGGCGGCGCCGGGTACATCGTCGTCACCGCGCTCATCGACACCGGCGACCAGATCGTCAGGTCGCTGAAGGACGCCGGCCAGTGGGTCGCCGACCACCTCGGGGTCGCGGGCAGCACGAACGTGGACGATCTTGCCGCCAATGCCAAGAAGCTCGTCGAGAAGTTCGGTGCGAGCGCCGCC
The DNA here is from genome assembly GCF_042672475.1 of Streptomyces sp. NPDC127177. NCBI lineage: Bacteria > Bacillati > Actinomycetota > Actinomycetes > Kitasatosporales > Streptomycetaceae > Streptomyces > Streptomyces sp. NPDC127177. The sequence goes on from NZ_JBHXUW010000026.1 coordinate 85,761, forward strand.
GGCGGGCTTCTGACCGGCATCAGCCTGGTCGGTTCGCTCATCGCCACGAGCGTGCTCGCGCTCCTGCTGACCTTCTTCTTCCTGCGCGACTCGGACCGGGCCGCGCACCTCGCGCACGCCGTCGCGCCGCGCGGCGCCGGTGACCTGGTCGAGGCGATGGGCCGGCGGGCCTTCGAGGCCGTCGAGGGCTTCATGCGCGGTACGACGTTCATCGCGCTCATCGACGCGGTCTGCATCACGGTCGGCCTGCTGATCCTCCGGGTGCCGGGCGCGGTGGGGCTGGGCGCGCTGGTCCTGGTCGGCGCCTACATCCCGTATCTGGGGGCCTTCATCTCCGGCGCCGTGGCGGTGCTGGTGGCGCTCGCGGACCGGGGCTTCGTGATCGCCCTCTGGGCGCTCGGCGTCGTGCTCGCCGTGCAGGTGCTGGAGGGCCACATCCTCCAGCCGATGATCCAGAGCCGGACGGTCCAGATGCACCCCGCCATGATCCTGATCGCGCTGACAGCGGGCGCGAGCGTGGCGGGCCTGCTGGGGATGCTGCTCGCGGTCCCCCTCTGCGCGGCGGCCTTCGGGATCATCGGTGAACTCCGCGACGGCCGGCTGCCCCCGGCGGACACCCAGGACGCCTCACCGGACCCGCCGGGCCAACCACCCGGCCCGTCCGGCGTCTGAGGACGGAAGCCTCCTAGCCGGGGGACCCGGGCGCGGTGCCACCGGGCACGCCGGGGCCCCGGAGCACGCGGGGGCCCGCTACAGCTCCGCCTCCGGCGCCGGTTCCACCCGCTCCGCGGACTCGTACAGCTCGAACCAGATCGACTTCCCCTCCCCGCGCGGATCCACCCCCCACGTATCCGCGAGCATCTGCATCAGCACCAGCCCCCGCCCGCTGGACGCCATCTCGCCGGGCCGCCGCTTGTGCGGCAGCTCGTCGCTGCCGTCGGCCACCTCCACCCGCAGCCGCCGCTCCCCGGGCTCCCCGTCGGCCTGCGCGACCAGCAGCGCGTCGCCGTCCGTGTGGACCAGCACGTTCGTGGCCATCTCGGAGATCATCAGCACCGCCGAGTCCACCTGCTCCGGGTCCGCCCAGTCGTGCAGCATCTCGCGCACCTGCTGCCGGGCCGCCGAGATCCGCTCGGGTTCGGCCTGGGCGATGGTCAGCGCGGTCCGCCGCGGCGCGGTGCGCTGGGTCGTGGTGGCCTCGCGGCGCAGCAGCAGCACCGCGATGTCGTCCTCGCGCCGGTCCGCGAGCGGGCCCGTCGTGTAGTGCGAGGTCGGCCCGTGCACCGCCTGCACCAGCGCGTCCGCGAGCTTCTCCAGATCGCTGGTGTGCCGCTCCAGGATCGGCCGGAGCCGGGCCCAGCCGGTGGCCAGGTCGTGGCCGCCGGTCTCGATCAGCCCGTCCGTACAGAGCATGATCGTTTCTCCGGGCTCCAGTACGACCCGGGTCGTCGGGTAGTCCGTGTCCGACTCGATGCCCAGCGGGAGCCCGCCCGCGGTCTGCCGGATGACGGCGGTCCCGTCCGGGGTCATCACCACGGGATCGGGGTGACCGGCCCGTGCGATGTCGAGGATCCCGGTGCCCGGGTCCGTCTCCGCGTACAGGCAGGTCGCGAAGCGCGGCCCCGGGTACTCGGCGCCCCCCTCGGCCAGGCCGGAGAGGAAGCGCGAGGCCCGGGAGAGCACCGCGTCGGGGCGGTGTCCCTCGGAGGCGTACGCGCGCAGGGCGATCCGCAACTGGCCCATCAGCCCCGCGGCCCGCACGTCGTGCCCCTGGACGTCGCCGATGACGAGGGCGATCCGGCCGCTGGGCAGCGGGATCATGTCGTACCAGTCGCCGCCGACCTGGAGCCCGCCCCCGGTCGGCACATAGCGCGCGGCCACCGTCATGCCCGGGATCCTGGGCCCCAGGGACGGCATCATCGTGCGCTGGAGCCCCTCGGACAGCTCCCGTTCAGTCTCGGCGGCACTCGCCCTGGCCAGCGCCTGCGCGAGCATCCTGGCCACGGTCGTCAGCACGGACCGCTCGTCCGGCGAGAAGGCCACCGGATGCCGGAAGGCGGCCATCCAGGCGCCCATCGTCCGCCCGGCCACGATCAGCGGCAGGAAGGCCCAGGAGCGACGCCCGAACCGCCGGGCCAGCGGCCACGTGGCCGGGTAGCGCTGGTGGTAGTCCTCGGGGCTGGACAGGTAGATCGCCCGCCCGGTCCGTACGGCCTCCGCGGCCGGGTAGTCGGTCTCCAGCGGCATGTCGTCGAACGGGTCCTCGTCCCCAGCGCGCTGACCGTGGTGCCCGACGATCGTCAGCCGTTCGCCCTCGACGCCGAAGACCCCGAGTCCTTCCGGTGAGAACCCCGGCATGGACAGTGAGTACGTGACCCGCAGCACCTCCTCCGTCGAGCGCGCCTCGGCCAGTGCCCGCCCCGCGTCCAGCAGGAAGGCCTCCCGGGAGCGGCGCCAGTCGCCGGTGATGGAGGTGTTGGCCCCGGTGGCACCGGGCTGCGGCTCCGCGACCTCCTGGAGCGTGCCGACCAGGCTGTAGTCCCCGTCGCTGCCTTCGGTCGGCGGGAGTGGCTTGGAGCGGCTCCGTACGGTACGCAGCACCCGCCCGTGCTCGTCCACGATCCGCAGCCGGGCCTCGGCGAGCGTGCCCTCGGCGACCGCCAGGTTGACCACGCCGTAGATCTCGTTCCAGTCGACGGGGTGGAAGCGGGAGCGCACCTCCGACTCACGGAAGACACCCGAGGCGAAGGGCAGCTCCAGCAGCCGGGCCGCCTCCGCGTCGAGCGTGACCGTTCCGGCTGCGTTGTCCCAGCGCCAAAGACCGGTCGCGGTCGCGGCCAGTACTTCCTCTGTGCGCATTGCCCCACTTTAGGAAGGTGTGCGCCTTGAACGCCACCGAGAGTCCACCGCCCCCGAGCCCTCTGACGATCTTGCAGGGGACAATGACAATGAAACGGTCCGGTCGCGGGCGGTAGCCTGGGGTCGCTGTAACCGCCCCCAACCGCGAAGACTGGATGAACGACGATGCATCGGTACAGGTCCCACACCTGCGGCGAGCTCCGCGCCTCTGACGTCGGCACCGACGTCCGGCTGAGCGGCTGGCTGCACAATCGCCGAGACCTGGGTGGCATCCTCTTCATCGATCTGCGCGACCACTACGGTCTGGTGCAGCTCGTCGCCCGCCCCGGCACCCCCGGAAACGACGCCCTGGCGAAGCTCACCAAGGAGACCGTCGTACGGATCGACGGCAAGGTCTCCGCCCGCGGCGCCGACAACGTCAACCCGGAGCTCCCGACCGGTGAGATCGAGATCGAGGTCACCGAGGTCGAGGTGCTGGGCGAGGCCGCCCCGCTGCCCTTCACGATCAACGCCGAGGACGGGGTCAACGAGGAGCGGCGTCTGGAGTACCGCTTCCTCGACCTGCGTCGCGAGCGCATGCACCGCAACATCATGCTGCGCTCCTCCGTGATCGCCTCGATCCGCTCCAAGATGGTCGCCCTCGGCTTCAACGAGATGGCGACGCCGATCCTCACCGCGACCTCTCCCGAGGGCGCCCGTGACTTCGTCGTCCCGTCCCGGCTGAACCCGGGCAAGTTCTACGCGCTGCCGCAGGCGCCTCAGCAGTTCAAGCAGCTGCTGATGATCTCCGGCTTCGACCGCTACTTCCAGATCGCGCCCTGTTTCCGTGACGAGGACGCCCGCGCCGACCGGTCGCCGGGCGAGTTCTACCAGCTCGACGTCGAGATGTCCTTCGTCGAGCAGGAGGACGTCTTCCGCCCGATCGAGAAGCTGATGACCGAGCTCTTCGAGGAGTTCGGCAACGGCCGCCACGTCACCTCGCCGTTCCCGCGCATCCCGTTCCGCGAGTCGATGCTGAAGTACGGCAACGACAAGCCGGACCTGCGGGCCAAGCTGGAGCTGGTGGACATCTCCGACGTCTTCGCGGACTCGGAGTTCAAGGCCTTCGCCGGCAAGCATGTCCGTGCCCTCCCGGTGCCGGACACCGCGGGCCAGTCCCGGAAGTTCTTCGACGGCCTCGGTGACTACGCCGTCGAGCACGGCGCCAAGGGCCTGGCCTGGGTCCGGGTCGGCGAGGACGGCAAGCTGGCCGGCCCGATCGCCAAGTTCCTCACCGAGACGGACGTCAAGACCCTCACCGAGCGGCTCTCCCTCGTACCCGGCCACGCCGTGTTCTTCGGCGCGGGCGAGTTCGACGAGGTCTCCAAGATCATGTCCGTCGTGCGCGTCGAGGCCGCCAAGCGCGCGGGCCACTTCGAGGACGGCGTCTTCCGGTTCTGCTGGATCGTCGACTTCCCGATGTACGAGAAGGACGAGGACACCGGCAAGATCGACTTCTCGCACAACCCCTTCTCGATGCCCCAGGGCGGCCTGAAGGACCTGGAGGAGAAGGACCCGCTGGACATCCTCGCCTGGCAGTACGACATCGTCTGCAACGGCATCGAGCTGTCCTCCGGCGCCATCCGTAACCACGAGCCCGAGCTGATGCTCAAGGCCTTCGAGATCGCCGGTTACGACCGCGAGACCGTCGAGCACGAGTTCGCCGGCATGCTCCGCGCCTTCCGCCTCGGCGCCCCGCCGCACGGTGGCATCGCCCCGGGCGTCGACCGCATCGTGATGCTGCTGGCCGACGAGCCCAACATCCGCGAGACGATCGCCTTCCCGCTGAACGGCAACGCCCAGGACCTCATGATGGGCGCGCCCACGGTGCTGGACGAGACCCGCCTGCGTGAGCTGAACATCCAGCTGCGCAAGCCGGCCGCTCCCGCGAAGGAGAAGGCCGAGGCCACGGACTCGGTGGCACGGGACACCGGCGCGAAGTAGGCGTCAGCGGTTCGATCCGGTTCCACGTGAAACAGCCCCCGGCCACCCGGCCGGGGGCTGTTCCGCGTCCCGGCCGGCCCTGCCCAGGACGGGGCTGCGGGCATACAAGTACACGAATCACCTGAACGGTTACAGCCGGATGGCCCCGGCGCCGGATTGGCCGGTCCCGGCTGCGGCAAAGACTGCCTGGGCCGACATCGGCACAGCGGACCCCAGGCCGTGTCCGCGTCCGCAAAGCCCCCCGCGGCTTCGCCACCGACTGCTGAGGAGCCCCTCTGTGTCCGTGTCCCGTTCGTGCGTGCCCCTGCCCCTGCGGCTGCCGTACGTCGTCTGTGCCGTCCTCGTCCTGCTGCTGACCGGGTGTGGATCGGGAGGCGCTGTCGGTACGAGCGACAGCGCCGCCCTCAAGGAGGCCCCGGGAGCCTCCGGTGTCCCCGGACCGCCGGGCGCCGCCGCACCGACCGAGCCGTCCTCCGCCGCTCCGGCCGCCGCACCGCCCAGACCGGCGCCGGCCCCGCCGCTGGAGATCCCCGGGCTCGGCCCGCGGACCAGGGCGGCCATCCCGGCCGGCACCCGGCAGGCGTTCGTCGTCACCGGTGAGTCCCTGGACTCCAACCGGTCCACCGCCGTGCTCTACACCAGGGAGGGGCCGGCCGCGGACTGGCGGGCCGCCGTGGCCCCCTGGCCCGCCCACAACGCCCTGAACGGCTGGACGGCCGAGCACTGGCAGGGCGATCTCCGCTCACCCGTGGGCGTCTTCACGCTGACCGCGGCCGGCGGCCGGCTCGACCCCCCGGTCACGGCGTTCCCGTACGACCTGAACCCCGACTTCAAGGTGGCGGGCCTCGGCTTCCAGGGGGAGCCGCTCGAGGGTTCCTTCGACTACGTCATCGCCATCGACTACAACCGCGTCCCCGGCACCTCCCCCCTGGACCACACCCGCCCGCTCGGCGAGGAACGCGGCGGCGGCATCTGGATCCACGTCGATCACGGCGGCCCCACCCAGGGCTGCGTGTCGATCACCGAGGACCGGATGAAGGAGCTGCTCGGTCTGCTCGACCCGGCCCGGGAGCCCGTCGTCGTGATGGGCGACACCGCGTCCCTGAGCGTCTGAGAGCGACCGGGGCCGGGCCCGGGGGCCGCAAGCCCGGAGGCTGCCCGGCCGGTGTCGAGGCGGCGGGTCGGACCGGTTCAAAGGCGGCGGGCCCGACCGGTGTCGAGGCGGCGGGCCGGACCGGTTCAAAGGCGGCGGGCCCGGCCGGTTTCGAGGTGGCGGGCCGGACCGCGAAGGGGTGGGCCCACGCAGCTGCGTGGACCCACCCCTTCGACGTACGCGAGACCCGTTACGCGGGCTTCTCCTCCAGGCGCGGGAACAGCACCGCGCCCTTCGTCACCGTCGCGCCCGGCCGCAGCCGGCCCCAGTCGGCGGCCTCCCGCACGCGCTGGTCGGACAGCGCGCCCAGGGACTCCTCGGCACCCAGGGACTCCCACAGCTTCTGCGAGGTGTCCGGCATGACGGGGTTCAGCAGGACCGCGACCCCGCGCAGCGCCTCGGCCGCCGTGTAGAGGATCGTCGCGAGACGGGCCCGGCCCTCCGGGGACTCGTCCTTGGCGACCTTCCACGGCTCCTGCTCCGTGATGTAGCCGTTGACCTGCTTCACGAAGTCGAAGATCGCCAGGATGCCGGACTGGAAGTCCAGCTCCTCACCGATCTTCAGGTCGGCCGCGGCGACGGCCTTCGCCAGCCCGTCCCGTACCGCCTGCTCGGCCTCGCCCGCGGCCGTGGCCTCGGGGAGCGCACCGCCGTAGTACTTGCCGACCATGGCCGCGAGGCGCGAGGCCAGGTTGCCGTAGTCGTTGGCGAGCTCGGAGGTGTAGCGGGCGGTGAAGTCCTCCCAGGAGAACGAGCCGTCGCTGCCGAAGGCGATGGCCCGCAGGAAGTACCAGCGGTAGGCGTCCACACCGAAGTGCGACGTCAGGTCCTGCGGCTTGATGCCCGTCAGGTTCGACTTCGACATCTTCTCGCCGCCGACCATCAGCCAGCCGTTGGCGACGACCTTGCCCGGCAGCGGCAGACCCTGGGCCATCAGCATCGCGGGCCAGATCACCGCGTGGAAGCGCAGGATGTCCTTGCCGACCAGGTGCACGTTGGCCGGGAACGTGGAGTCGAACTTCTCCTGGTTGGCGCCGTAGCCGACCGCCGTCGCGTAGTTGAGCAGCGCGTCGACCCACACGTAGATGACGTGCTTCTCGTCCCACGGCACCGGGACGCCCCAGTCGAAGGTCGAGCGCGAGATCGACAGGTCCTGGAGGCCCTGCTTCACGAAGTTCACGACCTCGTTGCGGGCCGACTCGGGCTGGATGAAGCCCGGGTTGGCCGCGTAGAACTCGAGCAGCTTCGGGCCGTACTCGCTGAGCTTGAAGAAGTAGTTCTCCTCCTTGAGGAGCTCCACCGGCTTCTTGTGGATCGGGCACAGCTTCGTGCCGTCCTCGGCCTCGATGAGGTCGCCGGGGAGCTTGTACTCCTCGCAGCCCACGCAGTACGGGCCCTCGTATCCGCCCTTGTAGATCTCGCCCTTGTCGTACAGGTCCTGCACGAACTCCTGCACACGGTCGGTGTGCCGCTTCTCCGTCGTACGGATGAAGTCGTCGTTCGCGATGTCGAGGTGCTCCCAGAGGGGCTTCCAGGACTCCTCGACGAGCTTGTCGCACCACGCCTGGGGCGTGACGTTGTTCGCCTCGGCCGTGCGCATGATCTTCTGACCGTGCTCGTCCGTGCCGGTGAGGTACCACACCTTCTCGCCGCGCTGGCGGTGCCAGCGCGTGAGCACGTCGCCTGCGACGGTCGTGTAGGCGTGGCCCAGGTGAGGAGCGTCGTTGACGTAGTAAATGGGGGTCGAGACGTAGAAGCTCGTCACGTCCTCGCCCCCCTGCTTCTCTGATCCAGTGGCCGCCATGGTCGAAATCCTAACGGCCCGTGGGAGATCCACTCACACCGATAAACACGGGAGCGCACGCGGAGAGCTTTGCGAAACATGCGTTCCGGTAGCAAAGACGCATCCTGGGAGGGAGTGGGCAGGCGTGCACGAGGCAGGGGACATCACGATGCGGGTACTGGTCGCCGAGGACGAGGAGATTCTGGCGGAGCTGGTCGCCACCGGGCTGCGACGGGCCGGCTTCGCCGTCGACACGGTGTACAGCGGTGATGCCGCCCAGGCCTACCTGGGGCTGCACGACTACGACGTCGTCGTCCTGGACCGCGACCTGCCCCGGGTGCACGGCGACGACGTGGCCCGCGGGCTCGTGGCCTCCGGCTCGCGGACCAGGATTCTGATGCTCACCGCCGCCGGGTCCATGGAGGACCGGGTGTCCGGCCTCGACCTCGGCGCCGACGACTACCTGGGCAAGCCGTTCGAGTTCCCCGAACTCGTCTCCCGGGTGCGCGCGCTGCGGCGGCGCAGCGCCCGGCCCGTGCCGCCGCAGCTGGAGCGGTACGGCATCCGGCTCGACACCGTGCGGCGGACCGCGTCCCGGGAGGGGCGGGAGCTGGATCTCTCGCCGAAGGAGTTCACCGTGCTGCAGTTGCTGCTGGAGGCCGACGGCGGGACGGTCAGCGCGGAGGAGCTGCTGGAGCGGGCCTGGGACGCCAACGCCGACCCCTTCACGGGGGCCGTCCGCGTCTGTATGAGCAAGCTGCGCGGCAAACTCGGCGAACCGGCCGTGATCCGGACCGTGCAGGGCGTGGGGTACACCCTGTGAAGCATCCGGCCCGGGTGCCGCACGCCACGATCAGGACCCGGATCGCGCTGGTGTACGGCGGGGTGTTCCTGGTGCTGGGCACGGCCCTCCTCGTCACCGTCAACCTGGCCTCCCGCGCCGGTACGGACTCGCAGGCCCGCTCCATCGCCCGCACGGCGGCGCTCGTCCAGCCCGGTTACGCGGTGAACGGCCCGCTCGTCGCCAGCCGTCGGCTCGGCCCGCCGACCGTCTACGACCTCACCGACCAGGTCGGGGACGCGGCCGGCCATCAGCTCCTCATCTGGTCGGCGGCGGCTCTGCTCGTGATGACGGCCTGCGCGGTGGGCGTCGGGTGGTGGACCGCGGGGCGGGTCCTGCGGCCCGTCCACGCCATGACCGCCAAGGCGCGCCGGCTCTCCGAGCACACACTGCACGAGCGGATCGCCTCCAGCGGCCCCGACGACGAGCTCAAGGAACTCGGCGACACGCTCGACGCGCTGCTCGCCCGGCTGGAGAGGGCCTTCGACAGTCAGCGGCGGTTCATCGCCAACGCCTCGCACGAGCTGAGGACCCCGCTGGCCACCCAGCGGGCGGCGATCCAGGTCGGTCTCGACGACCCGACGCCGGACGATCTCGTGCGGACCCGGCAGACGCTCCTGGACAACAACCGGCGCAGCGAGCGGCTCATCGAGGGGCTGCTGGTGCTGGCGCGCAGCGAGCGAGGGCTCGCGGAGGGCGAGCGGGAGGCCGTGGACCTGGCCCAGGTGGTCGCGGAGGAGGCGGGCCGGCACCCGGGAGTGACGGTCGGGGCCGCTCCGTGCGCGGTGCGGGGGAACCGCATGCTGCTGGCCCAGCTGGTGGGCAATCTGCTGGCCAACGCGGTGACGTACAACGTGCCCGGCGGGACGGTGGAGGTGTCGCTGACCACCGGTGGCGGGGGCGGGACGCTCCGGGTGTGCAACACCGGTCCCGTGGTGGACGGTGCGGACATCCCCGGACTGTTCGAGCCGTTCCGGCGGGGCGAGGGCAAGGACCGGATGGGGCCCGGCTCCGGACTCGGCCTTTCGATCGTACGTTCTATAGCGGTGGCGCACGGCGGTACGGTCACGGCGGTGCCGGGCCCGGAGGGCGGGCTCGCCGTGACCGTACGCCTGCCGGTGGATCAGGCGCGGGCGGCGACCCAGGCGGGCAGCGCGGCCAGCACCTCGCGGTAGAAGGCCGCGTCGGCGACCTCGCGCGGGGCGGGGCCGGCGTGGAAGAAGCCGGCGTTCGGGGCGTCCAGCTTCCGAAGGAAGTCGAAGCCCTTCGAGTCGTGATCGCCGAAGGCGACGAACTGGAAGAACAGCGGCAGCCGTGCCGCCTCGGTCAGCGCCTGGCGGGCGGCCTGCTTGGCGTCCGGCGGGCCGTCCGTCTGGAAGACCACCAGCGCCGGGCCGGTGGCCCCGGACTTCTCGTGCAGCGCGACGACCTCTTCGACGGCCCGGTGGTAGTTCGTCCGGCCGAGCCGGCCGAGGCCCGCGTTCAGCGCGTCGATACGGCCCTCGTGGCCGTCCAGCTCCACGGTGCCGGTGCCGTCGATGTCCGTCGAGAAGAAGACGACCTGGACGCCTCCGCTCTCGTCGAGGTGCGCGGCGAGCGCGAGGGCGCGGTCACCCAGGTGCTGGGCGCTGCCGTCCTTGTAGAACGGCCGCATGGAGCCGGAGCGGTCCAGGACCAGGTAGACGGTGGCCCGCAGCCCGGTCAGCCCGTGCGCCTTCAGCGCGGCCTGGGCGGCCTTGTACGGGGCGACGAGCTCCGGTGCGCGGGACTTGACCCGGGCGAGGGAGAGCGCGGGCCCGCCGTCGGCGGCGGCGGTTGCGGCGGGGCCCGCCGGGGTGGCTTCGGGAGCGGGCTCCGCGGACTCCGCTGCGGTGGGGGCGGGTTCGGGTTCCGGGGTGGGCTCCGGAGCCGCTGCGGCGGCCGGTTCGGGCTCCGGTTCGGGCTCCGCCTCCGGTTCCGGCTCCGGCTCCGGGTTCATGTCGATGGTGATCGGCTCGACGGCGGTCTCGGCGACGACCGGCTCGACGGGGGTCTCCGTGGTGACCGGCTCGGCGGGGGTCTCCGTGGTGACCGGCTCGGCGGGTGCGGGTTCGGCGGCGGAGGTCTCGACCTCGACCTCGACCTCGGCCGTCTCCGGCTTCGTCTCCGCGGCCTTCGTCTCCGCCGGCCTCGTCTCCGCGGTCTTCGCCTTGGGGCCGGAGCCCTGCGACGGAACCGTGGGAGCGGCCTTGGGGGCGGGGGCGGCGGCCTTGTCGAAGGCGGCCGCCACCAGGTCCGTCGCCCGGTCGCCCTCGTCCTTGGCGGACGGGGACGCGGCGGTACGGGACGAGGTGGAGGAGGCCGGGGCGGGTACCGATGCCTTGGCGACCGGGGCGGGTTCGCTCTCCGGCTCGGGCCGGGCAGCCGGTTCGTCCACCGCCACCGACTCCGAGGACCGGGTGCGCTCGGCCTGGGGCGGGACCGTGGCCGTCGTCGGGCCGTCCTGCTCCGTGACGTCACGGCCGAACACCTTGCGCAGCAAGCTCCGAATGCCCATGGGCGAGGCCTTTCGCATGAGTTGGGGGCGATGAATGTCCGTACTGCGGGAATTGATCCCTGGCCAGGGCGGATACGTAAGGTTAGCGGCCGGATCCGGCCGTTCGTTGGCGCGGCCCGCCTGTGGGACAACTGAGCCGAAACCGATCCCCGACCGAGTCCTGTCACCGCACGGTGGTGGTCAGTTGTACGTCATTCACATGTACTTCCGCAGTGCGGTGTTGCCGGGTTGACAGGTTGACGCGGGCGGTCCGGGCGTCGTGCGCGGTCGGCGCAGTAGGGTCGGAAGCATGGTTTCCGGTGAGGCGCCGCAGGCGGCGGGCAGCGTTCGGGTCGACGTCTGGATCTGGTCGGTCCGGCTGACGAAAACACGTGCGCAGGCGGCCGCGGCCTGCCGTGCGGGCCATGTGAAGGTCGCCGGTGAGCGCGCCAAGCCGGCCCAGGCGTTGCGTGTCGGCGACGAGGTGCGCCTGCGGCACGCGGGCCGGGACCGGGTCGTGGTCGTGTCGAAGATCGTGAAGAAGCGGGTCGGTCCCCCGGTCGCGGCGGAGTGCTTCGTCGACAACAGCCCGCCTCCGCCGCCGCGGGAGGCCGCGATTCAGGTGCCGGTGCGGGATCGGGGGGCGGGGCGGCCGACGAAGCGGGACCGGCGGGAGATGGAGCGGTTGCGGGGGGAACCGCCGGTCGAGTGAGAGGCGGTGGCCGGGGCCGAGCGGTCAGGGCTGGGGTGAGGCGATTGCTCTGGCTGCCGCTACCTCCTGGCGCAGTGGGGCCAGTACGCCCTCCTCGTCGCCCGGGAGTTCGGCGCGTACCTCCACCAGGATCTCGCTCGCCCTGATGCCCGCCGCCAGCTCGCGGAGCTGACCCTGCACCTCGGCCACTTCCGCCGGTTCCGGTTCCGCGGCACCGTGGTTGACGCGTACCCGGGCCGCGGTCGTGGCGTCCACGATGCGTTCCACCGCGACGACCAGGGGCCACCAGGCCGCGGCCCGGCGGCCGGTCGGGGGCGGTTCCGTCAGGGCGCGCTGGAACTCGGAGCGCACGGAGGACAGATCGCGGTAGATGCGCCGCCGGGCCCGGACCCGTTCCGCCCGGTCGCCCGGTGCCTCCGGTTCGAAGGCGTACGCCACGTAGTCCGCGATCTCCGACACCGCGTCCGCCAGCCGGTGGCCGATGCGGGTGTGCCAGCTCTCCGGCCACAGCAGGTATCCGGCCACCAGCACGATGCCGCAGCCGATCAGGCTGTCCAGGAAACGTGGCTGGACCAGGTCCACGCCCTGGTGGTTCAGCAGGTCGGACAGGAGCAGGATGACCGGGGTGACGGCCGCCGTCTGGAACGCGTACCCCTTCGCCGTGAACGCCGGGATCAGCGCGGCGAGCAGCATCATCACCGGCACGTCCCACCAGCCGATCGGCACCTCGGTCAGTACCGGCGCCGCGATGACCAGGCCCGCCGCCGTGCCCACCGAACGCAGCACGGCACGGGAGAACACCGAGCCGAAGTCGGGCTTGAGCACGAACGTGACGGTCAGGGCCACCCAGTAGGAGCGCGGCACGTCTATGAGCGAGGTCAGCGACTGGGCCAGTCCGATGCAGAGCGCGAGGCGCAGCCCGTACCGCCACGAGGGCCCGGAGAACAGGACGTTGCGGGTTGCGCGCCGGACCCGCACGCCGAGCGCGGCGGGCCGGCCGAGCCGGTCGTCGACGTTGTACGGGTCGGGTTCGGCCTTGTGGACGACGGCGGCGGCGTGCCGCAGGGCGCTGTCCACCGCCCGGGTGGCGGGTGAGTCCGGTGCGGGCAGCTCGGGTGCGGCGCCACCGGTGCGGCTCTCCTCGATGTCCTCGGCCAGGGCCCGCACCGCGGCCGGGATCTCGTCGGGCAGCCGGAGCCGTCGCACATGCACCGCGGGCGCCGCCTCGACCAGCGGGATCACCACGTTGAGCTGGGAGAGCAACCGCACCATGGTCCCGCTGCGGCCGTGGTAGCGGGCCCGGCGGGCGAGGACCAGGTCGTAGGAGGTGTTGAGCGATTCGGTGACGGCCTGTCGCCGCTCCTCGTACGTCCGGGTGCCGGCGGCGGCGAGCAGATCGGCGACCGCGCAGTACGTCCCCGCGACCGAGACCCGTTCCGGCAGCTTCCGCCGCAACGGCCAGGCGAGCAGGGTCAGGACGAGGACGAACAGCCCGCCGAGCGTCAGCAGCAGCGGCGCCACCCACCAGGGGTTCGGCATCGGAAGTCCGGCGCCCACCACCGAGTTGAGCAGGAACAGCAGCCCCGAAACGGAGGCCACGGCCCCGATCGTCGACATCATTCCGGAGACCAGTCCGACGGCCGTGAGCACGGCGACGGCGCCCCAGCCCGTCCCGTACACCAGCGTGCCGATCATGACGCCGAGGGCGCCGAAGAGCTGCGGTACCGCGATGTTGAGGATGCGCATCCGGTACGCGTCGGCGGTGTCCCCGATCACGCCGGAGAGCGCGCCCATGGAGACGAGCGCCCCGTACACCGGCCGGTCGACGGCGAATCCGACGGCGAGCGGCGCGGCCAGCGCGACGGACGCGCGGACGACGGCGGCCCAGGGGACGGGGGTGGGCTGCGGGCGCAGTCCGTAGCGGAGCCAGACGGGCGGCGTCCCCCGCCGCGGCGCCGCCCGGGGCCCGGTGCCGGCCAATGCGTCCCCCTGTGGTGTTCGGCGGTCAGTTGCGGTAGTCCTCGACCTCGTCGGCCGGGCGCACCCGGGCCTGCTCCGGGTCCTGTCCGAACTCGCTCAGTGCGCGACGCTGCCGCAGCAGGTCCCAGCACTGGTCGAGCCGGACCTCCACCGTACGCAGTCGCGCCTGTTCGTCGGCCGTGAGGCCCGGATCGCGCCCGCTGCGGTCGCGCAGGCTCCGCTCCTCCGCGACGAGTCCGTCGATGCCGCCGATGATGTCCCGCTCCTGGTCGTTCATGGTGTCCTCTCCATCTCTCTGTCGTCGGGTTCTGAGCCGTCCGGTCCGCGGCGCCTGCCGGGTCAGCGGCGGCCGAGGTTGCGCAGCACGATGACGGTCTTGCCACGGGCGCCGCCGGTGCGGTTGCGGTCCAGGGCCTGCGGCGCCTTCTCCAGCGGGAGTTCGGCGTCGATGGGCATGCGCAGCACGCCTTCGGCGGCTCCCGCCGCCAGCACGTCGAGCAGGACGGGGTTCGGGTCGAGCCGGAAGTCGATGCCGCGCACGCCCTCGGGGAGCGTCGCCCCGGCCGCCACCCCGCGGGTGCTGAGCGCCAGGCCGGCCGGTCGTACCGTCGCGGCGTGGGCGGCGAACGCCTCCTGGGTGTCGGAGACCAGGTCGGCCAGTGCGTCGATGCCGTCCGGGCAGACCGCGCGTACCGATTCGGCGGTCGGCCCGAGGGTGGTGTCGATGGTGGCCGCCGCGCCCAACGACCCCATCCTGGAGCGCTCGTCACCGCGCACCGCCGCGACCACCCGGACGTCCCTGGCCTTGGCGAGCTGGGTCAGACAGCTGCCGACACCGCCCGCCGCACCGATGATCAGCAGGCTCTCGTGACCGCGGAGGACGGCCGTCTCCAGGATCTGCGCGGCCGCCATCCCGGCGGACGGCAGCGCGGCCGCGGTCCGGGCGTCGAGTCCGGGCGGGACGAGCGTGATGGCGGCCTCCTGCGGTACGCAGACGAAGTCGCAGTACGTGCCGGCGCCGACCGGGGGCCCGGCCCGGCCGAAGACCCGGTCGCCGACCCGGAAGCGGTTGTCGCCGCTTCCGATCATGTCCACCCGGCCCGCGAAGTCCACGCCGACGACCAGCGGGAAGACGTGCGGGACCTGTCCGTCCAGGGAGCCGTCGGCCGTCTGCCAGTCGTACGGGTTGAGGGCGGCGTACTCGACCCGCACCCGCACCTCGCCGGCCGCCGGTTCCGGCTTGGGGACCTCGACGAGCGCGGGGCCGGTCCGGAATGCGCCGACGGCGATGGCTCGCATACGGAAGACCTCCCAGTCGCCCCCGGCAGTGCCCGCGATCCACTCTTCCCCCGCCCGGCCGTACCCGCACGTCGGCTGCGCGTCACGCGGCGGACGGCGGCGGCAGCACGCGCTGGGCCCAGATCCGGGCCGCCACCGCGCAGACCGCCAGGGCAAGACCCGTACCGAAGACGATCCACACCGTCGTGCGCAGGGATGCCGTCAGCGCGTCGTAGACGGCGGCGGCCCCGTCCCTCTCGGTGCCGGGCACCTCGGCCAGCACCCGGTTGCGGGCGAGGGCGAGCGCCCCGCGCAGCAGCAGCGCGCCGAGCGCGAAGCCGGCCCCGGCGACGGCGGTGGCGGACAGCGCCGCCAGCGCCGAACCCCGGCGTCCCGGCCCGCCCCGCACCCAGGCCAGCACGACGGCCAGCAGGGCGAGGACCAGCGTGCCGACCGCCGGCCAGATGCTCGCGGCCCGCAGCCGGCGGAAGCTCTGCCGCATCTGGTCGGCCCGGTCGGCGGAGATGATCCGGATGTCGGTGTGCTCGACGGGGACGCGGTCGGCGAACGGCACCCCGTTGTCCAGCAGGTTCTGTCTCACCTGCTCCGTCACGGGTGCCAGGTCGATGGTGACGCTCTCGCCGCTGCGGCCGTCCAGGGCGGCGGTGACCGTCTCGTGGGCGGTGCGGTTGGCGGCGTTCCAGGCGGCCCGGAAGGCGTCGGTGGTGGTGAAGGACTCCACGGCCTGGTGCAGGAAGTCGCGCACGGTGTCCTTGAGCGGACCGACGTCGATCTGCTTCATCGCCTCGTCGGTGATCAGATCGGCCACGGTGTTCTGCACGTGGGGATCGGAGGCGAGCGGCGCCACCGCGGCTACGTAGCGGTCCGTGTCGTCGATCTCCAGATCCACCCAGGCGGAGAGCGCGCTCAGCGGCACCAGGACGGCGAGCAGCACCAGCAGTGCCGCCGAGAGCGCCGTCGAGAAGTAGGTCCGCACCACACCAGGGAATCCCGGATGGGCCGCGGGCGCCCGGGCCATGAGCCATTCGAGTTGCCGGGCGGCGCGACCAGGTGTGCTCTGGAGGGAAAGAGGGGGCGACGGAAGGAGCTTCCCGCCATGGCCGCACACGCTTCGGTGCAGGCACGTGGCACGCGCGCGCGTGCCCGGCACCACTCCACCCTCAGCTGGGCCCTGCCCGTCACGCTCGGTGTGATCCTCGGCTGGTACGCGACGTCCATCGTCCGGGGCGGCGGTGTGCTCACCGGCACGCAGCTCGCGCTCGGACTGATCTCCGGCGCGGTTCTCGCCGTCCTCTGCTTCGGCCTGGGCCGGATACAGAAGCGGCTGCCGGCCGAGCTCGCGGCGGCGGCCTACGGAGCCGTGTTCGGCGGATCGATCGGCTTCCTCTACAGCCTCTCCGGCAAGAGCGTGCTCGCGGCCTCGGTGCTGGGCCTGCTGACCGGGGCCGGCATGCTGCTGGCCGCGTACTACGCCTTCCACACCCACGAGGACTGAGGGCGCCGCCCCGTCCCTCCGTGAGCCATCCTTGACCTTCTCCGCGGGGGAAGGCCAACGATCGGCGTACCGGGCGAGCACCGCCCGGTATGAGGAGGCACGAGGTGAAGGACCAGGAGCGGGGGCGGCGGCCCGGAGCGGCGCTGGTGACGATCGGGGCGTTCGCCCGGCTGTCCCGGCTGTCCGCGAAGGCGCTGCGCCGTTACGACGAGCTCGGTCTGCTGGAACCCGTTCTGGTCGACCCGGTGAACGGTTACCGGTACTACGACCCGGCACAGGCACCGACCGCCAGGCTGGTGGCCTGGCTGCGCCGGATCGGCATGCCCCTCGCCCGGATCACGGAGGTGATCGCGCTGGACCCCGGCGCGGCCGCCGCCTCGGTCCGGGCGTACTGGGCGCAGGTCGAGGCCGAGACGGCGGCCCGGCGGGACCTCGCGGCCTTCCTCATCGACCAGCTGTCGACGGAGGAAGCCATGGCTCAGGTGGGAACGCTCGGAATCAGGTACGCGGCGAGCACCGAAACGGGTGCGGTGCGGGAGACCAACCAGGACGCGGTGTACGCCGGTGCCCGGCTGCTCGCGGTCGCCGACGGGTTCGGTGAGCGCGGGGCGGGGGCGAGCGCGGCGGCGATCGAGGCCCTGAAACCGGTGGCGCGGGGCGCGGTACCGGCCGCGGAGCTGCTGAACCTGCTGCACGACGCGGCGGAGCAGGCCGCGCGTGCGGTGCGGGACGCGGTGCTGGGGGAAGCCGGAAGCGGGGCGCCGGAGGAGTCGGGGACCACGCTGACCGCGATGGTGTGGACGGGCTCGCAGCTGGGCCTCGTGCACATCGGGGACTCGCGGGCGTACCTGCTGCGCGGGGGCGAGCTGTTCCGGATCACGCACGACCACAGCCTGGTCCAGTCGATGATCGACGACGGTTCGCTGACCGAGGAGGAGGCGGTCTCGCACCCGCAGCGGGCCATGCTGCTCAAGGTACTGGCCGGCGGTGGTCCGTACGGTTCGGGACCCGATCTGGACGTGCGGGACGCCCGCGAGGGCGACCGCTACCTGCTCTGCTCGGACGGGCTCTCGGCGGTCGTCGAGGGTGCGGAGCTGGGCCGGGCGCTCGCCGCGGCGGACGGCCCCGGCACGGCGGTCGGCGAGCTGCTCGCGCTGGCCGGGGCGGCGGGCGCCCCCGACAACGTGGCCTGCGCGGTGGCGGACGTCGTGGCGCTGTGACGGCACCGGGGCGGGCCCGCACGTTCTCCGCGCGGGCCCGGCCCGGTGGCTGTGACGGGGGCGCGTCCGCTCCGGTGGCTGTGACGGGGTCGCGTCCGCTCCGGTGGCTGTGACGG